>CAJOGK010000043.1 GCA_905234145.1 uncultured Prevotella sp. | reverse complement strand
TCGTAGCCCTTTACGGCATCGTCGCCTCGCTTCTTAATGTCGGCCAGTACAGATGCTACCGTCTCGTTCAACTTTGAGGTGTCGAGATGTGGGCGCTCTACAATCTTTACCCACTCGCTCTTTTCAGGAAAACGGATTATATTCATTTACCTTTTTACTTTTTTACCTTTACAAGATCATTTTCTCGATTGGGGTTACAAGGATGCCCTGAGCACCCATCTCCTTCAACTTTCCGATAATCTCCCAGAACTGCTTCTGGTCTAATACCGTATGTACAGAGCACCATTCCTCGTCGGCCAGCGGAATGATCGTAGGACTCTTCAAGCCCGGCAATACATCGATAATCTCCTGCAAGCGAGCCTTAGGCGCGTTCATGCGTACATATTTCTTATCCTCGGCATCTTTTACGGCCTTAAAGCGGAAAAGCATCTGCTCAAGGATGGCCTTCTTGTCGTCAGAGAGTTGCTTGTTACCAATCAGCAGTGCCTCGCTCTTCATCACCACTTCTACCTCGCGCAGGTTATTGCTGACGAGCGTAGAGCCCGATGATACGATATCGAAGATACCGTCGGCCAAGCCGATACCCGGACTGATTTCTACACTACCTGTGATCACATGGATCTCGGCGTTGATATGATGCTGCTCAAGGAAATGTCGGAGGATAACGGGATAACTCGTGGCAATCTTCTTGCCGTTAAACCACTCCACACCCTGATAATCGATTTCTTTGGGGATGGCTAATGACAGGCGACATTTAGAGAAACCCAGGCGCGAGATGATATCTGCATCCTCGCCACGCTCTACAAACTCGTTTTCTCCTACCACACCGATGTCGGCCACACCACTGGCCACACTCTGTGGGATGTCGTCATCGCGAAGGTAAAGCACCTCCAGCGGAAAGTTGGACGACTGCACAAGCAGGGTGCGCTTTGTGGCACTCACCTTGATGTCGGCCTCGGCAAGGAGGTTCATTGTGTCATCGAACAGACGTCCTTTTGATTGTACTGCAATTCTTAACATCTTATCTTAAGTCTATAAAATCGGGTGCAAAATTAGTAAAAATTCTTTATCAATTCTCATTTTATTTGTAACTTTGCAGCGATTTTCGTGATATATATCGCATATTGACACCTATTTTAAATAAATATTCGCTTTTTGTGGCAGTCTTGGTGCTGCTCGTCTCTTGTTCGCAGAAACAGGAGCGCATTGTGACGCCCTATGGTTCTGTGCTCGATTCGGTGGATATTTCTGAGGATTTCGATTTGGCGGAGATTCAAACCAGCGGTGAACTGATTATGGCGACTCTGACAGGCCCGCAGACTTATTATGACTATCATGGCAAGTCGATGGGTACGCAGTATTTTATCTGTCAGCGGTTTGCTGATTCGCTGGGTGTTCATTTGCGCGTGGAGGTGTGTCGCGACAGTCTGGAGTTGGCAGAGCGCCTGAAATCGGGCGAAATCGACCTCGTGGCGTGGGCTACACCAGGACAAATCTCTGTTGATGAAAACAAGCCGGAACTGGTAGAAGAGATGAGGCAGTGGTATCGCCCCTCGCGCATCGAAGAGGCTAAGAATGAGGAACATACGTTGCTGACGGTGAAGAAAGTGCGCCGTCGTATCTTCTCGCCCATGCTCGATAAAAAGGGTGGTATTATCTCGCACTACGACCATCTGTTTATGACCTACAGTCGCGATATCCGCTGGGATTGGCGCTTGCTGGCAGCTCAGTGTTATCAGGAGTCTACGTTTGACCCCAAGGCGGTATCGTTTGTAGGTGCCAAGGGACTGATGCAGATTATGCCTGGCACGGCTGATCATCTGGGGGTATCGCGAAGCAAGCTCTACGATCCAGAGACGAATGTGGCCGCAGGTGTGAAGTATATCGGTGAATTGCAGCGTACCTTCTCGGATATTCGTGACCAGTATGAGCGCACTAATTTCGTATTGGCCAGCTATAATGGTGGTTCGCATCATATTCGTGATGCCATGCGACTGGCTGAGCGCGATGGCAAGAATCCCCATCACTGGAACGATGTGGCACCTTATGTGCTGAAGTTGGCCAGTCCGCAGTATTACAACGACCCCATCGTGAAATATGGCTATATGCGAGGCTCGGAAACGGTGGATTACGTGGAGAAGATTCGTCAGCGCCATGCTGGTTATCAGGGTGTCCGTTCGCCTCATGTGGGCTTCCATCCCTCGCAGCCTCGCAAGGGCGATCAGCGCAAGAACAAGTACACATTAAAAGAATAAAGGGCTAAAAATTTGGTTATTTATTCAGTTTATAGTAATTTTGCAGCAGATTTCTGGAAAAAAGATAAAATGAACGCATTTAGTAAGAAAAGAAGATGGCATTGTCTGAGTGGGCAGGAGCCTACGGAAATGGACAAGACCATCATGTATTGGGAAAGCAAGGGGAAGCTGGTGCCTACGAGAGACCTGATCAAAACCCCGGAACAGATAGAGGGCATTCGCAAGGCGGGTGTTGTAAATACGGGTGTGCTCGATGCAGTAGCCGAACAGATCCATGCAGGCATGAGCACCCTCGAAATCGATGAGATTTGCAGAAAGTATTGTGAGGAACACCATGCCATCCCTGCTTGCCTGAACTACGAGGGCTTCCCAATGAGCGTATGTACCAGTATCAACGAGGTGGTATGTCACGGCATCCCTAAGGAAGAGGACGTGCTCGAAGAGGGCGATATCATCAATGTCGACTTTACCACGATTCTTGATGGTTATTACGCTGATGCAAGCCGTATGTTCATCATCGGCAAGACCACCCCGGAGAAAGAACAGCTGGTGCGTGTGGCCAAGGAGTGTCTGGAGATAGGCATGGAGGCAGCAAAACCCTATGGTTTTGTGGGCGATATCGGTCATGCCATCGAGAAGCATTGCAAGAAATATGGCTATGGCATCGTTCGCGATCTGGCTGGTCATGGGGTAGGGTTGAAGTTCCATGAGGAGCCCGATGTGAATCACTACGGTCATCGCGGCACGGGTATGTTGCTGGTGCCCGGTATGGTGTTTACCATCGAACCCATGATTAATATGGGTACGTGGCGCGTGTTTATCGATGCTGACGATCCCTATGGCTGGGAGGTGATTACAGAAGATGAGAAGCCCAGCGCCCAATGGGAACACACGCTGGTGATGACGGAACATGGCGTAGAAGTACTGACGCACTAAACATTAAGCATTAAGCATTGGAAAAGGATATATATATATTAGGTATAGAGTCGAGTTGTGATGATACCTCAGCAGCTGTGCTGAAAAATGGTATCTTGCTCTCGAACGTCACAGCTTCGCAGGCTGTGCATGAGGCTTATGGCGGGGTAGTGCCCGAATTGGCCTCCAGGGCCCATCAGCAGAATGTGGTGCCTGTAGTCGATCAGGCCATCAAGAAGGCCGGTATCACCAAAGCGGATTTATCTGCGATTGCCTTTACCCGTGGCCCTGGTCTGATGGGGTCGCTCTTGGTAGGTGTGAGCTTTGCAAAGGGTTTTGCCCGTTCATTAGGTATCCCTTTGATCGACGTAAACCATCTGCAAGGACATGTCATGGCGCATTTTATCCGCGAGAGCGAGGATGATCAGCATCAGCCACCATTGCCTTTCCTGTGTTTGTTGGTATCTGGCGGTAACTCTCAGATTGTAAAGGTGAATGCCTATAACGATATGGAAGTGCTTGGCCAGACCATCGATGATGCTGCAGGTGAGGCCATTGACAAGTGTTCGAAGGTGATGGGCTTGGGCTATCCGGGTGGTCCTATTATCGACCGTTTGGCGAGGCAGGGTAATCCAAAGGCTTTCCAGTTTGCAGAACCCAGCATCCCTGGTCTCGACTATAGTTTCTCGGGCTTGAAGACCTCTTTCCTTTATTCATTGCAGAAGTGGGTGGCCGAGGATCCCGATTTCATCGAGAAACACAAGGAGGATATCGCAGCCTCATTGGAATGGACCATCGTGGATATCCTCATGAAGAAACTGAAAAAGGCCGTCAAGCAGACGGGTATCAAGCATGTGGCAGTAGCTGGTGGCGTCAGTGCCAACAACGGCTTGCGCAATGCGTTCTACGATGCACAGAAACGCTATGGTTGGACGATTTATATCCCTAAGTTCAGTTATACCACTGATAATGCGGCCATGATCGGCATTGTGGGGTATTATAAGTATCAGGATGAAGATTTTTGCTCTATCGACGCCCCAGCCTTCTCGAAAGTAACATTTAAATAGTAAATCGAAAATAAAAGATGGATTTTGAAGCAAAGATTATCAGTCGCGAGGTGAGTGAAATTCTCTGGGAGACTGAAAAGACGGTAGGCACAGCTGAGAGTTGTACGGGTGGCAGAATCGCTGAGGCCATCATTTCAGTACCAGGTGCCTCTAAGTATTTTAAGGGTGGTATCATCTCGTATGTCAACGAAATTAAGGAGCGCTTGTTGAACGTAGATTCGCAAGTTTTAGAAGAGAAAACCGCTGTGTGTGAGGAAGTTGCAATACAAATGGTAAAGGGAGCCTGTAAGGCGCTGAACACTGATTATGCCATATCGGCAACGGGTATCGCTGGCCCTAGTGGTGGCACGAAAGAAATCCCTGTAGGTACGATTTGGTTGGCTTGCGGCAGTCTCGATCGTGTGGTAACTTTGAAGGTAGAAGAGGATCATGGCCGCGACATCAATCTGGCTATCGCTACCAACAAAGCGATGGAGCTCTTTTTGAACTTCCTGAAGGAGGAAAATGCGCCAAAGACGCTTGAAGAAAGTTAAAAAATACTAATTCTTTCGTTTTCGGCTCTTATGAGTGTTGCAGTCTCAATTTACCTTTGCACCCTGTTTGGAATAAGTAAGTGTAAATCACAAGTAAAAAGTAGATAGAAATGTCTAAAGTTTGTCAAATTACAGGAAAGAAGGCACAGATAGGTTGCAATGTGTCTCACTCAAAGCACCACACAAAGAGAAGCTTTGACGTAAACCTCTTCAGCAAGAAGTTCTACTATGTAGAGGAAGGTTGCTGGATTCAGTTGAAGATCAGTGCTGCTGGCCTTCGTATGATTAATAAGGTAGGTCTTGACGCTGCCCTGAAGCAGGCTGTTGCCAAGGGTTACGTAGATTGGAAGGACATTAAAGTGATAGGAGATTAATAAGATGGCAAGCAAGAAAGCAAAGGGTAATCGTGTACAGGTGATCCTGGAGTGCACTGAGCAGAAGAACAGTGGTCTGCCCGGAACAAGCCGCTACATTACCACCAAGAATCGTAAGAATACGCCTGAGCGTATGGAACTGATGAAGTATAACCCCATCCTGAAGAAGATGACTCTTCACAAGGAAATTAAATAATAATATGGCAAAGAAAACCGTTGCTACCCTCCATGAAGGTTCAAAGGATGGTCGCGCTTACACAAAGGTAATCAAGATGGTTAAGAGCCCAAAGACTGGTGCTTACATCTTCGACGAGCAGATGGTTCCTAACGAAGCCGTTAAGGACTTCTTCAAGAATTAATTTTAATTTTACATAAAAAAGAGAGGTTGCACGTTAAAATGCAGCCTCTTTTTTTGTGATTTCATCGGAATTTATTAATTTTGCACGCGTAAAAGAAAGCAATATGGGAATATTTGGATTTTTTAGTAAGGACAAGAAGGAAACACTTGATAAAGGCCTTGAAAAAACCAAGACCAGCGTGTTTGATAAACTTGCACGTGCGGTTGCTGGTAAATCCAAGGTCGACGATGATGTGCTCGACAATCTCGAAGAGGTGCTCATCACCAGCGATGTTGGCGTGGATACCACTTTGAAAATCATCGAACGCATCGAAGAGCGCGTTGCGCGCGATAAGTATGTCAGCACCTCTGAGCTCAATGGCATTCTGCGCGATGAGATTGCGGAATTGTTGGCTGAAAACAATACAGAAGATAATGATAACTGGGATTTGCCCAGCGATCATAAACCATACGTCATCCTTGTGGTTGGTGTGAATGGTGTGGGTAAAACCACCACCATCGGTAAACTGGCTTGGCAATTCAAGCAGGCAGGCAAGAAGGTATATCTGGGTGCTGCTGATACTTTCCGTGCAGCTGCTGTAGAGCAACTCTGTATCTGGGGTGAGCGCGTGGGTGTGCCCGTTATCAAACAGCAGATGGGTTCCGATCCAGCGTCTGTGGCCTTCGATACCCTCTCAAGTGCCAAGGCTAATGGTGCTGATGTGGTATTGATCGATACAGCAGGTCGTCTGCACAATAAGGTGGGCTTGATGAATGAGCTCAAGAAGATTAAGGACGTGATGAAAAAGGTATTGCCAGAAGCCCCCGATGAGATCATGCTCGTACTTGACGGCTCTACTGGTCAGAATGCCTTCGAACAGGCTAAGCAGTTTGCTGCTGTGACCCAGATTACATCGCTGGCTATCACCAAACTCGATGGTACGGCCAAGGGTGGTGTGGTCATCGGTATCTCCGACCAGCTGAAAGTACCTGTGAAATACATTGGGTTGGGCGAGGGTATGACTGATCTCCAACTCTTTAATAAACGACAGTTTGTAGATTCTCTGTTTAAACATTAAAACATTAAACATTCAATGGCGAAGACAATCGATTTTATCTCTTTGGGTTGTTCCAAGAATCTTGTGGATAGCGAGATGCTCATGGGATTGATGGAGGCCAATGGCTACCATTGCACCCACGACAGCGAAGATCCTCAGGGAGAGATTGTCGTTATCAATACCTGTGGTTTCATCGCAGATGCCAAGGAAGAGAGTATCAACTGCATTTTGGAATTTGCCCAGGCCAAGACAGAAGGTCGCATTGAAAAACTTTTTGTAATGGGTTGTCTGTCAGAAAGATATCTTGCAGAACTTGAAGCAGAGATTCCAGAGGTCGATGGCTGGTATGGCAAGTTTAATTATAAGCAGTTGGTGAAGGATTTATCGAGGAATGTGGAATGTAATCTCATTCCACATTCCACATTCCACATTCCACGAGTAATTACAACCCCCAAGCACTATACCTATATCAAGATATCAGAAGGCTGCGACAGGCATTGTGCCTACTGTGCTATTCCTCTGATTACTGGCAAGCATCAGAGTCGTCCGATGCAGGAGATTCTCGATGAAGTGCGCTATCTGGTCAGTCAGGGTGTGAAGGAGTTTAATGTCATCGCACAGGAACTTACTTATTATGGTGTAGACATTGATGGTAAACAGCAGATTGCCGAACTCATCGAACAAATGGCGGATATTCCAGGTGTGGCGTGGATTCGTCTGCATTATGCTTATCCCACCCATTTCCCATGGGATTTGCTACGAGTGATGCGCGAAAAGCCAAATGTCTGCAAGTATCTCGACATCGCCTTGCAGCATATCTCCGATCACATGCTCTCTGATATGCGTCGCCATGTATCGAAGGAAGAGACCTACGAACTGGTGCGTCGCTTGCGCGAGGAAGTGCCGGGCATCCATATCAGAACCACGTTGATGGTAGGATTCCCCGGTGAAACCGATGAAGATTTCGAAGAACTGAAAACATTCGTCAAATGGGCTCGCTTCGAACGCATGGGTGCTTTTGCCTACTCGGAAGAGGAGGGCACCTATTCTGCAGAGCACTATCAAGACGATGTGCCAGAAGAGGTGAAGCAGGCGCGTTTGGATAAACTGATGCGCATCCAACAGAACATCAGTGCGGAGTTGGAGGCCGAGAAAGTAGGCCAGATCCTCAAGGTCATCATTGATCGTCAGGAGGGCGCTTACTATATCGCTCGTACGGAATTCTGTTCACCAGAGGTCGATCCTGAGGTGCTGATTCCTGTGGCAGAGCGCCAACTGAAGATAGGTGAATTCTATGATGTGAAGATCACTGATTCAGAAGAGTTTGATTTATACGCAACGACAATCATTGAGCCATTATGAATAACAAAGACTTTATAGTAGAACTGTCACAGCGCACTGGCTTAACCCCTGAGGAGAGTCAGCGCTATGTGAATTTCATCACTGAAAGCATGGGCGACCATTTTCAGGAGGGTGATACCGTGTTGATACCCTCTTTTGGCACCTTCGAGGTGAAGAAGAAAATGGAGCGCGTGATAGTAAATCCTGCTACAGGTCAGCGTATGCTGGTACCCCCCAAACTGGTACTGACGTTTAAGCCGAACATCAGTTGGAAGGAACGCGTAAAGAATGGAGGAGCCGAGTAATGGGAAAGATATCGATACAAGACTTGGCCAATGTGCTGGTAGAGCGTAAGAAGTTCGATAAGCGTGAAGCCGTTGCGTTTGTAACGACGATGTTCGAGATTGTGCAGCATCATCTTGAAGATGATAAGTTGGTAAAAATCAAAGGCTTAGGCACTTTTAAGATAGTTGATGTTGAAGATCGTGAGAGCGTAAATGTGAATACTGGTGAGCGTGTGCTCATCGAGGGGCATGGCAAGATTACGTTCGTTCCAGATGCCTTGATGAAAGAGCTGGTGAATAAGCCTTTCTCTCAGTTTGAGACAGTAGTGCTTAATGAGGGCGTAGATTTTGCTGATACAGAAATCAATCAAGAAACCCTGCCATTAGTTGAATTTGGCGAAAGCAAAGCGATTCCAGAGGAGCCTCTCTTTCCTGAATATAAAGAAGAGTCGGAACCGGAGCCAGAACCAGAGCCAGAACCCGAGTCTGAGCCTGAGCCTGAACCAGAACCTGAGCATGAGCCTGAGCATGAGCCTGAGCATGAGCCGGAACCAGCTATTCCAGAAACTCCAGTTGAGCCCGAGCCAGAAATCGAAGCGCCTGCTCCAGCAGAGGAACCTCTTACTGAAGAACCCATGCCAGAACCTGACTCGGAGCCTGAAATAGAGGCAGAATATGTGCCAGAGCTTACTGGCAATACAGCGCCCCGTAATGAAGAAAAATCTGCCTTCCCATTTGGCTCTAAGTCTTGGATTTGGGGTATCGCCCTGGGTTTGGTTTTTGGTTATCTCTTGGGTCATTATCTTGTGCCTCCTCATCGTACTTCAGACCCGCCACTCCTTGAGAAGCAAGAAGTTAAGGCACCTGAACAACCCAAAGCTCCGCAGCCCAAAGTCGCTACACCAGTAATACCTGTAGAAGCAGATTCTGCGAAACCTGAGCCAGAGGATACTGTTGTGCCCTTGAAACCTGTAAAGATGGCCGAGGCATCTATGCCCGAAGAGCAGGCAAAACCAGCTACTGAACCCGTAGAAGCTGCTAAACCTGCTGCTAAATCTACTAAGTCCATCGATCCTTATGCTGCTAAAGATGAGCGTGTTCGATTAGGTGCATGGATTATTGTGGGCACAGATAAAGAGGTCACAGTGCGCGAGAGTCAATCTGTTCAGCGCCTTTCCAAGGCCTACTTAGGCCCAGGCATGGAGTGTTACGTTGAGGTTTACAACAATCTCCCCAGAAATGCCCAGTTGAAGGCAGGTCAGAAAATTAAGATTCCGAAATTAGTGAGTAAGATAAGAAATAAGAAATCTCAAAAAACGAAGAAATAATATGGCAGAAGCTATTGACATCCGTGAGTTGAACATCCGGATAGAGCAACAAAGCGCATTTGTAACGAACCTGGTTACTGGTATGGACCAGGTGATTGTAGGCCAGAAGCATCTTGTAGATTCGCTTCTCATTGGCTTGTTGAGTGATGGACATATCCTGTTGGAAGGTGTGCCTGGTTTGGCTAAGACATTGGCCATCAAGACTCTTTCGCAGTTGATTGCCTCCGACTATAGTCGTATTCAGTTTACCCCCGACCTCTTGCCTGCTGACGTCATCGGAACGATGATCTACTCGCAGAAAGATGAGAACTTCCAAGTGAAGAAGGGTCCTGTATTCGCTAACTTCGTGTTAGCTGATGAAATCAACCGTGCCCCAGCGAAGGTACAGAGTGCCTTGCTCGAGGCCATGCAGGAAAAGCAGGTGACTATTGGTAGTCAGACCTTCCAATTGCCAAATCCGTTCTTGGTGATGGCGACACAGAACCCCATTGAGCAGGAGGGTACTTATCCACTGCCAGAGGCACAGGTAGACCGTTTTATGCTGAAGGTGATCATTGATTATCCTACCCTCGAAGAGGAGAAGAAGATTATCCGTGAGAACATTGCTGGAGAGATGCCTAAGGTAAGTCCTGTTACAACAGCAGAAGAGATTCTCAAGGCTCGCAAGGTTGTAGGTGAGGTGTATATCGACGAAAAGATTGAGCAGTATATTGCTGACATCGTCTTCGCAACCCGTTATCCCGAGCGTTATGGACTGAAAGACCTTAAGGATATGATTTCATTTGGTGGTTCTCCTCGTGCCAGCATTAATCTGGCCAAGGCTTCACGTGCCTTTGCTTTCATTAAGCGCAGAGGTTATGTAGTACCTGAGGATGTGCGTGCCGTGGCTCATGATGTATTGCGCCATCGTATCGGCTTGACCTATGAGGCAGAGGCCAGCAACATCACCAGTGAGGAAATCGTATCGAAGATTATTAATAAGGTAGAAGTGCCCTGATGGAAACATCGGAACTCATAAAGAAGGTCCGGAAGATTGAGATCAAGGCACGCGGCTTGAGCTCAAACATCTTTGCAGGTCAGTACCACTCTGCTTTCAAGGGTAGGGGAATGGCCTTCAGCGAGGTGCGTGAGTATCAGTTTGGCGATGATGTGCGTGATATCGATTGGAATGTGACGGCTCGTTTCCATCGACCCTATGTCAAGGTGTTCGAGGAAGAGCGCGAGTTGACCGTGATGTTGCTCATCGATGTCAGTGGTTCGTTGGATTTTGGTACCCAGAAGCAACTGAAACGTGATATGGTGACTGAGATTGCGGCTACACTCGCTTTCAGTGCTATCCAGAACAATGATAAAATTGGTGTTGTCTTCTTCTCCGACAAGATTGAGAAGTACATTCCGCCAAAGAAAGGTCGTAAGCACATTCTGTATATCATTCGCGAGATGCTCGATTTCCAGCCAGAATCTAAACGTACCGATGTCAAACAGGCTGTAGAGTTTCTCTCCAGCGTGCAGAAGCGTCGTACCACCGCTTTCCTTTTGAGCGATTTCTTTGTGCGTAACGATTTCCATCAGTCTCTGCAGATTGCCAATCGCAAGCACGATGTAGTAGCTATTCAGGTGTACGACCAGCGTGCTAAGGATCTGCCTGATGTAGGACTGATGAAGGTTGTAGATGCCGAGACTGGTTTTGAGCAGTATGTGGATACGGGTAGCAAACGCTTGCGCGAAGCCTACCATCGATACTGGCTGAATCGTCAGTCGCAGTTAGAAGAGACCTTCAATAAGAGCAATGTCGATCATGTCAGCATCGCCACCAGTGAAGATTTCGTGAAAGCATTGCTGCTATTGTTTAAACAAAGAAGCTGATAAGTTAGTTGAAAGCTGATAGTTGATAGTTTATAGATATGATCACTTTGGATAGATTGAAACATAATAGGTTGATGGTGAGGATGTTATTGGTAATCATAACTATCCACTATTCACTATTCACTATGGCTCAGATTTCTGTCGAGGCCCAGATTGATTCTATTCAGATCTTGGTGGGTCAGCAGGCCCATGTCACCCTTACAGCGATTGCCAAGGAGAATGCCAAGGTGGAATTTCCACAATTCCAACCTACGCAGATGATCACCCCAGGTGTAGAGGTGCTCTCATGCACCCCTTTGGAGGATCAGGCAAAAGACAATGGTTTCGTGTCTCGTCAGATGGTTTACACCCTGACTTCCTTCGATGATACGCTCTATTACCTGCCGCCAATGACGGTAAAGATTGATGGCAAGGCCTATAAGAGTAAGAGTCTGGCGCTGAAAGTACTTACGTTTGAGGTAGATACCACCAATGTCGATCAGTTCTTTGGTCCTAAGGATGTACAGGACAATCCTTTCTTGTGGAGCGACTGGAGTTCTGCTTTTTGGCTTAGTGTACTGTTGTTGGTATTGTTGGCAGTCACCTATTATCTTTATCTGCGTATGCGCGACAACAAACCCATCATTACGCATATCCGTATTGTGAAACGCCTATTACCCCATCAGAAGGCAATGCAGCAGATTGAGCAGATCAAGGCTGAGAAGATGGTTACATCTGAGGATTCCAAGGAGTATTACACCCGTTTGACCGATACGATCCGTAAGTATATTGAGGAGCGTTATGGTTTCAATGCGATGGAGATGACCAGTAGTGAGATCATTGCCAAACTGACGGCTGTGCAGGACGAGAGCGCTCTCAGCGAGTTGCGCCATCTGTTCCTTACTGCCGATCTTGTGAAGTTTGCCAAGTACTCCACACTCATCAATGAGAATGATGCCAACCTGGTGAACGCCATCGAGTTTATTAACCAGACCAAACTCGAGAATCAGCCTGTAGAAGAGCAAGTAAAGCCCGAGTTGTCAGAAGAAGACCAGCGCTCGCAGAAGGCACGACGCATACTGAAGACTGTAATTACTGTGATTTCTGTTGTCAGTCTGCTGTTGTTCGTCTATGTGGTCTACAGTCTGTATCTGTTATTGATTTAAAGTTAGAAGAATGGAATTTGCCAATCAAGAATATCTGTTACTGCTCCTGCTCATCATACCTTATATTATCTGGTATGTGATGTTCAGGAAGAAGACGGAGCCCACCATGCGTATGAGTGACACGTTTGCCCTGCGCTATGCCCCCAGGAGCTGGAAGGTAACACTGATGCCCCTGTCGATGTTGCTGCGCCTCTTGGCTTTTGTGATGATTGTGCTGGTGCTGGCGCGCCCTCAGACATCCAACTCTTGGAAGAGTGAAACGGTAGAGGGTATCGACATCATGTTGGCGATGGACGTATCCACCAGTATGTTGGCAGAGGATTTGCGACCCAATCGTATCGAGGCAGCTAAACAAGTGGCCGCTGAGTTTATCATTGGTCGCCCTAATGATAATATCGGTCTCTGCATCTTTGCAGGTGAGTCGTTTACCCAGTGTCCAATGACCACCGATCATACCTCCCTGCTTAATCTGTTGCAGAATGTGCGCACAGATATTGCTGCCAGAGGACTGATTGAGGATGGTACCGCCATTGGTATGGGTTTGGCGAATGCTGTATCGCGCCTGAAGGATTCCAAGGCCAAGAGTAGGGTTGTCATCCTGCTTACTGATGGTAGTAATAATAGGGGAGACATCTCTCCGATGACGGCTGCAGAGATTGCCAAGAGTATGGGCATCCGTGTCTATACCATTGGTGTAGGTACGAATAAGGTCGCTCCTTATCCAATGCCTGTGGCTGGTGGTGTGCAGTATGTCAATATCCCTGTAGAGATAGATACCAAAACGTTGAGTGAGATTGCGAGTGCCACCGAGGGTGATTTCTATCGCGCCACCAATACCAAGGAGTTGCGTAAGATTTATCAGGAGATTGACAAGCTCGAAAAGAGCAAACTTAATGTCAAGAAGTTCAGCAAGCGCTATGAGGCCTATCAGCCCTTCGCCCTTATTGCTGTCCTTTCTCTCCTTTTGGAGATTCTCCTCCGTATAACCATCTTCCGCCGGATACCATAGTTGATAGTTTATAGTTGATAGTTTATAGTTAAATGTTCAGATTCGAAGATCCCATATATCTATATCTCCTAGCGCTGATTCCTTTATTAGCGCTTATTCGCTTTGTGTCTTATCGTAACCAGCGTAAACGCTTGCGCAAGTTTGGCGATCCTGCTTTGCTCAAGGCTCTGATGCCTGATGTATCTCGCTTCCGTCCAGGTGTGAAGTTCTGGATCTTGCAGGCAGCATTGGCTCTGTTGGTTTTGATGCTGGCACGTCCTCAGATGGGTACGAAGATCAGTCAGGAAAAGCGTGTGGGTATTGAGACCATCATTGCGATGGATATATCCAATTCCATGCGTGCAGAGGATATTGTTCCCAGCAGATTGGATCGTAGTAAGATGATGATTGAAAATCTGGTTGATCACTTCACTAATGATAAGATTGGTCTGATTGTGTTTGCAGGTGATGCTTTTGTGCAATTACCCATCACCAGCGATTATGTCTCAGCTAAGATGTTCCTTTCCAGCATTGATCCCTCAATGATTGCAACGCAGGGAACTGATATTGCGAGAGCCATTGATATGGCTACCCATAGTTTTACGCAGGATGAGGGTATTGGCAAGGCCATCATCGTGATTACCGATGGTGAGGATCATGAGGGAGGAGCCATCGAAGCAGCCAAGGCAGCCAAGGAAAAGGATATGCGTGTGTATGTCTTGGGTGTGGGTTCTTCAAAAGGAGCACCTATCCCCATCCCTGGTACGAATGATTTCATGACGGATAACACAGGTAATACTGTGATGTCGACCCTTAACGAACAGATGTGTAAGGAGGTGGCACAGGCAGGTGGTGGTGCCTATATCCATGTAGAGAACAATAGTGCCGCCCAAGAGCAACTTGATCATGAACTCGAAAAACTGGCCAAGAAAGAAACTACAGCCACGCTTTATAGTGAGTTTGATGAGCAATTCCAGGCTTTTGCGCTCTTAGCACTAATCCTGCTCATTGTTGAGATTTGCATCTTCGATAGGCGCAATCCTTTGCTTAAGAACATTTCATTCTTTAAGCGTACTGCTGTGCTGCTTGTATTGCTGACGGCAACACAAGCAGCATCAGCTCAGATAAGCGATCGTCAATACATCCGTCAGGGTAACAAACAATTCCATGCTGGTGATTACCCTGCTGCAGAGGTTTCATATCGTAAAGCGATGGAAAAGAATCCCAAGAATCCACAGGCTGCCTTTAACCTGGGTAATGCCTTGATGGCCCAGAAGAAAGACTCTGCCGCTGTGGAACAGTTCCAGAGTGCCGCTAATTTGGAGACAAATCCTTTGCGAAAGGCTCAGTCATTCCATAATATAGGTGTGGTTTGCCAAACCCATAAGATGTATGGCGAAGCTATCGAGGCTTATAAGAATGCCCTGCGTTTGAATCCGAATGATGATGAGACGCGCTATAACCTTGTGCTCTGTCAGCATCAGAAAAAGAAGCAAGACCAGAACCAACAACAGAATCAGGGCAACGACGACAAGAATAAAGATCAGGATAAGAAAAAGGATCAGCAACAGCCTGATCAGAATAAAGATAAGAAGGACGATCAGAAACAGCAGGAGCAGCCCAAGCCCCAGATGAGCAAGGATAATGCTGAACAGCTGTTGAATGCTGCCATTCAAAATGAAAAGCAAACGCAGGATAAGTTGAAGCAATCCCAGCAACAACCCCAGCGCCGCGCCATTCAGAAGAATTGGTAGTTGATAGATAATAGTTGATAGTTTATAGATATGATCACTTTGGATAAATTGATATATAATAGGGTGATGGTGAAGGTGTTATTGGTAATCATAACTATTCACTATTCATTATCCACTACTCAGGCGCAGACGTTGACTGCCTCTGCGCCATCCCATGTCGCTGTGGGAGAGCAGTTCCGCTTAACTTATACCGTGAATACCCAGGATGTAAGCGATTTCCGTGCGGGTAATATCCCTGAAGAACTCGATGTGCTCATTGGACCGAATCGTTCCATGCAATCCAGCTATCAGATGATCAATGGGCATACTAGCAGTTCCTCCTCTATTACCTATACTTATATCGTAGTCGCTACCAAGAATGGTACCTATACCATTCCTCCTGCTCATGTCGTCGTGAATGGCAAGAGCATTGCTTCCAATAGTCTGAAGATGACGGTTTCAGGTAAGGCTCAGGGTAATGGCGGTACACGTCAGCGTGATGACGATGGCGCAGAGTTGCGCGATGCAGGTAGTCAGATTTCCGGCTCCGACCTCTTTATCAAGGTCAGTGCCAATAAAAAACGTGTTCACGAACAAGAGCCTGTACTCCTTACTTATAAGGTTTATACGCTGGTATCTTTAACGCAGTTGCGTGGCGATATGCCCGATTTGAAGAGCTTCTACACCCAGGAAGTCGATCTCCCTCAGCAGAAGAGTTTCTCAATAGAGACCGTTAATGGTCGCCCTTATCGCACTTGTACATGGAGTCAATATGTCATGTTCCCACAGATGACGGGAAAACTGCAGATTCCTAGTATTACCTTCGAGGGTATCGTGGTGCAACAGAATCGTAATATAGATCCTTTCGAAGCTTTCTTTAATGGTGGCTCTGGCTATATCGAGGTGAAGAAGAAAATTGTAGCCCCAAGTATCGAGATTCAGGTGGATCCGCTGCCTACAAGACCTTCGAACTTCTCGGGTGGTGTGGGTCAGTTTGATATTACGGCTACGCTCAATAAGACTTCAGTACAGGCAAATGATCCTGTATCCATGCGTATTGTGGTGAGTGGTGTGGGTAATCTGAAGCTCATCAAACAACCTCTGGTGGATATTCCCAAGGATTTCGATAAGTACGATGCCAAGATTACGGATCAGACAAAATTGACTTCCAATGGATTGGAAGGTTCTAAAATTTACGATATCTTGATGGTGCCTCGCCATCAGGGACATTATGAGATTCCACCCGTGGAGTTTACTTATTTCGATACCAGTACCAACAGCTACAAGACCGTTAAGAGTGAGGCCTTTGTGCTCGATGTGGCAAAGGGCTCTGGAGCAGGAAAGGTGAACGATTTTACGGGTCAGGAGGATTTGCAGGAACTCAACAAGGATATCCGTCATATCAAGATGGGTAATGCCGAGATGCAGGATGTCGATCATTTCTTTTACGGGTCTTCTGCCTATGGTATTTCACTGGCTGTGCTGGCAGTAATCTTTATCTCACTCTTTGTGATCTTTAGAAAACGTGCCATCGAACATGCGGATATGACACGTATGCGAGGTAAGAAGGCGAATAAGGTGGCTACCAAGCGTCTTAAGAAAGCTGCCAAACTGATGGCTGCGAACAAGAGTAGCGAGTTCTATGATGAGGTACTGCGTGCGTTATGGGGTTATGTGGGTGATAAACTCAATATCCCTGTGGCTCAACTCTCGCGTGAGAATATCTCCCAGCGCCTCTCTGAGCGTCAGGTCGATGCTGCTGTTATCACTCAGTTCATCGAAGCCCTCGATGAGTGTGAGTTCCAGCGTTATGCTCCAGGCGATCCTAAAGGCAATATGCAGAAAGTTTACGATAAAGCAATGACCGCCATTTCTCAAATCGAAAAGCCTCAGAAGTCTTCCAGAAAATCTGGGTCATCTAGTGATTCTTCTGAAAAAGATAATGTTGGTACAAATCCGACGTCAGGAGGATTTGGACCAACAGTTAAAGGAATCTTGGTAACTTTAATCATAACGTTTGCTTGCTCAGGGGCATTTGCTCAGACAAAGGCTGAAGCAGATTCGGCTTATTCCGCTGGCAATTACCAGAAAGCCATTACGTTGTATGAGACCTTGCTAAAATCAGGTGCATCCCCTGAGTTATATTATAACCTCGGCAACGCCTATTACAGGACAGAAAACATCACGCGTGCCGTCATAAACTATGAGCGCGCCCTGTTACTCTCTCCTGGTGATCGCGATATTCGCTTTAATCTGCAATTGGCCCGCAGCAAAACTATCGATAAGATCGTCCCCGAATCCGAGATGTTCTTTATTACTTGGTATCATGCTTTGGTCAATCTGATGAGTGTTGATGGTTGGGCCCGTATGGCCATTCTCTCTTTAGCATTGGTCATCATCCTGTCTTTGCTTTACCTCTTCTCTGATCGTATCTGGTTGCGCAAGATAGGTTTCTTTGGTGGTTTGTTGCTCTTGTTGCTCTTTGTGCTGAGTAATGTCTTTGCTTACCAGCAAAAACAGAATCTTCTGTATCGCAAGGGTGCTATTGTCATTGCCCCCTCAGTTACGGTAAAGAGTACTCCAGCTAAGAATGGTACTGATCTCTTTATTCTTCACGAAGGTGCCAAGGTGACGATTATCGATGGTGCGATGAGTGATTGGAAGGAGATTCGTTTGGCAGATGGCAAGGAAGGTTGGATAGAACGTAAAGCAATGGAGGTGATATGATGTGCGATGGACTTTTTCTCTCTACGATGCTCGATCAGTTGATAGCTTTCGATAAGCAATTGCTCTTGCAGGTCAATGGTAGTGAATCGCTCTACCTTGATCATCTGGTGCGAATATTGACTACAGCAACCACGTGGATTCCCCTATATCTTAGTCTGTTTTATATTGTGATCAGAAACAATGAAACGGCGCTGAAGATATTCCTCGTTCTGCTAGGTGCCGGTCTTTGTGTGCTGGTGGCAGGGGCGCTGGATGATACGTTTGTAAAACCTACTGTTGCCCGTTGGCGACCTACGCACGATCCTGAGATAGGACTTTTGGTTGATATCGTCGATGGCTATCGGGGGGGCAAGTATGGTTTCTTCTCAGCCCATGCTTCAAACACCTTTAGCATCGCCATTTTCTTCTGTTGGCTGGTGCGCAACAAGTTGCTCTCTGGTGCCATGATTATCTGGTCGCTCACCAACTGTTACACACGTCTTTATTTAGGTGTTCATTATCCAGGTGATATCCTCGTTGGTCTGACATGGGGATTCATCGTGGGTACATCCGTTTATTTTTTAATTCGTCGTTTGACGCCTGGCAGAATCAAATATAATCCCTCTGATGCCAATATCCCAGTAGCTGTGATGGTTTACACATTGATCTATGCCTTGATTAAAGCATGTTTTGTATGAAGATCGATCCCCGACATATTCGTATAAGCGATTATAATTATCCTTTGCCTGATGAGCGCATTGCCAAATTCCCCATTGCCCAGCGTGACCACTCTAAATTGTTGGTTTATCGTCAGGGTGAGGTAGGGGAGGATATGTTTTATAACCTGCCTAATTACCTGCCCAAGGGTACACTGATGGTATTCAATAATACTAAAGTGATTCAGGCGCGTATGCATTTCCGTAAGAGCACAGGTGCTCTCATTGAGATTTTTCTTTTAGAGCCAGCTGAGCCTACCGATTATGAATTGATGTTTCAAACCACGCACGCCTGTGCTTGGTATTGCCTCGTTGGTAATCTTAAAAAATGGAAAGAAGGTACGCTTCGTCGCGAAATCGAGATAAAGGGTCAGCCGGTTGTTGTAACAGCTACCCGTGGCCCCGTCCACGGCACCTCGCATCGTATCGATTTCGAGTGGACCGGCGGTTTCTCATTTGCAGAAATCATTGATGCGATGGGTGAACTGCCCATACCTCCCTATTTGAATCGCGAAACCCAAGAGAGCGACAAAACTACTTATCAGACGGTTTATTCGAAAATCAAAGGTAGTGTTGCGGCTCCTACAGCTGGCTTGCACTTTACCCCAGAAGTGCTGAATGCTCTCGATGCCCATGGTATTGATCGTGAAGAATTAACCCTTCATGTGGGAGCAGGTACCTTCAAGCCTGTAAAGAGTGAAGAGATTGAGGGACACGAAATGCATACTGAGTATATCTCAGTCCGTCGTGACACCATCCGTAAGTTGCTTGCTCATGATGGCTGTGCCATCGCTGTGGGTACCACCAGCGTGCGTACACTTGAGTCCCTTTACTACATTGGTCTTAAGGTGATGCGTGACCCTTCGCTCAATGAAGATCAGCTTCACGTCTCCCAGTGGGAACCCTATGATGGAAAATGTCAGATGGAAGAAGTAAGATGTGATACCGTCGCATCTTTAAAGGCACTTGCGTCTTGGATGGATGGCCACGGTCTCGAAGTGCTTCATAGCAGTACGCAGATTATCATCGCCCCGGGCTATACCTATCATATCGTGAAAATGTTGGTTACGAACTTCCACCAGCCGCAATCCACATTGCTCTTGCTTGTCTCCGCCTTTGTTCGTGGTGATTGGCATACCATCTATGACTATGCCTTATCCCATGATTTCCGTTTCCTCAGCTACGGTGATTCTTCACTTTTAATCCCCTAAGATAACTTTTTTCGAAAAAACTTCTCGAAAAATTTGGTGGATTCAAAAAATAGTCGTACCTTTGCACCCGCATTTGAGGAGATAACCCCTCGGTTTTAAGCGCAAGCAATCCTGGAAGGATGGGTGAGTGGCTGAAACCAGCAGTTTGCTAAACTGCCGTACGGGTTCCCGTACCGGGGGTTCGAATCCCCCTCCTTCCGCAGGGGTCATCCTCCAAATAATGCAGCGCGGTCGATTCATCTAATGGTTAGGATACAAGATTCTCAATCTTGGCATAGGGGTTCGATTCCCCTATCGACTACAAAGAAACATTTGAAATCCTCTGTAAATCACTGATTTACAGAGGATTTTTCTTTTCAAGGGCGTTAATTAGGTGTTAATCTTAACCAAGAATAAGAAAAGCGACCAACTGTTAATCTTTTCTTCTTTTTCTCTTGTTTGTTCTTATTCTACTATAATTTGAGTACCTTTGCACTCTAAAAAGATTAAATACAGGATAAGATGGAAACGCAGAATTGCTGGGAACCAGTCATAAATGAAAAGGAGAATATCATCAAGACTTTTGTAAAAGAAGCACTTGATAGTCTTGAAGAACGTCTGATACGGACTGCCGAGGGTGCATCTGACGAGTATATGGTGAAATTGGAAGAGGACGAATATGCCAAAGCGGTAAAGATTCTGACGGACACTTACGCTGAATGTCCTTATGTGAAGCATATCCAAGATGCTCTCGATAAACCTGATTTCATTTGGGACAGTCTGTGGCCCTGATGCTGTTAATAAGTGGTATCGTAATCCGTTAAAAGCAGACATTCAGGCATTCAAGAAAGACAATACCATCTATGATGCCGAGAATCCCTATTTCTCTTATATATATAAGGTGGTACTCTATGAGAAGTACATTAAGTTCTTGTTGGAAGACAAGAAGAAACACCGTTATCTCATAGAAATAGCAGAGGAAGAGCGGAGGTGGAAAGAAAAGCAGCGGGAAGATGCCGAGACCGATGCCTTCATAGCCGACATGGAACAGAAACTGGCAGAACGGAAAGCCCATGCCAAGAAAAGTCCTACGCCCCCAAGTGTCACTAAGACTACTCCATCGGTGACACCTCCAGAGACACCTCCTACTTTACCTTCTTTTGAGCATTCTCTTACCGACAGTCAGATGGACTATCTGGCTGGCATTATCAACGAACTCCATATATTCCGCGAAGCGGACATAACCACAGAACAGATAAAGTCCATCTTCAACTGTTCCCCTTCTGTTGTCCTTACCTCGAAGAACAATCGGCTATTAGCCCATTTGTTTGACCAATTATCCAGACGAGGATATATCACGGAGAACTGGCAGGCAGTCATTGCCAAGAACAGGCTCTTCAAGTCATCACAGAAAGATGACTTCCTTAACCAAAACGACCTTTCCACTGCCACGAACAAAGTACAGGATATGGATAAGGACGGGAAATATAACAAACTTGAAGTGTATATCAAGAATCTGAAAGAACACTAAACATCGCCAACAAAGTAAAGAATAGGCAAAAAGGTTGAGAATAGGTTAAGACCTTAAACTATTTACTTGACACGTAATCTTCCAGGCAGTACTTTTGCCCTCGAATTCAAAATTTCGGAGGGTGCACACTCCTATTGTCTAATTTAACAAATGTGATAGCATATGTGTGAAAACAAAAGTATTGAACAGAGAATCGAGGAACTGGAAAACCTCGTGTATCTCAACAAGAACGTGTTGAGCTTTGAAGAGGCTTGCAAGTTCACCAACCTGTCGAAGAGTTATCTCTATAAGTTGACTTCGACGCAGCAGATTCCCCACTACAAACCTCAGGGGAAGATGATCTATTTCGAGAAGGACGCCCTTGAAGCATGGCTTCGTCAGAATCCCGTCAAGACCCAGGCTCAAATCAGTCAGGAGGCTACCCACTATATTCTAACTCACAAGTAAGGCTATGGAAACGAATAATACTAACATGGCTCCGGCAGCCAAAGAGGAAATCCGTGAGCACGGACTAACCAAGAGTGAGTTTGGGGTAATCTGGCAATCCATCCGACTGAAAGCCACCGATGAGTACACCGTTCCACCTGAGATCCTTCAGGTGAATGGCTCCACCATCGGCACTCTTGGCAACTTCAGCGCATCTACAGGTAAAGCCAAGAGCAAGAAAACCTTCAATGTCTCTGCAATCGTAGCGGCAGCACTCTCCAACAGTGAGGTGCTGCGCTACACGGCTGCATTCCCTGATGATAAGCGAAAGGTGCTCTACATCGACACAGAGCAGAGTAAGTACCACTGTCAGAAGGTGATGAAGCGCATCCTCCAACTGGCAGGACTGCCTACTGATGAAGATTGTCCTAATCTGGTGTTCGTGGCTCTTCGGGAAATGACACCTGAGCAGCGGCGCACCATCATTGACTACATGCTGTTCAAGATGAAAGGCATCGGACTTGTAATCATCGATGGCATCCGTGATCTGATGTATGACATCAACAATCCTACGGAGTCCACCCAGATCATCAATATGCTGATGCAATGGTCGAGTGAGTACAATCTGCATATCCACACGGTGCTGCATCTGAACAAAGGTGATGATAACACTCGCGGACATATCGGTACCGAACTGAACAACAAGGCTGAGACTGTTCTCCAGATTACCAAGAGCCTGACAGATGCCAATATCAGCGAGGTAAAGGCAATGCATATCCGGGATAAGGAGTTTGAGCCTTTCGCCTTCCGTGTCAATGCCGATTCCCTGCCAGAACTGGTAGGTGATTACGAGTTTGACAAAAAGGACTCCAAGCGACAGTCTCTAACGGAGTTGTCAGAACAGGAACACCGAGAGGCATTGAGCAAGGCATTTGCTAATGGTGACATTCCTGGGTATAACAATCTGATAGACGCTCTGGGCGAAGCATACACCTCTATTGGCTATTCCCGAGGACGAAACACCCTTGTTGCCCTCAACAAATGGCTAATCGCGAACGGCTATATCGTCAAGAAGGACAAGAAGTATAGTTTAGCA
>CAJOGK010000042.1 GCA_905234145.1 uncultured Prevotella sp. | reverse complement strand
CAAGAACCAGCAATTGTATGCTTTAGGCTCCGTGCAGTTTTCGATACCGCTGATGGATCATGGTGCAGCCAAAAAGCGTCATGAGAAAGCTACGGCTTGGGCGAACCGACAGGAACTGGCATCCCAGGAGGTAGAACGCCTGTTGGCAGAAGACGCCGCCGTGACGCTACAGAAGCTGCAATCCAGCAGAGACAGGCTTACCAGCACCGAAAAGACCATCAAATTGGCTGAAGAGACGTACAATGAGACGGCCGACAACTATGCCAACGGTCTTTGTGACATCAACACCTTCACTCTGGCAGAGTCGCGATGGGCTACTGCCTACACTAACTATCTGGCTGCCCTGGAAGAATTCTGGGTGAGCCACTATCATCTGCAAACTCTCATCAATTATGAATAAGTATATCAGTATTTTACTATTCGTCACGCTCTTTTCACTTCTCACTGCTTGTCAGTCGAAAGGCGACGTGAAATCTACTCCTCAGCAGAGTGATACGACTGCTGTGCAATCGACAAAAGCCCCTTCGCCCCAAGAGGCTCCGAATTTTTCAACAGCTATCAAGGGTAAGATAGAGTCGATGCGTGAGGTGCCTGTCTATAGCCGTATCTCAGAACAGATCGTCATGTTCGCCATAGAGAATGTTGGACAGGAAGTCAAGAAAGGCCAGGTCGTAGCACGTCTTAGCGACGTTGCCATTCGTGAGAAGATTGCCCACAGCCGTGCTAAACTCGAGAGAGCCGATTTCCAATATCAGGCCATTCTGATGGGGCAGGGCTATAAGCACGACAACCTGGATGCAGCTCCGGAAAACATCAAGAAAATGGCCCGTATCAGCAGTGGATACAACGAAGCGAGGGCCGAGTTGCACGAACTGGAGCATGAACTATCCTATTGTACCATTACCGCCCCCATTTCTGGATATGTCATAAAAATCCAGAACACGCTCTATGGTATGGCCCAGCCGGGCGAAGCCCTTTTCTATATTGTGGATATAGAGCATCTGAAGGTAAGTTTCGACGTACTCGAAAACGAAGTGGCGCGATATTGGGATGGAGCCATTCTCACCGTCTCTACCGTTGCATTCCCCTCAGAGCAGCATCCTGCTACGATTTCAGGCGTCGGTGCGGTTGATGACAATGGCATGAGACACGTGGAAGCCACGCTACAACCGCATCCGCATCTGGCGCCAGGTATGACTGCATTTATAACTGTAAAACGTATCGAATGATGATGAAGAAAGAAATGTTTTTTAGAATGGTTTATGTCTATGTGATCGCATATTCGGTATTGCTTATGGTAATACTGGGATTGATGTATGTGTATCCGAAGCCGGAACTTCATATGCTGCTTAATTCGCATCATTCAAGCATACAAGATACTTTCTTCAAGTATTATACCCTGTTGGCAGAATGGCCCTTGTATGCGCTGGCCTTGCTCCCCCTGCTGTGGAAGAAGATTAAGCTAACGGTCTTCTTTGCCATGTGCGAGCTGACGGGAGGAGCCTTCTTGCAGCTATTGAAACATACCATCAGTACTGATCGTCCTATCAGTGTGTTCGAGCATTACCATAATTTGGTTTTGCCCCTAGTGCAGGGCGTGGATATGCATCATAGTAATTCCTTCCCTTCAGGGCACGCTTCTACGTTCTTCATGTTTTGCACTTGCGTTGCTATTTTCCTGGCCTATTATTATAGTCGGAATAATAAGTCACACAGCCTCATGACTCAGATTCTGTTTGACGTGGCGTTGCTGTTGCTGCTGGTGTTTGCTGCCATGGGTGCATACTCACGCGTCTATCTTTCCCAACACTTCCTGTCGGATGTGTGCGTGGGCAGCATCATCGGCTTTATCACACCGTTCCTGATGCTCTATTTGTGCAAGGACAAAATTCTGAAACTTAAAAACGAAGATATCTAATGATGGCATTATTAAACAAGATGAAAAAAGCGCTTTCGCTTTTTACTTTCTCATGTATCGTCAGTATTGGCACCTTGTTGTTTTACAACCTGCCATTTTTTCAGTTCGTCATCGACAAAAGCAGTGAAAGTGTATGGCTGGTAGTATCGCTGGTGATCATCATGTTGGCGGTGAACTTTATGATGACCTGTCTGGCCATGTTCTGTTTGAGAATAGTGGGTAGGATTTTGCTGGCCATCTTCTCAATAATCAATGCCACGGCCGTCTATTTTATTCTGACCTACAATGTGATCATCGATGCCACCACCATCGAAAATGTGTTCAACACCAGATATTCGGAGGCTTCGGGCTTCTTCAGTTGGGGAATGTGGCTGTTCATCCTTGTGTTTGGCGTCCTTCCTGCGTTGTTCTGTCTGTTGCAGCCTGTAGTGATCGGCAAGGCGAAAAAACTCGGCATTTATTGCGGGAGTTCGCTAGCCGTCATTCTCGTTGTCGGATTGCTGAACATCAACCAGACGCTGTTTTTCAGTGAGCACGATACCGAACTGGGAGGATTGTTGCAGCCCTGGTCGTACATTGCCAATACGTATCGTATCATCAGTTTTATTCAGGACGAGCAGGCCGAGGAAATCAAACTGCCAGACGGCAAGATTACAGACAACGAGAAAGCGGTAGTGGTGCTCATCATCGGTGAGTCGGCACGAAAAGCCAACTTCCAGCTCTACGGCTACCAGCGTGATACCAACCCTCTGCTATCGAAACAGAAGGGGCTGAAAGTGTTTCAGGCTAACTCATGTGCCACCTACACCACAGCAGGTACCAAGGCTATTCTGGAACCAAAAGACTGCGGCGACCTTTACGAGTTGTTGCCTAATTATGCCTTCCGTACAGGTGTCGACGTGTCGTGGCGAACTTCTAACTGGGGAGAGCCACCTATACATATTGAAGAATATCTGACGGACACGGAACTGGCCGAGCAATATCCCGATGTTGATAGCAACTATGACGGCATCCTCTATGCAGGGCTCCGCCAGCGCATAGAATCAAGTAGCAAGAACAAGGTGCTGATTATCCTGCATACCAGCACCAGTCATGGCCCCCAATATGCCAACAAATATCCGAAGGAGTTTGAGGTGTACAAGTCTGACGACATTGTCAATGCCTACGACAATACTATCCGCTATACCGATTTCCTCTTAGACGGTCTTATCAACACCTTGCGTGACATGAAAGACTGGAAGAGTGCTATGATCTTTATTTCTGATCATGGTGAATCGCTCGGTGAGAACAATATGTTTATGCATGGTCTGCCAATGAAACTGGCACCCAAGGAGCAGTACGAGATACCATTCCTGGTGTGGACTTCGGAGGATTTCAGAACGTATAAGAGCGGATTGCCTGAGGTATTGGAGCAGCATTACATTTTCCATTCCGTGCTCAACCTACTGTCGATCCAATCGCCAGCATACAACGAAGATTATGACATATTTCAATTAAGTACAAAATAACAATGAAAAAGATTCTAAATTGGGTGATGGCCGCCACCCTTATCTGCGGCGCATGTATACTGAACGCCTGTAAGGAGGCTCAAACTCAAGAAGAAAAGCAGGTGCAGAGCACCGAACTGATTCGCACCAGCCAGAGTTGGGACGGTGTGGAGTTACCCGACTATTTGCAGGGACGCCCCGAACTGGTGGCCGTGAAGTATGTATTCCCTGCAGGAAAGAAATTGGGTTGGCACCATCATCCCGTGATGAACTACGGCATACTGGTACAGGGCGAACTGACCATCATCGGACAGGACGGCAAGGAGAAGGTTGTTCATGAGGGTGAGCCCGTTGTAGAAATGGTGAATACGATCCACCACGGTGAAAACCGTGGTTCAAAAGATGTTATCCTCTACATGTTCTACCTCTCACAGAAAGACCTGCCTTTAGCTGTACAGCATCCTGAAATCCCATTAGAATAGCATGCAGGCGAAATATGGTTTAGGAGTTATTGTAGCCGTCTTGCTCGCATTCTTCGGATGTGGGCGACAGCAGACGCATCAGGTGTATCAAGCCCAGGGTGCCACACAGGTACAAGGGGCTGAGATGGAATCGTTTCTCGATCCCCATTATTCCCATGCCGACTCGCTGGTGCTGATGGTCTATAGAAAAGCAGATTATAAACGGATGCTGGTCGTTATCGACAGCTTGTCTGCAGCAGGGGAACTGAACGAGGTCAGAACTGAAGGTTTTCGTGCCGTTGCTTATGCGGAGATGAATGATGCGAAGAATGCTATTGCCTGTCTGCGTCGTGCCATAGCTGTAAAAGATCCTTCTGATAAAGATTATTTTCTGATTGTTTATCTGAAGACCGTCTATGCAGAGTTGCAACAATTGCAGGGTAACAGCGAGGGAGCGCTGCGTACAGCTCTTGCACTGGTAGAGCAAGTGAAAAACGATGGGTATGAAGATAACGAGGTCTGCCAACGGCTATATTCGGTTTTAGGCGAGTTGCAGTTAAGTCTGGATCATCCTGACGAGGCAGCGAAGAACTTTGAGCGGGTGTATACCATCCTCAAGAAGAGCATCCAGAACGATTCTACGGGAACTCATTTGATGGAAGCCGTAGAGACCTTGCATGCTGTCACCGCTACGTATCTCGACAGCCGTCAGTGGGATGAGGCTGAGAGGTGGCTGAATCGTCTGGATTCTATCTTCACGCTTTGTCAGTCTACACCGTATGCTGTTGATTATCCCTCATATATGGATTGGTATCTTTCCAATGTCAATCTATCACGTGCGATGATTGCAGAAGTGCACGGGAAGACAGCTGAGGCTCTCAAGTACTACAATGATTTTCTGGCCACCGATTTTTCGAAGACCGATGAAGGGCGCATGGTGGGATGCAACTACCTGATGCTCAGCCACCGATATGTTGAGGCGGCAGATAATTATACCGTTGCAGACCGTTTGATGCACGCTTACGAATATGAGCCTAACCTGCAAATGATCGGTAACGTGCTGCTGCCTAAATTGCGGGCCAACTATTATGCGGGTAAGAATGACTCTGCACTGCGTGTAGCGATGCAGATAGCCGAGTTGTATGATACGGCCCTTGTAAAGCAGAAGCGCGATGCGACTGCTGAGATAGCTACCATCTATGATATAGAGGGCAAAGAACGTATGATCGCAGAGCGAGAGGCCGAGATATCGCAACAGCGGTTGATTGGTGTGACAATATTGCTCGTGGCCCTAATCATCTTTTTCGTCATCTTTACATGGGTACGTTATCGGATGGCTGCAATGAAGGCAAAACAGGAGCGTATCGAAGGCGAACTAAGCGTTGCCCGTGAAATCCAAATGTCGATGGTGCCTTCCAAATTCCCCAAGCGCGAGGGACTGGATATGTATGCTATGATGATACCTGCCAAGGAGGTGGGAGGTGACTTGTACGGCTACCAGCTTCAGGGCGACAAGCTTTACTTCTGTTTAGGCGATGTGAGCGGCAAGGGTGTGCCAGCCTCACTCTTTATGGCACAGGTTACGAGACTTTTCAGAACGCTGGCCACACAGAACTTAATGCCTGTAGAAATCTGCACACGCATTAACGATGCATTATCGGGAGAGGATAATGAACAATGTATGTTCGTGACCTTCTTCATCGGACTGGTAGACCTTAATTCTGGCCATCTCGACTATTGTAATGCTGGGCATAATCAGCCGGTTATCGATGTGGGTAACAGTCGTTGCAGCTTCCTCGAGGTGGATTCCAACATGCCAATAGGAACGATGCCTGGTATGCCATTCAATGGCGGGGAGATCAACAGCATTAAGGGCAGACCTTTGTTTATTTATTCAGATGGACTGAATGAGGCTGAGAACAATGATCATAAATTGTTGGGTAACGACCAGATGCTTGACATCCTCCAAAAGACGGATGCTGAGAATACCCGTCTGTTGATAGAGTCTTTGGCTGCTGAGGTAGAGAAACACCGTGACGGTGCCGAACCCAATGATGACCTGACGATGATGGCCATCTACTTGAAAGATGACACAAGTAGCTGACAAGATGTCAGACCTATAGAATTGGCACAGTTTTGGCTGAAAATATGGCGAGGCAGTTTTAGGACTGTTTCGCTATATATATAATAAGGTATAACAATTAAATATTTGTATTATGAATATCAAACCATTAGCAGATCGCGTGTTGGTATTGCCAGCACCGGCAGAAGAGAAAATCGGTGGTATTATCATTCCTGACACAGCAAAGGAGAAGCCACTTCACGGAACAATTAAGGCCGTTGGCCAGGGCACTAAGGATGAAACGATGATCCTGAAAGAGGGTGACGAAGTGCTCTACGGTAAGTACTCTGGTACAGAGCTCGAATTTGAGGGTACTAAGTACCTGATGATGCGCCAGAGCGATGTACTCGCAGTCATTGAGAAGTAATTTATAAATTTTTAGTATTATGGCAAAGGATATTAAATTCAATATTGACGCCCGCGACGCTATGAAGCAGGGCGTTGACCAGTTGGCAAACGCAGTAAAGGTAACCCTCGGACCGAAGGGTCGTAACGTAGTTATCGAGAAGAAGTTCGGTGCGCCTCAGATTACTAAGGACGGTGTGACCGTAGCTAAGGAGATCGAACTCGAGGATAAGTTTGAGAATACAGGTGCCCAGCTCGTTAAGAGCGTAGCATCGAAGACAGGTGACGATGCTGGTGACGGTACAACAACAGCTACTATTCTCGCTCAGGCTATCGTTTCTGAGGGCTTGAAGAACGTTACCGCTGGTGCTAATCCTATGGATCTGAAGCGTGGTATTGACAAGGCTGTGAAGGCTGTGACTGAGCATATCGCCAATAGTGCAGAGCAGGTAGGTGACAACTACGACAAGATTGAGCAGGTGGCTACTGTATCTGCCAACAACGATAAGGAAATCGGTGAGTTGCTGGCCGAGGCTATGCGTAAAGTTTCTAAGGACGGTGTGATTACCATTGAGGAGAGCAAGAGCCGCGACACACACATTGGTGTAGTTGAGGGTATGCAGTTCGATCGTGGTTATCTGAGTGCTTACTTCATCACCGACAGCGAGAAGATGGAGTGCGTAATGGAGAACCCATACATCCTGATTTACGATAAGAAGATCTCTAACATCAAGGATTTCCTGCCTATCCTGCAGCCTGCTGCTGAGAGCGGACGCCCATTGCTGGTAATTGCTGAGGATGTTGACTCTGAGGCACTGACCACATTGGTTGTAAACCGTCTGCGTGGCGGTTTGAAGATTTGCGCTGTAAAGGCTCCTGGCTTCGGCGATCGTCGTAAGGCTATGCTCGAGGATATCGCTACCCTGACTGGTGGCGTTGTAATCAGCGAGGAGAAGGGTCTGAAGCTGGAGCAGGCAACGCTCGAGATGCTGGGTACTTGCGATAAGGTAACTGTTTCTAAGGACAATACCACTATTGTAAACGGTGCTGGTGACAAGCAGGCCATCCAGGATCGTATCGCTCAGATTAAGAAGGAAATCGAGGTTACTACCTCTTCTTATGATAAGGAGAAGCTGCAGGAGCGTCTGGCTAAGTTGGCTGGTGGTGTAGCTGTACTCTACGTAGGTGCTAATTCTGAGGTAGAGATGAAGGAGAAGAAGGATCGCGTAGATGATGCACTCTGCGCTACCCGTGCTGCTATCGAGGAAGGTGTAGTAGCAGGTGGTGGTACTACTTACATCCGTGCTCAGGAGGCTTTGGCTAGCCTGAAGGGTGACAATGCTGATGAGCAGACTGGTATCAATATCATCTGTCGTGCCATCGAGGAGCCTTTGCGCCAGATTGCTGTCAATGGCGGTGCTGAAGGTGCTGTGGTTGTTCAGAAGGTTCGCGAGGGCAAGGGCGATTATGGTTTCAATGCCCGTACCGATGTCTATGAAGATCTGCGCGAGGCTGGCGTGATCGATCCTGCCAAGGTGGCTCGTGTAGCTTTGGAGAACGCCGCTTCTATCGCTGGTATGTTCCTTACCACAGAGTGTCTGATTGTAGACAAACCTGAGAAGGAGCCTGCTATGCCAATGGGCGGTGCCCCAGGTATGGGTGGTATGATGTAATTTTGCAAAGCAAACATAACAAATTAAGGGGTGGATTCTATAATCCATCCCTATTTTTATGTATTTTGTGCGTACACAGGCGTTTTTTTTGAGAAAACACTTGGTATATACTCAAAAACCCTGTACCTTTGCACAAAATTTTTTTGATTTGTTTTAGTAGATTAGTTTTTAAGTAGTTTGTTTTTTGGAACCGGCTGTCGTGAGACAGTCGGTTTTTTATGCTTGTTTGTTTGCAGAAATCAGAAATAATATGTACTTTTGCAAACAAAATAGGCAAATGAGAAAACTAATTCTACTATACGCTACTTTACTGAGTGTATCAGTCTTTGCTCAAAAGCAAAAGATAGGAGATTTTATCGAGTCGACATCGTATAACCTCGATAAGATAGGTGTGGAACGAAAACTGCAGTATGAGCCTTTGGGTGATGCTTTTGTAAGTAAGAATGGCGTTAATCGCTATACTCGATCACTTTATGGTTCACACTCAGACTGGCGATTGGAAACGAGTGATAAGCCTGTCTTTGCGGTTGTGAAGAAAGGCCATCATCGCAATATCAGCTTTGTGTTGGAACTGGATGGTAAAGACTATCCTCTTGAGGAAAATGAAAATTGTACTTCTTATTATACTTTTGACAGATGTTACGATCTTCGTGATTCTCGATGGGGGGCAGATGCTGTCTTGACGATAGAGGCAGTAGCCTCGCCAGATAAGGAAGCTGCTTACTGGCTGTTTCATGGTAAAGGCATGAAGGGTACGGGGCATGTCAGGGCTATCGTACGAAACATCGCAGAACCAAAACTGTACAGAAATGGTGATATCGGTGTTGATAAACCTGGTTGCCTGGAAGCTGACGGACCTGTGCTGCAAACGGTTAAGGCTGCTCTCGGGGATATGGCGATCATGGCTGTAGAATTGGATTCTGTAGTAGTGCTTGATTATCAGAAAGATATGCGGGAGGTAGAGGATGCCATAGCGCATTTCCGTAAGATAAGTGACGTTGTGAAATTCAGTACCCCCGACCCTTATATCAATCCTTTAGGTGGCGCACTTGCTTTGGCTGCAGATGGTGATTGGGACGGACAAACCTGGCTCCATGGTTGCATAGGCTGGCGTATACCATTGGCAGGTTGGCGAGCTGGTTATCTTGGCGATGTATTAGGATGGAACGATCGTGCAATCTCGCATTTCGATGCCTATGCCAAAAGTCAGGTAACTGATGTGGAACCTGTTTATCCACATCCCTCTCAGGATGCTGCCCTGAATTTGGCACGTGCAGAGAAAAAGTGGGGTACGCAGATGTATAGCAATGGCTATATCTGTCGCAACCCTGAGCGCAACGACCAGATGCATCATTATGATATGAACCTGAATTATATCGATGAACTGCTTTGGCATTTCCAATACGATGCAGATACGACTTACATGCGAAAGATGTGGCCTGTGTTGAAGTCTCATCTGGCGTGGGAGAAGCGTAATTATGATTCTGATGGCGATCATCTGTACGATGCTTACTGCTGTATCTGGGCCAGCGATGCCCTCTATTATAGTGGTGGTGCTGTGACGCACTCATCGGCCTATAACTATCGTGGCAATAAGCTGGCTGCAAAAATAGCTGAGATTCTTGGAGAGGATTCGAAACCTTATCAAGATGAGGCTAACGCTATCCTGAAAGCCATGAACGAAAGGTTATGGTTACCAGAAAAAGGCGTATGGGCTGAATATCAGGATGGGATGGGACTAAAACGCAAGCATGACCATCCTGCTGTGTGGAGTATTTATACACCTATAGATTGTGGAGCCTGTACGCCAGAGCAGGCTTATCAAGCAACGAGATATATTGATGAACATATACCACATATAAAGGTAGAAAATACAGGTTATCAAACCATAGCCACCAGCGATTGGATGCCCTATTCATGGAGTATAAATAATGTAGCTGCGGCAGAGGTGATGCATACGGCTCTGGCCTATTTCAAGGCAGGACGTGCAGAAGAGGGCTATAGACTAATGAAGGGGAATATTCTCGACCAGATGTATTATGGTGCATCGCCAGGCAACTTCGGACAAATCAGCTATTATGATGCTGCTCGAGGGGAGTGTTATCGCGACTTTGGCGATTGTATCGGCATTAGCAGTCGTACATTGATTCAGGGATTGTTCGGCATCATCCCTCAGGCATTGGAAGGTAAGTGTATGATTCGACCAGGTTTCCCAAAAGAGTGGAATCATGCTAGTATAGAGACACCTTATATATATTATAAGTACACGCGTAGGGATGGTCGTGAAATCTACGAGATTACCCAGAATTTCTCTCAGCCATTGAAGATTATTCTAAGGCAGAACCTTGGCAATGGTCAATATCGTGATATCGAAGGAACAACTGAAAAACATCAAATAATTGAAATTGGAAAGTCGTTAGGTGTTGAGGAACCCGATCTCTCTCTCCCTTTTTATCCGCAGAAGATAAGTGAGTTCTTTAACTCAGAGGTGGATGATATTTTTAAGAATGAATACCTGAATCCTCGTCCACAAACGACAACACTGCAGATTCCTAAACAGGGGATAGGTGAATGGTGTCATCCTCAACTCACAGCAGAGATTAACGACTCTGTATTCCGAACATTGGTAAAGAATGATGTGTTTAAAGTAGTAGGAGTCCCTTTCCGAACACCAGCAACAGGCCAGAACATTATTTATACATCGTTATGGGATAATTATCCAGATTCTGTATCGATTCCTCTGAAAGGTAAAGCAGAAAGTGCTTATCTGTTGATGGCAGGCTCTACCAACCACATGCAGAGCAGAATAGATAATGGACTCGTAATAGTGACTTATGCTGATGAGAGCAAAGATACACTGGCTCTGAGAAATCCAGATAACTGGTGTCCGATAGAGCAGGATTACTATGTAGATGGTAAGGCTTATCAGACTTATGAGCCTCGTCCTTATCGTGTATGCCTGAGTACGGGTGATGTGAGTAGAGACTTAGGAAAAGCATTGAATATCCAAGGTGTCTATGGTAGAGAGATTCCTGGTGGTGCTGCTCAGATGCTCCGTATGCCGCTTGATCCTAAAAAAAGGTTGAAATCGCTTACTTTGAGAACGCTCTCCAACGATGTCATTATAGGATTGATGGCGATTACTTTGCAATAATTTTGGATAATTCAAGGAAAAACTGTAATTTTGCAGGCGATATGCATAAACTCTTAGAACTCTATAAACAATGGAATGGTGCAGAACCGGCTAATGTTCAGCAGATTCCTGGTGGAGGTAGCAATCGTACCTATTTTCGTTTGACAGATAAAGATGGGCAGAGTGTTGTTGGTGTGGTAGGCACTAGTCGCGATGAGGATCATGCCTTTATCTATCTGACGAAGCATTTTAATCGCAGGAAATTGCCAGTTCCTAAGATCCTGGCTGCTAGCGACGATCAATTGCGATATCTGCAGACCGACTTGGGTAGCATGTCACTCTTCGATGCCATTCGTGGGGGACGAGAGGCTGGGGGACGATATACTCTGAAGGAACAGGAACTCCTGAGGCGTACCATCCGTGAGCTGCCAAATGTCCAGATTCGTGGTGCTAGAGAGCTTGATTTCTCCAACTGCTATCCTCAGGCAGAGTTCGATGTGGATAGTGTACTCTTCGACCTGAACTATTTCAAGTATTGCTTCTTGAAAGCTACAGAACTCGATTTCCATGAGTTGAAACTTGAAGCTGATTTCCGACTGCTGGCAAAGGATCTTACCAACGATACCTATGCCATGGGCGACTGTTTTCTTTATCGTGACTTTCAGGCGCGTAACGTGATGCTCGATCACGATGGTAATCCTTGGTTTATCGATTACCAGGGTGGACGTAAAGGTCCTTATTATTACGATTTGGCTTCATTCCTGTGGCAAGCATCTGCCCGTTATCCTCATAAGCTGCGTCGAGAACTAGTTTATGAGTATTATAACTCGTTGAAGAATTATTCAGAGGTGCCGCCAGTGCGCCATTTTGTTAATCGCCTCTCGCTCTTTGTACTCTTCCGTACCCTTCAGGTGCTGGGTGCTTATGGTTTCAGAGGCTATTTTGAGCAGAAGAAGCATTTTATAGAGAGCATTCCACCTGCTATTCAGAACTTGCGTGAGTTGCTGGGCGTTTCTACGATATTCCCATATCCATGTTTGATGGATGTACTGAAGCGTTTGACCGAATTACCACAGTTCCAGCAGATTGAAACTGTAGCCAGTCGTGCTGATGGTTATAAGACGACAGATTTGAATCCCTATAAGGCCCATCCTCAGGATGGTCCTGCCACTTTCTCAAAATACGATGCGCAAGGCCCGTTGGTTGTGAGAGTTTTCAGTTTCTCGTATGGTAAGGGTATCCCTCAGGATGAATCAGGCAATGGAGGTGGTTATGTGTTTGATTGCAGAAGTACGCATAACCCAGGTCGTTATGAACCTTACAAAAAACTCACAGGACTTGATGAACCTGTCATCAGATTCCTTGAGGACGATGGCGAGATACTGACTTTCCTGGACTCTGTTTATAAGTTGGCCGATGCGCATGTCAGAAGATATATCCAGCGAGGCTTTACATCGCTGATGTTTTGCTTTGGATGTACAGGTGGTCAGCATCGCAGTGTTTATTCTGCCCAACATTTGGCTGAGCATATTCACGAGAAGTTCGGTGTAGAAGTGCGGATTGAGCATCGTGAACAGCATATTTCCCAAACCCTTGAAAGACTCTAACGGATGACAAAGCAGGCAATGATATTCGCAGCGGGTCTGGGTACCCGGTTAAAGCCACTTACTGACACGATGCCAAAGGCACTCGTAAGGGTAGGGGGACAACCGCTACTCTGGCATGTTGTACAGAAGCTAAAGTCATCTGGTTATGATCATATCGTGGTGAATGTGCACCATTTCGCAGACCAAATCGTGGATTATCTGAAAGCAAACAATCATTTTGGAATTGATATCCAAATTTCAGATGAGTCGACAGGTTTGTTAGAAACGGGTGGAGGCATTAAAAAGGCTTTGCCTCTTTTTGATGCGGAGTCACCTATTTTAATTCATAATGTAGACATCCTGAGTAACTTGGATTTTGCAACAATGGATTTAACAGAATCCGTTCTCTTTGTAAGTGAACGGAAAACCAAGCGGTATTTGCAGTTTGATGATAATATGCGCTTGGTGGGTTGGAAAAATATCGAGACGGGCGAGGTGAAAGGTCGTGAGGGTCGTTCGCTGGCCTTCTCTGGCATTCACATCATCGGTCCGTCGATGTATCCATTGTTTGCTGACTGGCCCGAGCGATTCCCCATCATGGACTTCTATCTGAAGGCCTGTAGTGATTATCTTATTAGAGGTGTCGAGGTGAGAGACCTGAAACTGATGGATGTCGGAAAACTCGACACACTTGAACAAGCAGAAACATTTATCAAACAATTATAGTAATAATATGACACAGAAGATTATTATTTTGGATTTCGGTTCGCAGACGACACAATTGATTGGTCGTCGTGTACGTGAGCTGGATACCTTCTGCGAGATTATGCCATACAACAAGTTTCCTAAGGATGATACTTCGGTGATTGGTGTAATTCTGAGTGGTTCGCCCTACTCGGTGCACGATCCTGAGGCCTTTAAGGTAGACTTGAGCCAGTTTGTAGGTCGTGTGCCAGTACTGGGCATATGCTATGGCGCTCAGTTCATCAGCCATACCCTAGGTGGTAAGGTTGAAAAAGCTGACTCTCGTGAGTATGGACGTGCCAATCTCCAGACTGTCGACACTACAAACCCGCTATTCAAGGGTTTCGAACAGCACTCGCAGGTATGGATGAGTCATGGCGATACCATCACTGCTATCCCCTGCGATTTCAAGGTGATTGGCTCTACCAAGGACGTTACTAATGCCGCATTCTGGAATCAGAAAGACATTTGGGCTGTGCAGTTCCACCCAGAGGTGTTTCACACCTTGCAGGGCAAACAGTTGCTTCAGAACTTCGTGGTTGATATCTGTGGCTCGAAGCAAGAGTGGAGTGCTGCCTCCTTTGTTGATTCTACCGTTGCAGAGCTCAAGGCGCAATTGGGCGACGATCGTGTAATTCTGGGACTTTCTGGTGGTGTTGATTCCTCAGTTGCCGCAGTATTGCTCAACAAGGCCATTGGCAACCGTTTGACTTGCATCTTCGTCGACCACGGTATGCTCCGTAAGAACGAGTTTACGCAGGTGATGAATGACTACAAAGTGCTTGGGCTGAACGTGATAGGCGTTGATGCCAGCGAAAAGTTCTTTGCAGATTTAGCAGGCGTTACTGATCCTGAGCAGAAGCGTAAGATTATTGGTCGCGACTTTGTTGAGGTATTCAATGCCGAGGCAAAGAAGATTACCGATGCTAAGTGGTTGGCTCAGGGTACTATCTATCCTGACCGTATCGAGAGCTTGAATATTACAGGTAAGGTTATCAAGAGTCACCACAATGTAGGCGGACTGCCTAAGGAGATGCATCTGCAACTCTGTGAGCCTTTGAAGTGGTTATTTAAAGATGAGGTTCGTCGAGTAGGTCGGCAGTTGGGTATGCCCGAGCACCTAATCACCCGCCATCCTTTCCCTGGCCCTGGTCTTGCCGTTCGAATTCTGGGTGATATCACGCCAGAGAAGGTTCGTATCCTACAGGATGCTGATGATATCTATATCCGTGGTCTGCGCGATTACAAAGTAAAGTTGAGTGGCGAAGAGGCTCGCAAGGTTCTGGCTGCTGGTATTCCTGCTGATATGAAGGATGGCGAGATCGAGGTTTCGCTCTACGATCAGATCTGGCAGGCAGGAGCCATCTTGCTCTCTACTGTTCGCAGTGTAGGTGTGATGGGCGATGAGCGTACTTATGAGCATCCTGTTGCTCTGCGTGCTGTAACATCTACCGATGCGATGACAGCAGACTGGGCTCATCTACCTTACGATTTTATGGCTAAAGTTTCAAATGAAATAATAAATAAGGTACGCGGGGTGAATCGTGTTTGCTACGACATCTCGTCAAAACCACCAGCTACCATAGAATGGGAGTGAATAAAGAACCCCGCCAAGTTGGCGGGGTTTCTTTATTTCTTTAAAAGGTCGCGTATTTCAGCAAGCAGTTCTTCTTGAGTTGGACCCTTAGGAGCCTCTGGCTCTGGCGCAGGTGCTTCCTTCTTGCGGTTCAGCTTGTTGATGCCCTTCAACATCATGAAGATACAGAATGCGATGATCAGGAAATCGAGAATGTTCTGTGCGAACTGTCCGTAGGCAAAAACAGATGCACCAGCTTCCTGAGCCTCAGCCAGTGTTTTATATTTCACGTCATCGCTCAGGTTTACAAACAAGTTTGTAAAGTCGATACCACCTGTGGCCAAGCTGATAACTGGCATGAGTACGTCGTTAACCAGTGAGGTAACAATTTTACCAAAGGCACCGCCGATGATAACACCGACAGCCATGTCCATTACGTTGCCCTTTACGGCAAACTCTTTGAATTCACTAATAAATCCCATAATGCAAATGTTTAATGTTTAATATTAATGTTTAATGTATGAATTGTAATCTTCGTTTTGCAATATCCATATCTATAAGCTGGATTTAGAATCTTTTCACTTTTCACTTTTCACTTTTCACTTCTTTTTAGACTGATACCGTGTGCAAATATAGGAAATTTTTCGTAACTTTGCACACGA
>CAJOGK010000041.1:16131-26712 GCA_905234145.1 uncultured Prevotella sp. | reverse complement strand
GTCGAACCAGGCGATCGGTGTGGAAACGAGTGCAAAGATAATTCTATGTGTGACGAACTGCCAGATCTCGTCCTGATAGAAACGCTTGTAGGCTGCACGGTGCAGCTTGGGGAACGTCTTATACAGGCGGTCGGCAATAGGCTGACTCTCACCTTTATATATGTAGGTGGCCAGACAGATGCTCAGGATGGCGATGATCGTCGATGTGGCAGCAATCTGCGTATCGAAGTGGATGGTGTAGTCGGTGCCAGCGGCAGACACATAGCTGCCGAAGCTGCCGCCCCATCCGAGGAAGCCACCCAGTGTGGAGTAGATACCCACACCCATCGTGATCACACAGAGTACAATCAGGGGAATGGTCATCGTGGCGGGAGCCTCATGCGGTGTATGGTGCTCGTGAGCCTCAACATTCTCAGTACCCCAGAAGATACCGTAGTAGAGACGGAACATATAGAAGGCTGTCATAGCGGCGATGCCTGTCATGATCCAACCCACCACCGGACTGTACTGGAAGCAGGCAGTGATGATCTCATCCTTCGAGCTGAAGCCCGAGAAGAAAGGAATACCTGCGATAGCCAGACAGCTGATGAGGAAGGTGATATGCGTGATCGGCATATACTTGCGCAGACCACCCATCAGCGCCATCTCGTTAGAGTGGACTGCGTGGATGATACATCCGGCACCGAGGAACAGGCAGGCCTTGAACATGGCATGCGTGAAGAGGTGGAACATACCAGCCATGTAACCCAACTGAGCGTGGTTGTCCATCAGGGTCTCATGACCAGGCAGCGATACACCCAGTGCCACCATCATGAAGGCGATCTGAGAGATGGTTGAGAAGGCGAGCACACGCTTGATGTCGCTCTGGGCACAAGCCACAGCTGCGGCATAGAAAGCGGTGAACACACCCACCCATACCACAATGCTCATGGTGTGAGGCGCATAGGCAATCCACAAGGGGAACATACGGGCAATCTGGAACACACCGGCTACCACCATCGTAGCAGCATGGATGAGTGCAGATACAGGCGTCGGGCCCTCCATGGCATCGGGCAACCAGATGTGCAACGGGAACATGGCAGACTTACCAGCACCACCAATGAACATCAGTGTGAGGGCTGTAGGCAGGATCAAGCCGCCGGCAGCAACAGCCTTCGCCGTGTTACCCTCGATGAACGGTGTCGTGCCCTGCCCCATCACGATGTCACCAGCAAACGAGAAGCTGAATGAATCGACGAAGTAGCCAAAGGTGAGAATACCGATCAGGAAGAACATATCGGCAAAGCGCGTCACGATGAACGCCTTCTTAGAAGCGGCGATAGCTGGCTTCAGAGGATAGTAGAAGCCGATGAGCAGGTAAGAGCTGACACCCACGAGCTCCCAGAACATATACATCTGGAAGATGTTGGTGGCAAGTACCAAGCCCAGCATTGACATCGTGAAGAGTGAGAGGAAAGCGTAGTAACGCTGGAAGCCCTTCTCACCGTGCATGTAGCCGAATGAGTAGATATGAACCATCAGCGAAACGGTTGAGATCACAATCAGCATCACCACACTGATAGGATCCAACAGGATGCCGAGGTCGAAATGCAGGTTGCCCAGAGGCAGCCAGGTGAAGTTATACGGAACAAACGTCTGATAGATGCCATCCACGCGCTCAGCACCGAAGTACTGGAATGCAGTCATATATGACAGAATCGTGACGAGTCCCAGCGAACAGGTGCCGATGAGTCCGGCCACCTTGTGCTGCATCTTCATGCCAGCCAGTCCAAGAATGATGAACGACAGCAGCGGCAGAAGCATGATAAATATGGTGTAACTATACATAACTCTTACTGTTTATCGTTTCATATTCTTGATTGCCTCAACCTGATCGCTTTTGAAATTGCGATACACGTTGATGATAATGGCGATGGCAACAGCACTTTCGGCTGCGGCAACACCAATCACAAAGAGAGTCATAAACATGCCTTCCATCCCGTTCGGATAGAGCAGACGGTTGATGGCGGCGAAGTTGATATCCACAGCATTGAGAACCAGCTCGACAGAGATGAGCATGGCAATCAGGTTACGACGAGTAACGAAGCCATAGACACCGATAAAGAACAGAAGCGCACTCAGCGCGAAATAACACTCAATAGGTATCATTGCTTATCCTCCTTTCTTGCTACTACTAAGCCTCCGATGATACAAGCCAACAGGAATACTGAGATGAACTCGAAAGGCAATACATACTGATACTTCTCTGAACCAACGAGGGCGGTTCCGATCTCCTTCATCGGTACCTCTACATTGGCCAACTCTTGTGTATAGAAGCCTGTCTTCAGCAGAATGAGGCTAACCACCACCAGTCCTGCAAAGGCTGCGAGGCCACCTACAATCATCTTACTTGACTTCACTCTCTCTTCAAGACCCTGGAGGGTACGCTTGCTCACCAACTGAATGGCGAACACATAGATCATCGTAACGCCACCAGCATACACAGAAATCTGTGCAGCACCCAGGAACGTATAGTCGAGCAGGAAATAAATACCTGCCACACCAAAGAGCACGAACAACATGAATGTTGCGGCTCGCATAATCTTAGTGGTTGTTACGCAAAGCAGCGCAGAGGCTACGATAACAACCGCAAGAATGCAAAACATGACAATATTTCCCATAAGGCATTACTTGGTTTTAGTGTTAAACTTACCAATCTCGAACTCAGCGCCACCTTCGATCAAGTTAGGCAGTGAACCACCCTTGTAAACTTCTTCATTCAGGTGGAGCACCAGCTTACTGCGATCGAACACAGCGTTTTCGAAATCATTCGTAAACTCGATGGCATCGAAGTTGCAGGCGTTGGTACAAAGCTGGCAGAACATACAGTCGCCCAGATCGTACTGATAATCGTCGAGCACCTTCTTTTTCTTGCCTGTCTCAGGATCCTCTGCCATGTGGGCGGTAATCTTGATGGTTCCGTTAGGACAGGCCTTTTCGCACAATGTGCAAGCCGTACATTTGTAGCTGCCATCCTCGTTACGCTTGAAGGTCAAGCGACCACGATGACGCTTAGCTACGTGGAGTGTGGTCTTGCGGTTCTCGGGATACTGCTCTGTAGACTTGTTGGTGAAGAAGTCCTTGAAGTATTCCTTCCAAGAAGTCTTCATGCCAACGGCCAATGTCTTCAGACCGTGCCCGATTTCTCCGAAATATGTTTTGTTATCTTCCATTGCTATACCTTATTTAATATATAAGCCTAAAGCGACCACTACGGTCATAATCACGAGGTTGATGAGACCAAGCGGCATCAAGTACTTCCACTCCAGCTTCAGAATCTGGTCGATACGCAGACGGGGGAACGTCCATTTAATCCACATCAGAATCCAAACCAGGAAGAAGGCCTTACCCATGAACCAGACGATACCGGGGATGTAGTTCATCACTGCATCGACAGCATCGACACCAATGTTCAGAGGCGCCCAACCACCGAGGAACACTGTAGCAGCGATACCTGCGATGATGAAGAGATTGAGGAACTCAGCGAGGTAGAAGAAGCCGAAGCCCATACCTGAATACTCAGTATGGTGTCCAGCAGTCAACTCACTCTCAGCCTCAGCCATATCAAACGGGCCACGGTTAGCCTCTGCATTACCTGCGATGAGGAATACGAAGAAGGCAATCAGTGCAGGAATATGTCCCTGAACGATGAGCCACTTGAAAGGACCCGTCTGAGCCTCTACGATACCACTCATCTGCATGGTTCCTGTGAGAATCACAGCTGTAATCAAGCAGAGGCAGAGCGACATCTCGTAAGAAATCATCTGCACAGCACCACGCATAGCCGAAACTACTGAGTACTTGTTGTTAGAAGCCCAACCTGCGAGGAAGATACCTACCACACCAATCGAAGAAACGGCGGTGAGCAGGAACACACCTACGTTGAAATCGAGCACTGTAGCACCATTGTTCCAAGGCAGGAACGAGAAGGCACCTACAGAGCCGATAATCACAAGAAGAGGAGCCACGGCATAGAGCAGCTTATCAGCACGATCTACGAAGAAAATCTCCTTGATGAGCATCTTCAGCACATCGGCAAATACCTGCAGCAAGCCCCAGTAACCTACTCGCATCGGGCCAAGACGGCACTGGAAGTAGGCACAAACCTTACGCTCCATAAATATCAGTACGATGGCGATGAGGGCATATCCCACGAGGATAGCCGTACCCACCAATACGCACTCAATCAATATCGCTAACCAGTCAGGACAGCCTATTGTAATCCTGAGCAACTGGTCGAACCACTGTGTAACTAAACTAAAATCGAACATATATTTTTCTTTGTTTTACGACAACGGATTTATCGGATTTAACGGATTCAATCCGTGTAATCAGTGTAATCCGTTGTTTATAATCATTATCTGTCGATATCGGGAATTACAACGTCAATAGCCGCACAAGTAGCAATCAGGTCGGCAATCTTCTGACCACGCAGCATCGGGTCGAAGGCACCTACCAGCGAGAGACCCATCGGACGCATCTTCATGCGGTACGGGCTCTTGTCGCCACGAGAGTCGAGATAAACACCAAACTCACCAGCCACACCCTCTACAGAGAAGTACCACTGTCCCTCGGGCACCTTGATGATTGGCTTCTGCTTCACGTAGAAGTCGCCCTCTGGAATGTTGTCGATGAGCTGTTCGATGATGTTCAGGCTCTGATACATCTCATTGATGTGAACCAGATAACGATCCATAGAATCGCAACCACCGAGGATACACTGCTCCCAGTTTACCTTATCATACATATCGTATGGATGGTTCTTACGCACGTCGTTCTTCCAACCAGAAGCACGGCCTGCAGGACCAGTCACAGCGTAAGAGATACAATCCTCAAGGCTCATCGGGCCACAATTCTCAAGACGGTTATGGGTGATGACATTATCACCGAAGATATCCATATACTCCTGAATCATCGGGCGCAGATACTTCACGAGATCCTTACAGTTCTTGACGAAGTTAGGATCAATATCGTCCTGAAGTCCACCTATTCTATAATAGTTCTGAATCAGTCGTCCACCAGTGGTTTCCTCCATGCAGTTCAGCACGTGCTCACGATCGCGCATACCATAAAGCATACCCGTCAGGGCACCCAAGTCCTGAGCCACACAAGAGGTATACAACAAGTGAGAATCGAGACGCTGCAGCTCATCCATAATGGTACGGATGTACTTGATGCGGTCTGTCAATTCTACCCCCATAGCCTCTTCAATCACACCCACTAGCGCATGCCTATGTTGCATGGCTCCCAGATAGTTAAGGCGATCCGTTAAAGCAAGCGTTTGAGGATAAGTCATATCCTCCCACATCTTCTCAATCGCACGATGGATATAGCCAAGGTGTGGATAGATGCGCTTTACAGTCTCACCGTTCAATACCGTCTGAAGGCGGAGCACACCGTGGGTAGCAGGGTGCTGAGGACCGATGTTGATGACGTAGTCGTCTGGTCCGAAGAGTCTGTTCTGCTTCGACTGCAAGTTGCCATCCTTATCAAGATAGTACTCCAAGCCATAGTCAGACTCAACGTCATCCTCAAGGGTGTACTTGTCGTCAAACTTCCAGTCCTTACGGAAGGGATAGCCATTAAAGTCGCTACGCAAGAACAAGCGACGCATATCAGGATGACCCAGGAATACGATGCCATAGAAATCATAAACCTCACGCTCCAGCAAATCGGCTACACGCCAGATATCAGATACGGTAGGCAGATAAGCCAGCATCTGACCTTCCAGATCACAGCTACCGTTGCTCGACATGCCATCGCCGCAAACCTGCTGCTTGGCAATCTGCTTTACGGAGCAACGCTCGTGGGTCGTCGTATTCTCAAGAATATAGATACAGCCAAGGCCTTCTTCCTTACCAAAGTCCTCGCCAACGATCGTAACAAGATAGTCAAAGCCCTTCTTGTCCTTCAAGTTCTGCATCTCTGAGGCGAACTTGTCAAAATCGAATGATAAGAATTCTAGTTTCATGCCTTTGCCTCCTCTTTCTTTAGTTCTTCAACAAACGCCTGAGGCACATCCGTAATAACCATCGGCTCTCTGCGATGATCGCCATGCTTAGAGCGGAATGTCAGCTCCTCATTCGATACGCCCAGCTCGCGCTCTTCCTTGGTCTGCTTATGGTTAGCACCACCAAAGAATTTCTCGATCTTCACCTTACGCTGCAGCTGCATCATGCCATACATGATAGCCTCCGGACGTGGTGGGCAACCTGGGATAAACACATCTACAGGCACGATTTCCTCGATACCCTTTACTACATGATAGCTCGACTTGAAGGGACCACCGCTGATAGCACAGCCACCTACAGCAATCACATACTTAGGCTCAGCCATCTCGTCGTACAAGCGCTTCAGTGCCGGAGCCATCTTGTGAGTGATGGTACCTGCGCACATGATCAAGTCAGCTTGACGGGGAGAGTTACGAGTGACCTCGAAACCGAAGCGAGCAAAGTCGTAACGAGCACAACCACAGGCCATAAACTCGATACCGCAGCATGATGTAGCAAAGGTGAGCGACCACAGCGAGTTGCTTCGACCCCAGTTAATCAGCTGGTCGAGTGAGCCCGTAATCACATTGACACCGCCCTCATGGAGCTCGTCAACAATCTTCTCCAACGAGGCGTTGTCATTCCACTCCTCGTAGGGAATACTCTTGATGTGAGGCTTTCTTACTTCCATTCCAAATCTCCTTTCCGCCAGGCATAAGCCAAGCCTAAAACTAGAACTACCAAGAAGAAGCCGATGCTAAGCAGAGCCATCGCGCCGAACTCCTTCACTACCACTGCCCATGGATACAGAAACACCGTTTCCACATCGAACGAACAAGATGGCAAAGAGATAGAAGCCCACGGAGATAGGCAACCACGAGCTGCCTCGCGTGGGGATACCACTCTCATACGGCTCACCTTTCACCTTCGCATAAGACCTAGGGCCTATCAGCTTGGCTACGACGTAAGCCGCTACCACCAAAGTAATAGCCGTCACCAAGACGGTAATTAACAAAGTAAAGTTCATAAATAACAAAAATATAACGTTATAACAATTATTGTTTCTGATATCAAGCAGTTAGAAGCACAAAAAAGTACCTTCACAGCATAATTGCTGCAAAGGTACGAATTTTTTTAGTAAATCTAACGATTATTTACACAAAAATAGTTAATTTGGGTCAACTATTTCTGAAATAGCCTCTCCGATACAGGCATTCGGCTGCTGAATATGCAACATCTGACACACAGTAGGGGCAATATCGGTAATATGTACCTCGCGCGAGGTAGAGCCATGCTTTACCTTCCAACCATAGAACAGAAGGGGTATATGGGCATCGTAGGGGCACCATACGCCATGGGTAGTACCTATGGGCGAAGAACCTTTTCCAAAACTATAATAGCCTGGTTCCAGCATAAAGATAATGTCGCCTGCGCGATCGTGATGATAGCCATTCAACGCCCGCTCGCGCAGAAACTGAGGCACAGAGGCCGTAGCTGCTTTCTTAAAATCCAAGGCAAAGGATACGTGAGGCAACTTCCTCACCAGCTCCACGATGGTTTCCCTCACGAAATCCTCATCAAGACTCTGCTCGCGAATGCTCTCCTTGTCGAGCACGATGCGATAGTCAAGCATATCTTTGATCACGGACTTTACCCCAAATTGCTCTGCAAGCTGTTTCTCAACCTCTACCACGTACTCATCATCCCATCTCCAGGCATTGGCATTAAACTTATGATCCTCCATGAACTTGAAATTATGGGCAGCACCATGATCGGCAGTGAGGAACAGCAGATAGTTCCCCTCTCCCACCTGGTCGTCGAGAGCCTTCAGCAGTCGGGTAATGTCCTTGTCTAATTCCATATAGGCTTCGTCGGTATGAGCGCCACGTGTACTCCACTTATGTCCGATCACATCCGTCTGCGAATAGCTGATACAGAGCATGTCCGTATCCTCACCCTTACCCAGATTCTCACCTTTCAAGGAGGCGATGGCCATATCGGTAATCAAGTGTCCGCACAGCGGGTAGAGCCCCACGTCCTTACCCACCTTGGCAAGTTCCTTGTTCTTTTTCATATCCGTATTAATGGCTTTCGCCCATTGGGGAAGTTCGTCCATGTACCATGTACTTGTAATAAACTGGCCGTTTTTCGTGTCCAACCAATAGGCAGCATTAGCGCCACGTCCGCCTGGCAGAATGGCTGCACGGTCTTTATAGCTGACACTGATCACCTTCGACTTAAAGTCGGTATGCAGGCGCAACTCGTCACCAATGGTCGACGACAACAGATTAACCGGCGATGAAGCATCTTTCTTATCCGAGCCGACCGTCTTCACATTTGGATCGTCGCAACTGCTGATTTTCTTACCGTTTACATAGAACGAATTACCGCAGATGCCATGAAAGGCCGGTGAGGTGCCCGTATAGATACTGGTATGACCAATGGCCGTAACTGTTGGCAGATAGTTAATCAGACAGTTGTCGCACGAGTAACCTTTCTTAACCAGCCGCTTCAAACCATCTTCACCAAACTGGTCATAATAGCGCCCCAGATAATCCCAGCGCATCTGGTCTACAGCGATTCCAACTACGAGCTTAGGGCGCTCGTTAAAGTCAGTATGAGCCAATAATTGTAACGAGCAACATACTGTTAAGGCTAATAACAATAAAAATTTCCTCATCATGGTTTTTATTTATTTTTTAATCGGATATATCCAAGTCAATACGATAATCAGTCCTGCGATAACAGCAGGGAACAGTGAGAACAGCGACCATACCATGGTAAGCACCGAATCGGTAATCGAGGCAGGGTCTACCATCGTGTTACCCATCTCGTCGGTAATCATGCTCGCACCGGCTATGCCCAGGAACAAAGCTACCAGCGAACCGGAAATGGCTGTACCAAACTTCTGTGCCATCGTTCCCGACGAGAAGATCAAGCCAGTTGATGACGTACCATTCTTCTCTGTGGCATAGTCAGCCACATCGGCATACATACTCCACAGCAGGGGTGAATACAGGCCGATACCAATCGATGTAAGCACTACCAGCGCCACCATCACCCAGATGTAACCAGGATCCATGGGCACGAAGAAATAAGCTATCGAGAAAATTAGACAGATGAGTGCTGCCACCATAAAGGCCTTACGCTTAGAACCTATCCACTCCGTGAACTTTGGCGATACGCCACCGAATATCATACATGTCAGTTCTCCAAAGGTCATAAAAACGGTGTAGTTGATTATCAAGCCACTTACCGTCACGTCACCCTTCAGGCAATATTCCAGCATATAACCAGCTACGGCATAGCGGAAGCCGTTAAAGAAGTTGGTGCAGATTCCGATCAGCGTCAGGATAATCCAAGGCTTGTTCTTAAACAAGTCGCCAAACTGCTTAAACGAGAATTTCTCTGCTCTTACGGGCTTCAGGCGCTCCTTGGTCAGAAAACCGCAAGCCAAAGTGCCAGCAGCTGCGATAAAGCCGAAGAAGGCACCCAGTACCGCATACTGATGCTGCTCAGTACCTCCTACCATTCGCTGCAGATATGGGAACGACAGCAGGGTGATAAAGCCCATGGCATAGGCACCCACCATACGGAACGAAGAAAACTGGTTCTTCTCGTTGTCATCATCCGTCATCACGCCCAGCAGCGAGCCGTAAGGCACGTTTACTGCGGTGTACATCGCCATCATCAGCAGGTACAGGCTATAAGCCCAGATGCGTTTGCCCACAGGTCCGAAGTCAGGCGTGTAGAGCAACAGGGCGAAGATCAGTCCGAAGGGGATGGCACCAAAAATCAACCAGGGGCGATACGTACCCCATTTGCTTTGTGTACGGTCGGCCAGCGAACCCATCAGCGGGTCTGTCACCACGTCAAACATACGTGCTATCAACATCAGCGTCGCCGCATCAGCAAACGTCAGTCCGAACACATTTGTAAAAAACAGCGGGAAGGCTATTGACATGATTTTCCACGTAATACCTCCTGCAGCCGCATCGCCCAAGGCGTAACCGATTTTTTCTTTTAATGTTGCCATAAATGGTTTATTGTTTTTAATGTTTAATCTTTAATGTCTAATGTTTAATGTTCAATGTCTCCAGCAGCCATGCCTCCCACTCGTCCCACTGTTCCTGGAACCAGAAGTGCCAAGTGGCCTGATAAGGCGAGATTTCTTTCGGTCCTTTAACCGTATTATAAGTAGCCCAAGCCGTGGTAGGCGGCACCACGTCGTCGTTATAACCAAACGAGAACCACCCCTTTTGCTTGTCTGTAATCAGTCTGGCGAAGTTAATGCCGTCATAATAGCGGCTCACCTCTATCTGCTTCTCCTGCCCCTTACCTTTATTCCAATAGAAATAATGTGGCCATCCGCAAGCGGCATTGTTCTGATAATTTGTATGGTCGCAGAGCGCTGCATGCACAGGAGCATAGCAGGTAATGCGCTTGTCGAGACCAGCCGTAGCCAGCGTTAGGAATCCACCTTGGCTCGACCCCGTTACACCCATCTCCTGTCCGTTCCAGGGCGTATATTCAGCCAGATAGTCAAGCGCAC
>CAJOGK010000041.1:0-16099 GCA_905234145.1 uncultured Prevotella sp. | reverse complement strand
CTCCCAATAGCCCATCAGTGCACCGTTAAACACGTCGTCGTACACTTTCTGCTCCATGGTTACTGGTATGCCATGAATACCTATTTCGAGCGTGATGGCACCCTGCTCAGCCGTCCAGATATCACCGCCATAAGGTCGCACGCCAGCCCCAGGCACACGCAACAATGCCGGATACTTACCCTCTTTTACGGGCACGGCCAAGATACCATAGGTGCGATAGTTTTCCTGCATGTTATTAAACGACACCTCGTAAACATTCACATCCTTTGTACAGCGTTCGGGCAACAAACGCTTGGTGGGGTTCAGCGGTGTTTTTCGGGCCTCGTCGATGGCCTTCTGCCAGAAATCGGCAAAGTCGCTTGGCATTACGGTCGATGGTTGCAGCTGTTCTGGTGCGAAAGCAGCTCCGCAAGCACCTTTGTAGTCCTTCCCGTCTACATGAGCCGTTACGTCCACCCGATAAAAGCCAGGCTTTGTCATCTTGCCCGTCAGTTTAAGCGATCCGTCTTTCAGGGTCAAGCTTTTTTTTACGTCCTGATACATCTCGGGCCCTGCGGCATAGTCAATCTTCACATGATCTATCAGCGTACCCGATTTGCGAACCTCTATCGTAAACTGCGCCTGCTCACCTATTTTATACGTCCAATCCTGATGATCGGGCTCTACGGTTACCACGATATTGTTGCCACGAATCTGTGCTTGCAAGGCAGCAAACACCACAACAGACAAGAGCGTAAAGATCCATCTTTTCATTTTTACTTATTCATACTTATTGTTTTGCGCTGCAAAGTTACGAATTATTTTGCAATATTCAGCACATTTTATTGTTTTTTTGATCCTATGGGGAAGGAAAACGTTAATTTTGATTAATTCTTCGTGCAAATCCATTGCCGATTCGAAAATAGTTCATATCTTTGCGATATCAAAATGATATCAGCTTGGATTAAACATTAAACGTTATACATTAAATATTAAACATTATGGAGACAAAAGAGTTTGAGTTTAAAGGCTCGGTATTAAACGGATTCCTGATGCTGTTTGTAAACATCGCAGTTCTGATTCTAACGATTGTTGGCATTGTTGAGAGCATCATTATGCTCGACGCCACCGATGGCAGTCAGGGCGGTTGGCTGCTGGGCTTCTGTGGCCTGATGATTATTGTTAATATCATCATGTGGTGCGGCCACATGCAGTTGGAGCCCAACGAGGCACGCGTCACCACTTGGTTTGGCAAATACGCTGGCACCTTCGCCCAGACGGGTTTCTTCTGGATCAACCCCTTCTACGGCACCAAGAAAGTAAGTTTGCGTGCGCGCAATCTCGACGCTGAACCCATCAAGGTGAACGATAAGACTGGTAACCCCGTGATGATCGGACTGGTACTGGTTTGGAAGCTGAAGGATACCTACAAGGCGCTGTTCGAGGTGGACACCCAGACCATGGCTGCTGCACCTAACACTGTTGGTGCCGACACTAAGGGACTGATGAACGCCCTCGAGAACTTTGTACGCGTACAGAGCGATGCTGCCCTGCGCCAGGTTGCTGGTCAGTATGCCTACGACGATGAGGACACCAAGACTGGCGAGCCTACCCTACGTTCGAGTGCCGACGAGATCAACGAGCAACTGGAGCAAAAGCTCGACGAACGCTTGGCTTTGGCAGGCATTGAGGTGGTCGAGGCCCGCATCAACTACCTCGCCTATGCACCTGAGATTGCGGCTGTCATGCTACGTCGCCAGCAGGCCAGCGCCATCATCACCGCACGCGAGAAGATCGTAGAGGGTGCCGTGTCAATGGTAAAGATGGCGCTCGATAAACTCTCAAGCGAGGAAATAGTAGAGCTCGACGATGACAAGAAGGCTGCCATGGTAAGCAATCTGCTCGTTGTACTCTGTGGCGATGACAACGCTCAGCCCGTAGTCAATACCGGTACGTTGAATCATTAGACAGAAGAACAAAGAAAGGTCCTTATGTCAGAAAAGAAAACTAAAAGTTTTATTCTGCGTGTCGATGCTGACACGATGGACGCGATAGAGGCCTGGGCTGCGGATGAGTTCCGCAGCACCAACGGCCAGCTGCAGTGGATCATCACCGAGGCCCTGCGCAAAGCCAAGCGTCTACCAAAAAAGAAGAAAGAAAATGAAACCAGAGAAGATTAAAGTTTACAGAACCCTCGAAGGAAATATTTTCGAGTTCGTATTCCTAGTGTTGTTGATTGCGGTATGGGTGGCCATCATTCAGTTTCTGAGTAGTGCACCAGATATTGTGCCCACCCATTTCGATGCAGCGGGTCGCCCAAACAGCTATGGCTCTAAGTATGGCATTCTGCTCCCTACAATTATTACGACCATAGCGGCCATCAGCATGATGGTATGCGCCTATTTCCCTAACAAAATCAACATGCCCACTAAAATCAGTACCACCCACCAATACGAATTAGCCATACGTATGCTTCGCGTTCTGGGTCTGGTTTTGTTGGCACTCACCCTCACCATCGCCTACACTTCGCTGGTAGCAGGAGCCCATGGCTCGCCTTCAGCTATGCCCATTCTGGCTGTGGTAGGCGCAATGTTCGTGGTCATAATCGTATTCACAATTCTTATTCATAAGGCGAAATAAATATCATGACAAAGGGGACCCAACACTCATTGCGACAAGCATCGCTGATAATAATAGTTTCTTCATAATGAATTGTAATAAGTCGGTGCAAATATAGCAATATTTCAGCAAATTATGACGATTTTTTCGAAATAGATGATAAAAATTCTGATTTATTATTTACCTTTGCAAACAAAATAATGAAATGACGATGAAAAGATTATTACTATTGCTTGTTATCCTGGTGGGGTTCGTGGCCGAGGCCGGGGCTGTACTGAAAGAAAAAGACCTGGAGCAGACACTATCGATACTGCAGGCCGAACTGGAACAATATAACAACGAGCTGACCATGCGCTCGGCAGCCAGAAAGGAGCGTACCAAACAGTTGATTACAGACCTGCTGCTCACAATGAAGCAGGCCGACCAGAACGCGCTGATGCTCTACTCGCAAAAGCAGGAAAACGTGTTTAACCTGACTTACGCCTGTCAGGAGGCCACCAAGCTGTACAAGGACTTTAATAAGCGGCAGATACCTTTTACATCGTTTCTTGAGAAAAACGCACGCGACTTGGCTCGCTACGACAGTCTGGTAAAGCGACTGGACGCCATCCCTACGATGATGACGACCAAATACGGGCAGCAACGGCGCGACTCGTGCCTGGCACTGGCCAAGAATATTCGGACGATGCTGGCTGAGGGCGACTATCAGCTAAGGCGCAATATGCATTATTACAATCAAACGCAGCAGCGACTGAGCGAACTGAACGATTATGCCCAGCAGCGCTACAGAGACATTCAGCAAAGCATATTCATAAACGGAGGCGATAGCTACCCTACCCTGCTGAGCAATCTGGGGCGACGCTGGAACTCGATCGTGGAATCGGTAAAACAGAAATATACCATCGACAAAAGCGACCAGTCGCAATGGAGCTCATGGAAAATATTATGGCTCTTCGTCTTTATCGCCATCTACATCATCATCGCCATCGTGCTGAATCAGCTCTTCTTCAGGTTTATTCTACCCAAACGCTTTAAAACTGAGGACTTTCAGAAAAAGCAGGGGGCTATCAACATGGCCACCACTACCATTACCTTTGCGCTGATACAAGGCGTCATACTGAGTAGGGCAGACCAGAACTTCGTGATTATGGCCTCGAACCTGCTGGTAGAATATGCCTGGCTGCTAGCCGTGATTCTGCTATCGATACTGCTGCGCGTAAAAAGCGACCAGATACGATCGGCCTTCAATATCTACGCACCGCTCATCATACTGGGCTTTATCGTGATAGGCTTCCGTATCATCCTGGTTCCAAGCGAAGTGGTAAACCTGTTGCTGCCCCTGGTTCTGCTAGTAGTGGCCCTGTGGCAATGGTGGGTTATCCGCAAGCACGGCCATAACATACCCCGCTCCGACATCTTCTACAGCTACGTATCGCTGGTGGTATTCATCGCCTCGGTAGGCAGCTCTTGGGCTGGCTATACGCTGATGGCCGTGCAGCTGCTCATCTGGTGGATTATGCAGCTGACGTGTATCCTTACCATTACCTGCGTAAGCAGATACCTGGAACTGTATGCCCTGAAAAAGCGACTCGAAGAAAAGCCGATTACGAAAACATGGGCGTATAACTTCGCAGAAAAGGTGGTAATGCCCATACTGAGCGTATGCTCTATTATGCTGAGTATCTACTGGGCGGCAAAGGTATTCAACCTGAGCGAACTGTGCTGGACGATCTTTAAATACAACTTCATCGACCTGGAGAATCTGCAGGTATCGATACTGAAGCTGGCAATGGTGACCACCTTATGGTTCGTGTTCCGCTATATCACCAAGACAACGTTGGCCCTGCTGCGTATCCACTACGAGATATCCGACCCCACGACAGCTTCGTCGAGAGAGGTGATGGGTAAAAACGTGATTCAGGTATTCGTATGGGGCATCTGGCTGATGATATCGCTCTCGCTGCTGCATATCAGCGTGGCCTGGCTGCTGGCTATCTCGGGCGGTCTCTCTACCGGTATCGGTTTCGCCTCGAAAGATATCATCGAAAATATTTACTATGGTGCGACACTGATGGCAGGGCGCATCAAGGTAGGCGACTGGATAGAGCTCGACGGACGTATGGGTAAGGTGGTAAGCATTAGTTACACATCGACGGTGATCGAATCGCTCTATGGTGAGGTGATTACCTTCCAGAATGCACAGCTTTTTGCCAAGAACTATAAAAACCTGACCAGAAATCATGGTTACGTACTGGCAGTGGTACCATTCGGCGTGGCTTACGGCTCTAACCTAAAGCAAGTAACGGATGTGGTTGAGAAGGCTCTGAACGAGATGCGCCACCAATGGATAGACCATCGCAAACAGATAAAATGCGTGGTTTCGGAAATGGGCGATTCGAGCGTAAACTTTAAGCTGTTTGTATGGGCCGATGCACCTAAGAAGTCGTATGTAATCAGCGATGTACTGAAATGTGTTTACAACACACTGAACGAGAACCACATCGAGATTCCATTCCCACAGCAGGATGTACATATCAAACAATAGATTTTCTAAAGAAAATTTGGCAGAATTGAATAAAATGCGTATTTTTGCAACATCAAATGATTAATACTACTATCATAGCAGGACCTTGTGTCATTGAGTCGGCAGAACTGCTCGACACTGTGGCACGTAAATTGGTGGAAATCAACACCAAGTTGGGTACTGATATCATTTTCAAGGCCTCATTCGACAAAGCGAACCGCACCTCGATCCACTCTTTCAGGGGGCCTGGCATCGACAAGGGGTTGCAGATGCTGAGCGACATCAAATCGACTTACGGTCTGCGCATACTGACCGACATCCATGAATCATGGCAGGCAAAGCCCGTAGGAGAAGTATGCGACGTGATTCAGATTCCGGCTTTTCTCTGCAGACAGACGGACTTGATAGCCGCTGCGGCCAAAACGGGGCGCACCGTGAACATCAAGAAAGCCCAATTCCTTTCGGGCAAAGACATGCAATATCCCGTAAACAAAGCCCAGGAATCGGGCGCAAAAGAGGTTTGGTTGACAGAGCGTGGCAATATGATGGGCTATAACAACCTGGTAGTAGACTTTAGAAATATACCCGATATGCTGGAACTGGTGCCAACGGTGATTATGGACTGTACGCACAGTGTGCAGCGCCCTGGCGGTGCTGACGGCAAGACGGGAGGCGATCGCAGATTCGTACCACAGATGGCGCTCGCAGCCAAGGCCTTTGGAGCAACAGGCTATTTCTTTGAAGTGCACCCAGACCCAGACAAAGGACTCTCAGATGCCGCAAATATGCTGGAGCTCGACAAGTTGGAAAAGCTGGTTTCCCAGCTGGTTAATGGTTAAAGGTTAATGGTTAAGGAATGAAAGAAGCGAAGGATTTTGCCATACAATGCATCAAGGACGAGGCGCAGGCAGTGTTAGACCTCATCCCTCAGCTGACGGACAGCTTTAATGAGGCTGTACGCCTGATTTATGCTTGTAAGGGCAAAGTGATTGTAACGGGCGTGGGCAAGAGCGGACATATCGGCGCGAAAATTGCCGCAACCTTCTCTAGCACTGGCACACCCTCATTCTTCATCAATCCACTGGACGTATACCATGGCGACCTGGGTGTGATGACACCCGACGACGTGGTGCTGGCGATCTCTAATTCAGGACAGACTGACGAACTGCTGCGCTTTATCCCGATGGTGCTCCACATGCAGATACCCATCATAGGCATGAGCGGCAATCCGCAATCGCTCTTGGCGAAATACTCTACCTGCCACCTGAATGTGGCGGTAAAGAAAGAAGCCTGTCCGCTGAACCTGGCACCCACGAGTTCTACGATGGCACAACTGGCCATGGGCGACGCACTCGCTGTGGCTCTCATCGAGAAGCGCAACTTCCAGCCACGTGACTTTGCACAATTCCACCCTGGTGGTGAACTGGGCAAGCGCTTGCTGACCACAGCACAAGACGTGATGCGTTCGGAAGACATGCCTATCCTGCCGCCTGACATGCATCTGGGCGAGGCTATCATCCTGGTAAGCAAAGGCAAGCTGGGACTGGGTATCGCTGAGATCGACGATAAGATCGTAGGCCTTATCACGGATGGCGACATCCGACGCGCCATGGAGAAATGGCAGGCTGAATTCTTTGACCGTACGGTGAGCGACATCATGACACGCACCCCGAAAACGGTGAAACCGGAAACGAAGATTACAGAGATCCAGAGGATCATGAATAAATATAAGGTACACTCAGTATTGGTAACCGACGACGAGCAGCATCTGCTGGGCGTGGTAGACCACTACTCTTGCATGATATAATGACATGAAGATAAAACAACTACTAATAGTGATAGCAGTGATGCTGATGCTGCCAATGGCAGTATTGGCCGACTATCTATTCAAGACCCTTGATGCACGTGACGGACTGACATCGAGCCAGATAAACTGTATTCTGAAAGATTCGAGAGGATTCGTATGGTTTGGTACGCCAGCTGGCCTTTACCGCTATGACGGCTATACCTTCCGCAACTTCCAAAGTGACTCACAAGACGGATCGTCGCTCAACGACAGTTATATCAATACCATCCAAGAGACACTCGATGGCAATCTGCTGATACAGACCTCATCGGGCTACTGTGTCTACCATCCGCAGACAGAGACCTTCGAGCGCGACATGAAGCAGGCATTTGCCAGAATGGGTATCGAAACCATTCCAACAATCGTATATATAGACCAGCATAAGAACCTGTGGGGTGCCATCCCCAATAAAGGTGTGGTATGCTATAACCAACAGCAACAGCTGCTCTATGAATTTGGCTATACCAACGACTCGCAGGGTGTGCCACAGGGTGTGATAGCTAGCATCGGTGAATGTAAGGACGGTGCCCTGATTGTGTATGACGACGGGCGCATCGCCTGCTGTGACGTGATGCACCAGCAACATACGGTTTGGGTATCAGAAGAGCATCCGCTGCTCAAGAATCATCGTACAAAATCGCTCAGGGCATTTGCCGATCAGCTGGATAACATCTGGCTGTACGGTCAGGGCACACTCAGCATGTATAATAGAGGCACAGGGTTCTGGGATACATCAATTGGTGCGAACCTGGGATTGACAAACATCAGCGTAGACAGGAATATCAATGGCATGGCTGGTGACAAGAGCGGCAACGTATGGATAGGCTCAGACCAGCTGGGATTGCTGAGGATGAACGTGAAGACACGTCAGATAGTAAGCGAAAATCCACGTAACATCAACGATAACCAATGGGCAAAAGATAAGATAGGTATTCAGAGTGTTTACGTAGATGATACCGACCTGCTTTGGGTAGGTACAGAGAAATCGGGTATCGCCTACTCTGGTAAGTATATCTATCGCTTTGGCTCGAATCTGATAGGCGATATTACAGCCATGGCTCAGGGCACGGATGGCACGATCTGGTATGGTACCAGTGATAAGGGTATCATCGGCTTTAACGGGTATCTGGCCAGTATGAAGGTATCGTGTATGGAGTTTACCCCCGACGGTAGCCTGTGGGTAGGTTCTAAGCGTAACGGACTGACACGTGTAAAAGGCGGTGTATCATCAGTATACTCCATCCAAAAAGACAGTGCTGCAGCCAAACTGATTGATGACCATATCAACGACCTTTGCACAGATAAAATCGGTAACCTGTGGATAGCCACCAATGGCGGACTGCAAGTGTATAATCCACGCATGAACTCCTTCTCGTCTTATACCAAAGAAAACGGCAAGCTGTCGACAAACAATATCACCAGTCTTTACTATAACCATCAGGGTACAGAAAATGAACTGCTGATAGGTACTGCAGAGGGACTGATTCTGCTGAACCTCTCAACCACCGACAAGAAAGTGATTACTGGTAACAGCACCAATGTGGAGCCCTTTACCAATAATTACGTAACGGATGTATTCCAAGATTCGAACGGTCTGATTTGGGTAGGTACACGTGAAGGTTTGAATATCCTGAATATGGAAACCGACCATGTGGAATATCTGACAGAAAAGCAAGGCTTGTGTAACAATAACATCTGTGGTATCGCAGAAGACAAGAACCACAACATCTGGGTAACCACGAGTAAAGGCGTGTGCCGTATCGTGGTACAGCGCAACCATGAGGGTTACAACTTTGGCATGTATAACTACTCGATGGCAGACGGACTGCAGAGTAATGAGTTTAATACTGGCTCTATCTTGACGAAAGAAGACGGTGAAGTATTGCTGGGTGGACTCTTTGGTGTGAACTGGGTATTACAGAAAGAAAAAGGCTATAAAGAACCACTGCCTCGCGTGATGCTGACACAGCTTTACATCGGAGAGGAAGAGATTATGACGGGTCATAAATACGATCAGCACGTGATACTGACACAGGCTCTGAACGAAACAAGCAGAATCGAATTAGACCATAGCCAGAATACATTTACGATTAAGTTTGCAGCAGGTAACTACAACCAAAGCGAGCGCCTGCAGTTTATGTATTGGATGGAAGGTCTTGATGAAGACTGGCGCCCTGGCAATGCCCTAACACACAGTGTGACATTCACCGATTTGAGCAGTGGCAGCTATAGGCTGCATGTAAAAGCGATAAGTGCCGAGGGAGCCGTCAGTGATCAGGAACGTATTCTTGATATCAAAATTGAGCACCACTGGCTTTTGTCATGGTGGATGTTTTTGGCCTACATCATCATCCTGGCTGTGCTGATCTACTTCTGGCGCATAGGCTTTAAGCAAGTGAAAGCCATTAAGAACCGCAAGGAGGCTGTCATCAAAGAACTGAAACTTCAGCGCGAGGAGATTAAGGCTGCAAGTGATGACCTGCGACAGCCTATGGCACGTATGACCTCTATCATCGGCAATCTGGTGGAAAAGGAAAAGTCGCTCGAAGAGAAAGAGCAGTTGAATGCGCTCCACTCACAGATGCTGTCAATCATCACCCGTGTGGCCGACATGCAGATGAATCTGGAGAATCCTGTGGCAAAAGCAAAGAATACGGTTCAAGACCGAATCGAAATGAATGCAAAGGGAGAAATCGAATTGCCTGAAATTGCCGGTGGGCAGATGACAGCAGAGTCGACATACTCGCGTGCCGCTCTTGATTCACCAACGTCGAAGTTCACCGTTGTCATGATCGACGACAACAAAGAATTCCTGAAGTTTGCCGCTGCACGACTGAAATATGTATATGACTTCCATATCTATGATGACATACAGAAAGCAGCAGATGATTTGGAACAGATGAAATGCGATGCTGTCCTCTGTAAACAAGACATGCCTGGCATGACGGGTAGCGACTTCTGTAACCAGTTGAAGACCAGCTATCAGACGCAGGAGATGAAGTTTATCCTCATGACAGATGGTGTACTGACACCACAAGACATGCGTTCTAAGAACATTACGCTTTCTGCTGATGACTATCTGGCTAAACCTTTCAATATGCAAGAGGCTACCATGCGCATTAACCAGACACTCGGACTTGGGGCCATCAGTAGCACCGACCTTATTGAGGGTGCTGAGACACGTATGCTTGAGGATCGCAACACCAGTATGACCACAGCTACAGAAACCATGGGATTAGAGAATCTGGAGGTAGAGGATAATATGGATATCGATCCTGACGATCCAATGAACATCGTAGATACGACCATCCAGAAGAACAACCAGTTGGCTCGCAAAGGCAGTAATCTGCCAGAGGGTATTCTGCCCGAAACTGAACAGAGCGAACAGCAGAGTTCAGACTACTCGATGCTCGACCAGATGGACCAGCAACTTCTGAAGAATATCGAGCAATACGTGATGCAGAATATGAGTCGTGGCCAGATCAGTCTTGAAGAAATGGCTGGTGCAATGGGTATGGGACGTGTGCCCTTCTTCCACCGTATTCGCACCATCACTGGTAAAACGCCTGCAGAACTTGTGCGCGACATGCGATTGAAGCATGCTTGTATCCTACTGAAGCGTACCAATATTAATATGAGTGAGCTTGCCACAAATATCGGATTCATGACAGCCGAAAACTTCATCAATATCTTTAAGGAGAAGTTTGGCATGACACCACTCGAATACAGATTACAACACAGAAGATGAGAAAGCTGATAGGTATATTATTTAGCCTTTTTCATTTATCAATCGGTGTCGCTCTGGCTCAGAGCGACTCTATGATTGTAAGCAAGATGCGTGAACAAGGCATCACATTTACAAACGACAACAGCATCCAACTGCTCATGTCGGGCTATGAGAAGTTCGACCACTTATTTGAGGATATCCGCCAAGCCAAAAGCAGCGTCCATCTGGAATACTTCAATTTCAGAAACGACTCTATCGCCTCGCTCTTATTCGATATCCTGCGTGAGAAACGGAAAGAAGGTGTAGAGGTAAGGGCACTCTTCGATGGTTTTGGCAACGACTCGAATAATAAGCCCTTGAAGAAGAAACACCTGAAAGCGCTGCGCGAGGACGGTATCGATATCTACGAGTTCGATCCCATCCGCTTTCCCTGGATAAACCATATCTGGCCTCGCGACCATCGCAAAATCGTGGTGATCGACGGAAAGATAGGCTATACGGGAGGCATGAACGTAGCCGACTATTATCTGGTAGGTACAGAACAGGTGGGTGAATGGCGAGACATGCATTGCCGTATCGAAGGACCAGTAGTAGATGAACTGCAGCGTATTTTTATACGGATGTGGAAAAAGGTAACCAAGGAAGAATTGACTGACCCGAAGTATTTTCAAGGGGAAACAGCCGGGCAGAAGATGATTGGCATCGCGAATCGCGAACCACGTACCGATACCAAAGTCATGCGCAGTTTCTATGTGAATGCACTCGACTGTGCCAAGGACTCTGTGAAAATTATCAATCCATACTTTTCACTGACGCCATCCCTCAAGAAGGCGCTGAAACGTTGTGCTGATCGTGGGGTGAAGCTGGATATCCTTATCTCTTCGAAATACGACGAACCCCTGATGCCAGACATCGTGCTTCGTAATGTGTACCAACTGTGGAAACATGGGGCACGTATCTGGCGCTACCGGCCAGGATTCCACCACTCGAAAATCATGATGGTGGATGGAAAATGGTGCACGGTGGGTAGCGCGAACCTGGATGCCCGTGGTATGCGATTTGACTACGAGATTAATGCCATCATCATCGACCCTGAGACCACGCACCAGTTGGAAGACAAGTTCATTGAGGACACCAAGCAATCTGACTTCATGACTGAAGAGGAATGGAAGAAAACCCGGACTGGCTGGGTAAAATTCAAAGGCTGGTTCGGACACCTATTGGCCTTTTTAATATAGTCCATGAATCGCGATACGACCATATCCATCAGCAAAGGCATTGCTATCATCCTCATGGTGATAGCCCATGCTGAGGCACCGGGCTGGCTCTGTAAATTCATCTTTGAATTCCACATGCCGCTATTCTTCATCACAGCAGGCTACTTCTTCTCGCTGAAATACCTCAACGACGAAGCGACCTTTGTAAAGAAGCGCATCAAGGGACTCTATTGGCCCATGGTAAAATGGTCAGTATTCTTCCTGATTATCCATAACTGGATGTTTGATATCGGCATCCTCAACGAAAGATTCGGTAACGAAGCAGGCGGTGTAACCCATCCCTACTCTTGGCATCAGATGCAACAGAACCTATGGAACATCGTGACAGCAATGGGAGGCTACGATGCTTTCCTCTGCGGTGCTTTCTGGTTCTTCAGAGGGCTTTTTGTGGCCAGTATCCTATACCTTATTATATATAAGGTGATGGATGATACGTTGCCCAAGAAAGTTGGGAAAGCAATCCCCTACCTTATCTGCATCTTACTGCTGCTGCTTTGCGGATGGAAAACCTACGAGGGATTGAAGGTGATTAATCTGGTGCAGGGAGGCTATCGCGACATGATGGGATGCTTTTTCTTTGGCTGTGGTTTTATCTTCAGACAGTTTGTAGAGAACTACAGAAAGTGGATGGCGAAATACTACCTGTCGATTACAATGACGCTACTATGCGGTGTCGTTGTCTTTCTCTTTTCAAAGTATCTGACGGCTAACATGAATTGGCGCTCTACATACACACAATTCCTGTCGCTACCCCTACCAGCACTCTTGGGATTCCTGATGACTTACAACATCAGTATGTGGATAAACGGGCATGAAAGCAGATTCAAACGTTTCCTGGTTTATACAGGCGACCATACCCTATTCATCTTTATCTTCCACATCGTGGCCTATAAAGTGGTCAGCCTCATCAAGATATGGTATTATGGGCTGGACATCCACCAGATAGGTTGCCACATGGTGATACACGAATACTCACAGCAAGACTGGTTCTGGGTACTCTATACCATGGCTGGTGTAGGTATCCCACTTAGTTTCGATCTGCTTAAAGACTGGATTAAAGCACGTAGAGCATCATCTGGATCTCAGACTCATTGATACCCTTCTCGCGAATCACTTCCAGTTCGCTCTCAATCATATTCATCTTATTTTCGCCCGATTCCTTCAGATAGCGGTGGAAACAGTCGATGGCATCATCTATCTTACCGCTAAACCACAGGCAAAAACCGTAATGGCGCAAATCATCAGGGAAAACAGTCTCTAAAGAGAGTAATTGCTGGTAGAGTTTATCTGCCTGTTCGTATTTACCATCACATGCCAATGTCCATGCCAACACACGATTCACGGTATCATCATCAGGCATCTCATAATTCAATCGATAGAGATACTGCTCAGCCTCATTATACTGCTGGAGATTCGTCAGACATACAGAGAGTCCCATCAGATAGGACTTTGAATCAGGCTTCATGTCGTTAAGCTGACGATAGATGCTGAGGGACTCCTCATAACGGTTTTCAGCAAAAAGTGCTCTGGCCAGACCTGTCATCGCACGCTCATTATCGGGCTCTAATTCCAAGGCCTTAGTATAGTTAGCAATACTGTCAATGCCCAAGTAACCAGCCATCATGTAATAATGGTAATCCTTACGATGCGCACCATAATTGCCCAAAAGCAACTTGGCATCAGCATAGCGTTTCTTCTTCAGCAAGAAAACAGCCAATTCGTTGAACTTCAATTCCAGATGGGTGCTCCTAAACATAGGAGAAGCGAAGAACAGATAAGGCTTACGCTCTAGATCGTAAGGATTTGAGAAACACTGGCGCTCTTTAAACAAGCGACTGAAACGGTACCAATCCTGCAAATACATTCTTCGGATAAACGCCGTTTTCTCCACATCGACCGACTTGTTTTCCAGAATACCGTTATTCACGATAATCTCGCGCACACTCTCTGGCATTTTCTTCACAGTCATCATGAACGACAACACAAATGAATATTTGTCGCTATTGCAGAAAGTGCCGTTACCCAGGATCGACTGCATGAATTTTGTATGCTTGAAATACGTATTTGCTTCACTCATGCCTGGATGGTCTGTATAAAATGGCACAAACCAATTCGATATTTCCTGGAAGAAAGGATAGCCCTTCATATAGGCAAAGCCCGAAAAGTAAATATCAGAGCCCTGCGTTTCCATATCAACCATCCGCTGGAAATGTGCCTCAAGAGCGTCTGCCCGTTTTTCTTCCTCGTCACTATGCAGAATATCATGAAGGGGGTCTTCCTCTATTTGCTCTAATCCGTTCGGAGTGATACGGAAGCCATGCTCTCGCAAGATATCGGGCATGATCTCCTTTTGGATAAGCTGATAGTCTTTCTCTGCATTAAGGCAATAGATGATTTGCTTTTGCATATCAAGCAACTCCTCCTGGCAACTTTCATCTTCGATTAATGCCTCCACCAATTTAATTTCTTCAGGATAGATGGCCTCTCCCATCTGCTGATTAAGTGCAAACACCCAACCTACGAGTGCCCGCTGGCGCAAATCATCATCAGACGTCTTTTGGTAGATATTTACCAACACGCGGAACTTCGCCATATCAAACACGGTGATGGCAGTGAGCGTGATACAACTTACGAGCAATTGCTGATCGTTAGAGTCAACCGTTGGTGACAGAAGAATATCTTCCATCGCAGACGCAAAGCCATCGCTCCACAAATCTCTTGTGATTAAATAAGCACACAGCTCTGTCATCATATCATAATGACGCAGGTATACGTCCTGGCTTTTCTTATGATCAATATCCAACTCCTCCAGGCCAATCATCGCCACTTCCGACACAAAGTTCTCCAGATCTTCCTTAATGGCCATCGGCGACCAGTCTTTTGGCTTGCCATGGGCCTTCAGGAAGAGAGACGACAGGTAGGTGGAATGCCTGACATTATAATTCGTATGGATGTTGGCATAAAGCACATACATCCTGCGTAATAGATTATTGTAAAGATAATCTTGTTGCGGATCTTTATAACCACGACGCCAATAACTTGCCATCATCTCATAATCGGTATTGATGGCATGTAATCTGTCAGAATTGATTTGATGAGGATGCACGGAAAGGAAAGTTTCCATAGCTGCGATTGCCTCACCTAAGTTTCTTTTCATCAGGGCATCTTTCACTGATGCTAATCCATTATGTTGCTCCATACGCTATTTTTTAGTAAGCCATTTTTGAGCACGGTCTATATCCTGCTCACGGGGTTCAACCGCTGCATGGAATTTTAAGCTGTCAGGAAGATGGTTCATCGCCTGTTCGGAAATGGGATAATATTTTCGAAGCATCTTAACATAGTGGCGTACCCCAAACTGGTTAATGGAATCACAAGCCTGACGATAGCCCTTTTTAAAGGCCTCCATCTGGCGCTTACGATTCTTATCCTGCATATTCTTTGTAGTAAATGCGATGACACCCATCTGGTAGTCAAGTTTACGTGTATCCAGCAATACTCTGTGTTTGGCCAACAGTAATTGTGTCAGCTGTGGTTCTGTGAGCCACATCGCATCCATCTCGTTGTTTTCCAGCATCTTCATGCGTACCGTCACATCGTTTACCTGAATACGGAACACCTGCTCTGGCTGCAATTGGGCACTATCGACAGCCAGTTCACTCAAGAGGTCAGTTACAGAATAGCGGGTCATGGCCACCATCTTATCCTCTAGATTCTTAAGTCCCGTCATACGTTGCTGGCGATTGCTCAACAAAACCCAATACGCATTCGTAGCGGTAAAATACTGCAGATCGGTGCCCAGTTTCTTCATGCGCTCCGCTCTTACCAAATCGGTAATCGTACCTTCCACGCGATGATTCATGATGGCTGTATCGCAATCCATCTGAGCCGTAAAATACTTCAGACGAATATCTACAGCCGTATCAAACAGCTGGCGCTCTTTAGCCACAAACAGGGGCAGGCAATCGAGTGTCGGCATCACTGCAACCTTCAGTGCAGCAGAGTCTTCACGCATCAACCTGAGGCGCTGCGCACGACTCTGTCGCTTCGTCTCCTCATACGATTGTCCACATCCGACAATCATACATATCGTTACTATCAATAAAATAAACTGCTTCATTTATGCT
>CAJOGK010000040.1 GCA_905234145.1 uncultured Prevotella sp. | reverse complement strand
TTTCGAGCCTATAAAATAGTAATATTATATATAATATATATATTATATATAATATTAAATAATATTTAACATTTTATCTTCTTCTCAGCAGATGAACCCAAAAAATAAACTGAAATCTGAAATACTGAAATCAAAAAACTTCCCGAAACATTTGGTGCTTTGAGATTTTCTTATTATATTTGCACCGTGTAAATAGAAAAGTGTTATGGAAACTACTGCATTGAATCCTACCCAGATGCACTTGTTGAAGCTCTTTGCCTTCAACAATAGTGAAGAGTATGCCCGTGAGATACAGGAGGTTCTGACTCGCCATTTTCAGAATCGTCTCGACGTTGAGGCCGATCGTCTTTGGGATGAGGGGATCCTAAATCAGGAGAAATTAGACGAAATCCGAAAGATAGATCTTCATGCGAAATAGGATATGTCAAGACTTGTAGTAGATACAAACAGCCTACTTCAATGCATCTCTCGTCGCAGCAGATACCATGATTTGTGGTTATCGTTGCTCGATGGGCGAAATACGCTGTGTGTATCAACTGAGATTCTTGAAGAGTATGCTGAGAAACTGCAGCAATTTACCAGTAATGAGTTTACAGAAGCTGCTCTTGGTGTTATAACAAACAATCCACATACATTATTTGTAACGCCTTACTATCATTTTAACTTAATATCGGTAGACCCTGACGACAACAAGTTTGTAGACTGTGCAGTAGCAGCAAATGCAAAATTTGTGGTAACAGACGATGGTCATTTTGATTTGCTCAAGCAAATAGATTTTCCAAAAGTCAATATTATCGGATTAGACGATTTTATCCGGACTTTATAATCCCGTCATCCTCTATGTGTTGACACCTTCTAGCCAGGCATCGATAAGCATGCGGGCGATGGAGAGTTTCTCGGGAATGTCGGGGAGGTTGTTTTTACGGAACCAGCCTCCCTTTGCAATTTCGCTCTTTTGGAGATGGATGTCGCCAGAAACGTAATCGGCATTGAAACCAACCATCAGGCCACAGGGATAGGGCCAAGGCTGGGAGGCGAAATAGCAGATATTAGTGATGGTGACACCCGTTTCTTCAAGTGCCTCGCGAGCTACAGCCTCTTCGAGCGTTTCGCCTGTCTCTACAAAGCCTGCCACAAGGCCAAAGAAATCGCGACGGAAATTCTTGGCACGAACCAGCAGAACCTCGTCGCCCTTATGGATCAGCACGATGACAGCTGTAGCTAATTGGGGCCATACTTCCTTACCACACTCGGTGCACTTTTTGGAGATATCGGTATCCATACGCATAGGTGCGCCACATACGCCACAATACTTGGTGTTCTGGTCCCAATAGAGCAACTCCTGACATTTGCCTGCCTTCAGATAGAGGGGGCGAGGCAGCTTATAATAGCTTTGGCGAAGACCAATCATTTCGTAGCGCGCATTATCTGTAATAGGCTCGTCGATACGATAGGTTACTACAGGAGTGCCATCAGCCATCGGGGTAATGTTCATCTGGTGAGTCCAGGGCTTTACCTCTGTGGGAGGCTCTTCTTGAAGGGGTATAGTATAGGCGTCATCAGCTGTTTTTTCTAACAGCAGATCTTCCTTGCAAAATACGAAATAATACGTTTTCATTATTCTCCGAACAATTGTTTGCGATCGCGCTCAAGGGCAGGCTTTACCCAATCTTCTGGCACAAAGCGCCAGTTGTGATTGGGTTGTGGATCGATGGTGCCCTGGCGCATGATCTCTTCGGTAAGGTAATGGCGCTGATCCATATCAGTATGCCAAATTACACGACTTTCGAGTGAATCTTTAGGAATGCCTGCACCGCGTGTAAGCAGCTCGCCACCACCATTGGCACGATAACTGTTCATAACTACTTTATACCATTTCTTCTCGTCGAAAGGTTGGCCATTCGACAGCTGGAGAATCTTTACTTTCTGACCATCGGGCTTGGTGAGGTCTACCTCATAGTCGACACCTGCAGCTGAATCGAAGTTGAAGGTATAATATTGGAAGCCTGTGCGCTGCTGGTCTTCCTTGGAATCGTCGTTTAGTAGCAGGGCATGATCGTTGGCACTTGTCATTGTATTAGCCCACATGCTATAGCTGAACTCCAGATGCTTGCGGATTTCCTCGCCCGTCATGCGAAGTACAAACATCAGGTTTTCAAAGCGATAGAGCTTGAACATATCGGCCTGAGTAACATCGCCAGCCTTGATGACATTGTCGAAAGCCAAAGGCGCATTGAAAGAGATGTCGGCCTTGGAAATTGTCAACTGCAGATTGTGGATCAAATCAGTGAAGGCAGAGTTGCCAAAGAACCCTTCGCGCGAATAAACGGGATGCTCGAAGCGACCGATCTTACGATCGACGTAGGCTTTTACATTATCAATCTGTGTCTGGAAATGATTTAACATCTGCTGGTCGATTTCTTCATCGAGCACATTAACGATATTGCCATTGATTTCTTTCTTTGTGAGTTTACCTTTGTTGAAGGAAAGCGTGATTTCAGCTTCGGCCACATTCTTTACATAACAGCTGGGGTCGATGCAGAGCACTTGCTGGCCTTCTTTGTTGGTAATCCACTCGTTGTGTACCTGATGGTCGTGACCAAAGAAAATGACATCGAAACCTGGTACTTCGCGTGCGACAGACGCTGTGGCATTTTCCTCGTAATCAGGGGTATTGATACCACCGTCAAGTCCTGAATGGAACAGACCGAAAATCAAGTCGGGGCGCTCTGTTTCCTTGATGTATTTAATCCATTTCTTGGCGCAACTGGTCATCTCTTCAAACTCAAGCCCTTTCCAAATAGATTTGTTGAGCCAGTTGGGAATAGCAGGCGTGAGCATGCCGATGATGCAGATTTTTACGCCATCGACATAATGAGTGGAATAGGGGCGGAGTCCGGTATAGATATGTGTGGGATTGGCCTCGCCATTCTTGTATTCCTCTTTCACGATGTTTGCACCAAGCAATGGGCAGCGCACCTCGCGAATCCATTTGTCGTAAACCTTATGTCCAGGCTCGATATCGTGGTTGCCTACGGTTTCGGCATCATACTTCATGTAATTGATTACCTGTGCTGCCAGGTTCTCATTCTCGGGCATCACATAGTTTGACCAATAGATGCAGGGCTGGCCTTGGAGAATATCGCCGTTATCGATGAGCAGCAGATTATTGCCATACTTCTGGCGCTCTTTATTAATATAGGTATTAGCACGCGCCAAAGTGCCCTTCAGGGGTTTGCCTTCCATGAAATCCCAAGGGAAGAAATGGCCATGAACGTCGCTGGTTTCGATAACCTTAATTTTGACGGTTTTAGAGTCCTGGCTTGTTGCGGGGGTAGCTGTAGCAATCAATGCCATTAGTATTGGTATTATTCTCTTCATTGTTTGAAAGTTATATAACGTGTGCAAAGATAGGACTTTTTTTTAATACAACCAAATATGTGGTACACTTTTTGCTGCTTTTTTTGCAGAAAAGTAACAAAAGAATAGGAGGACATAAAAATGGCATTTATTGATTATTACAAGATTTTAGGTGTAGATAAGTCGATACCACAGAAGGATGTAAAGAAGGCATATCTGAAACGTGCCAAGCAGTTTCACCCCGATTTGCATCCTGACGATCCTAAGGCGCAGGCGAAATTCCAGGCGCTGCAGGAGGCATACGACGTGATAGGCGACCCCGAAAAGCGCAAGAAGTATGATCAGTATGGCGAGCAATGGAAGCAGGCTGACCAGTTTAACGGCTTTGGTGGCGGTGGTGCTGGAGGCGGCAATCCGTTTGGCGGATTCGACTTCGGCAGCTTTGCCAATGGTGGCGGCTTCAGTTCGTTCTTTGAGGATCTGTTTGGTCGCAAGGGTCGGCAAGGTGGGGGCTTTGGCGGCTTCCAGGGCTTTAGCTCTAAGGCAAGAACCAATTCGGGCGAGATGAATGCGAATGTATCCATCGACCTGTATACTGCGCTTCTGGGAGGCGAAGTGATGTTGACATTGTCGAACGGCCAAAAGGTAAAGATGAAGATCAAGCCAGAAACGCAGCCTGGTACGAAAGTTAGACTGCGTGGCAAGGGCTACGATCGAGGCGATGGCACCTTTGGCGACTTGATCATCACCTATCAGGTAAAGTTGCCTACCAATCTTAGTGAGCGCCAAAAAGAGCTCTTACGACAAATGAAGGGCTAGGAATTCTTCTGCACGTTGTAGGTCTTCTGGTGTATCGATACCTACTGTCTCGATATCGGTAAGACCTACACGGATGCGATAACCATTCTGTAGCCATCTGAGTTGCTCAAGGCTCTCTGCCTTTTCAAGAGAGCTCTGAGGCAACTGGGTGACTTCTTTAAGAACCTCGCGACGATAGGCGTAAATACCCAGATGCTTCAGGAAAGGATATTCGCCAAACCATTCTTCGCGTACCTTACCTCTTATATAAGGTATAATACTACGACTGAAATAGAGTGCAAAACCACGATTATCCGTCACGATCTTAGGTGAATTGGGATTGTCGACAGCTTCCATGCTATCAAAGGGCTTTCCCAATGTACCAATCTGTGTCTCTGGGGCATCGAAGAGTTGCATCAGCGTTTTTATCTGTGAAGGATGGATGAAGGGCTCATCACCTTGCACGTTGATAATTACATCGGCCTCGGAAGCGATTTTCTCTACAGCCTCTTGAATGCGGTCTGTACCACTCTTATGATCAGTACGCGTCATGACTGCTTTACCGCCAAACGACTCTACGCACTGAAAGATACGTTCGTCGTCAGTAGCCACATAAACCTCACTGAGCACACTGCTTACCTGCTCGTAAACTCTTTGGATGACAGTCTTTCCGCCGAGAACTGCCAGAGGCTTACCCGGAAAGCGTGTAGACGCATATCGGGCGGGAATAATCGACATAAATTTCATAACGGCTGCAAAGTTAACAAAAAATGTTTTAAAAAGTAGTTCTCCTTGAATTATTTTTTGTAAATTTGCAAAGATTTTAAAGATGACAGTTATGACACGACATATATTTAAGCTTTCGATATTGATGTTGATGCTTCCACTTTCAATGACCGCTCAGAGAATTACACTGGGTTCGGCCACTACAAAAGACGGTGGAATATATCAGGGAGAATTGTTACAAGGTAAGCCTTACGGCAAGGGTACAACCAGTTATAGTAATGGTAATACATACGAGGGAGAGTATGTAAAAGGCAAGCGTCAAGGCTATGGCATTTACACTTTCTTCGATGGTGAAAAATACGAGGGCGAGTGGTACCAAGACCAGCAGCATGGCAAGGGTACTTTCTACTTCTCGAATAATAACCGTTATGAGGGATTGTGGTTTCGCGACTATCAGCATGGTCATGGTGTGATGTATTATTATAATGGTGACAGGTATGATGGCGAGTGGAAGCAAGACAAGCGCTCGGGCAAGGGTGTTTATATCTTTGCCAATGGTGCCTTTTACAGAGGTGACTGGCTGAATGACAAGAAACAAGGCAAGGGCTTCTTTGATTGGGGCGATGGCTCTACTTACGATGGCGACTGGAAGGAGAATATGCGCTGGGGTAAGGGAACCTTTAAATATGCTGACGGTGATAGCTACGTGGGTCAGTGGAGTGAAGACGCAATGAACGGCCGAGGTATCTACAGGTTTCAGAATGGCGATGTGTATGAGGGCGATTACGAGAGAGGTGCTCGCACTGGATCGGGTATCTTCAGGTATGCCAACGGCGATAAATATACAGGGCAATTCTATAAAGGCGACAAGCAGGGCCAGGGTACATTCGTTTGGAAGAATGGTGATACCTATGTGGGTCAGTGGAAAGCTGACAAGCAAGACGGACGTGGCAAACTTACCAAGAAAAGTGGCGATACCGTAGAGGGCTCATTTATGGCTGGTCAGCCTCATGGTGAGTGTACCGTTCGCTTTGCCGATGGTGCTAAATACAAGGGCATGTTTAAAAACGGCAAGCGAAACGGACCATGTATCGAGGAAGATAAGGATGGTAACAGATTCGAAGGTACTTACAGGGACGATGTGCGCGATGGCAATTTCGTAGAGAAAGACCGCAATGGCAAGATTAAGGCTGCTGGTATTTATACGCGCGGACATAGAATCACAAAGTAAATTCAAACAACTCTTAAAAATATAATCGTATGATCATTGACACAATCGACAATCTGGGCAAATATGTGGCACTGAACCCATTATTTGCTGACGTAGTAGCGTTTTTGAAAGCTAATGACCTCCAGACGATGGAGGCTGGCAAGTATCCAATTAAGGATAAAGACTTGTTCTTGAACCTGCAGTTTGCCAAGCAGCGTACTAAGGACACTGCTATCCTGGAGACTCATATCGAGATGATCGACATTCAGATTCCTATCTCTGGTGATGAGACCTTTGGCTATACGCCATTATGTGACCTGCCTGACTTTGAGTATAATGCAGAGAAAGACATCACAAAGTATGGTGACACCAAGGCTCAGACTTATGTAACAGTAAAGCCCGGGCAGTTTGCCATCTTCTTCCCGCAGGATGGTCATGCGCCTTGTATCACAGAAGAGACAGAACTCAAAAAAGCAATTTTTAAAGTAAAGAAATAGATATGGCAACGAAGAAAGAAACTACTGCGAAGAAGCCTGCAGAGAAAAAGGCTACAGCTCCTAAGAAGGCGGCTCCAAAGAAATCATGTGCAAAGAAGGTGGCTGCGAAGAAAGTAGAGGCTCCCAAAGAGCCAGAGCATATCGGTCTGGTACGTAACGACTCATGGTTGGAACCATTTGAGGGTGCTATCCGCGGACGTCATGATCATGCTTTGTGGAAAATTGGTCAGCTGACACAGAATGGCAAAAAGACACTCTCTGACTTTGCTACGGGTCATCTGTACTTCGGCTTGCACAAGCTGTCGAAGGGATGGGTATTCCGCGAGTGGGCTCCTAATGCTACAGACATCTATCTGATTGGTGACTTCAATAATTGGACGGAGGACGAGAAGTTCCGTTGCAAGCGTATTGAAGGTACAGGTAATTGGGAACTGAAACTCTCAGAAAAAGCCATTAAGCACGGTCAGCTGTATAAGATGAAAGTGAAGTGGAATGGGGGAGAAGGTGAGCGTATTCCAGCCTGGTGCCAGCGCGTGGTACAGGATGATAATACGAAGATTTTCTCTGCTCAGGTATGGAACCCAGAGAAGCCGTATGTTTGGAAAAAGAAGAACTTCAAGGCCAAGAAGAATCCACTGCTTATCTATGAGTGCCACGTAGGTATGGGTCAGGATGCCGAGAAGGTAGGCACCTATACAGAATTCAAGGATAACGTGCTGCCCCGCATCATTAATGATGGATACAACTGCATCCAGGTGATGGCTATTCAGGAGCATCCTTACTATGGCTCATTTGGCTACCACGTATCTTCATTCTTTGCACCCTCAAGTCGCTTTGGTACACCTGAGGAACTGAAGGAGCTCATTGATACTGCACATAAGAACGGTGTGGCTGTGATTATGGATATCGTACACTCTCATGCCGTAAAGAATGAGGTAGAGGGTTTGGGCAATCTCGCTGGCGATCCTAATCAGTTCTTCTATCCTGGCGATCGTCATGAGCATCCGGCATGGGATTCGCTCTGCTTCGACTATGGTAAAGACGATGTGCTCCACTTCCTGCTCTCTAACTGCAAGTACTGGTTGGAGGAGTTTAAGTTTGATGGTTTCCGCTTCGATGGTGTAACCTCTATGCTGTATTACAGTCATGGTTTGGGCGAGGCCTTTGGAGGCTATGGTGATTACTTCAATGGTCATGAAGACGATAATGCCATCTGTTATCTCACGCTGGCCAACAAACTTATCCACGAGGTGAATCCGAATGCAATCACCATCGCTGAGGAAGTATCAGGTATGCCTGGTCTTGCTGCTAAGTTCGAAGATGGTGGTTATGGCTTCGATTACCGTATGGCGATGAACATTCCTGATTACTGGATCAAGACCATCAAGGAGGTGCGTGATGAGGATATCAACGTATGCTCAATCTTCTGGGAGGTTAAGAACCGTCGTCCTGATGAGAAGACCATTTCTTACTGCGAGAGTCACGACCAGGCACTCGTTGGTGACAAGACAATCATCTTCCGTTTGATTGATGCTGATATGTATTGGCACTTTGCAAAGAAGGATGTGAATGATATGGCCCAGCGTGGTATCGCTATGCACAAGATGATTCGCCTCGTAACAGCTGCTGCCATCAATGGTGGATACCTGAACTTTATGGGTAATGAGTTCGGACACCCAGAGTGGATTGACTTCCCGCGTGAAGGAAATGGCTGGAGCTATAAATATGCACGTCGCCAATGGAACCTCGTCGACAATAAAGATCTCTGTTACCATTGGTTAGGCGATTTTGACAGAGAGATGCTCAAGGTCATCAAGAGTGTGAAGAATTTCCAAGATACTCCGGTCGTGGAAATCTGGCACGACGATGGCGATCAGGTACTCTGCTTCATGCGTGGCGACCTTGTATTTGTGTTCAATTTCTCGCCCACGAGAAGTTATACCGATTATGGCTTCCTCGTACCAACAGGCAGCTATCAGGTTGTATTGAATACTGATTCTAAGGATTTTGGCGGCAATGGTTTTGCTGATGATACAATGACCCACCTTACGAATTATGATCCACTGTATGTAAACGATCATAAGGAGTGGTTGAAGTTGTATATCCCAGCACGTTCAGCTGTTGTCTTGAAGAAGATTTAAAAGAATGAATTATAATCATAAAGGAAAAAACAGTAGCACCTTCAGCATACGCGTGATGTGTGCTATTGTTTTTACTATATTCTCTTTTTGCTGGCTGTATTGTTTTCAGGCAGACGTATTGATGATGGCACAGCACGTGCTGAGTAAGGGTGTTACACGCTATCAACCCCTTATTGGCGCGCTTGTTATCACCTTATCTCTATTGGCCTTACAGCTGCTGGTGTATAAATTCTTGAAACTAAAAAAGCGTTCGCATGCTTTCACTTATCTGCCATCTATGCTGATACTTGCCATGTTGTCCTCAGTTGTTTCTGAGGGTAATAGCGACATTAGTTTTAGTCTTCGGTGGTGGGCTGTTCTGTTAATCCTTGTTGTATGGGCACTGATGGTTTCTGTGGCGCGCATGACACAGGATGTAGAATCAGATAATGAATTTGGTTTGCTGTCGCGCCCTATGTGGATTAATCTGCTTTTCTTATCGCTGATGATGATGGGTGTAGTATGGATAGGTAATACCAATGCCGTGTTTCATTATCGTATGAAGGTAGAAAGATGTTTGCTCGAAGGTGATGCTGTACGTGCTTTGGAGGCAGGCAAACTTTCGCTCGAAAGCGATAAAGAGCTGTTTATGTTGCGTATGTATGCCTTGGCACGCGAACAGGCTTTGGGCGAGAAACTCTTTGAATATCCGATATCATGCAATAGCGAAGAGATGCTTCCTACAGATTCATCTGCGTGTTTCATGATGTATCCTGTCGATAGCCTATATAAGTTTATGGGTGCGCGCCCTGCAAGCAAAATGTCGCCCACAAAGTATCTGCAACTTTTGCAGCGCAGAGATTCGTTGCCCAATAAAACGATACAAGACTATATGCTTTGTGGTTATCTGATAGATCGTCAGATAGATTTGTTTGCTCGTGAGATAGGTAAGTGTTATCATATCAACGACAGCTTGCCCAAGCACTATCGCGAAGCATTGACGCTTTATACGCATTTGCGTACCAATCCTGTAGTGGTATATCATAATGCCGTGATGGACGAGGATTACGATAATTATCAGGAGTTAGAGCGTACGTATGCGAACTTGACGGAGCGCAGGGGAAAGGTAGAAGAAAAGTATCGCGAAACGTATTGGTATTATTACAAGTATGAGAAATAAGAAAGCCCTCTTTCCAGAGGGCTTCTTTATTTATTGATAGAGGTAACGCTTGATAGATTTCTTTGGTGTCTTTTCGAATTCATCTTCGTGGATTTCAATTTCTGAAATCTTTTCGTAAGCAGGAATCATCTCATTCAATCCGTTGCGATTCTGCTCCATCACATTTTCCAGATCTTCCATGCTTAAACCAAGGTTCTTCACCTCGTCCATATCAGGATGCACTAGAGCCACCAATTTGGTGTCGCGTTGTACCACAATGCTCTCTACCACCAACGTCATCGAATTCAACTTGTCCTCGATTTCCTCTGGATAGATATTCTGTCCGTTAGGACCAAGTAGCATATTCTTTGAGCGTCCGTTGATGTAGATATTGCCCTCCTCATCCATCGTACCAAGGTCGCCAGTGTGATACCAACCATTCTTGTCGATAACCTCTGCCGTAGCCTCTGGGTTCTTGAAATAGCCCAGCATCACGTTTAAACCACGCGTCAAAATCTCACCTGGGATAGTTCTTGGGTCTGGCGAATCAATCTCTACTTCCATGTGGTAAGCAGCCTTTCCGCATGAACCAGGAGCGAATCTCTGCCAATCTTCATAGCCGATAATTGGGGCACACTCTGTAGCACCATAACCTACTGTATATGGGAAGTCGATACGCTTCAGGAAATGTTCTACCTCTTGATTCAGTGCAGCACCGCCAATGATTACCTCGTACATATTGCCACCAAAAGCCTTGAGCACTTCTTGGCAGATTATCTCGCGCACTTTCTTCGAAATCACAGGCATCTGTAAGAGCAGTCGCATGCGGTTGTTCTGCACCTTGGGGAATACCTTCTTTCGGATAATCTTTTCGATAATCAAAGGTACTGCAATCACGATCACAGGCTTCACTTCTTGCAAGGCCTGGGCAATAATGGCTGGCGATGGAATACGATTGAGATAGTAAACATGACAGCCATGCAGGAACTCAAACAAGAACTCGAAGGCCATACCATACATGTGGGCCATCGGCAACATAGAGATGACTTTATCGCCTGCTTTAATCTTCTTGCCAAGTACGTGGATGGCAAAATCATAGTTTGACCATAGAGCGCGATAGGGTAGCATCACACCTTTAGAGAATCCTGTTGTACCACTGGTATAGTTGATAACGGCTAGTTCGTCAGGACTTTCTTCGATATAGTAGCTTACATGCTCCTTACGGAAGTACTTGGGGAACTTCTTGCCATACAACTCGTTGAGATGCTCTCTGGCGTAAGTTAACTTATCCGTACGACTTACCATCAGTGAGTAATCAGGATTATTGATGATACCCTCAAGTGTAGGCATCTGTTGCGGATCGATAATGGTAGCCACATGATCGCCAACGAAGAGCAGTCGTGATTCTGAATGGTTCACGATATTATGAATCTGCTCAGCATTAAATTCATGGAGTATGGGCACAGCGATCGCACCATACGTTAAAGTAGCAATAAATGCTACAGCCCACTGGCTTGAGTTACGCCCGCAAAGGGCAATCTTGTCTCCTTTCTGTATACCACTGTTTTCAAAGAGAATGTGCAACTTCTCTATCTTTCTTGCCACGTCATGGTACTGCAACGTCTGACCCTTAAAATCGGTAAGAGCGTCAAAATCCCAGTTGTCGATAATACTTTTCTGAATCAGTTCGTTAAAACTGGGAATGTCCTTGCTTGGGATATAGGCTTTATTGTCTTGTTTCATACTCAGTTATATAAGTAGCGTTTAATACTCTTTTTAGGTGTTTTAGCAAATTCTTCCTCTTGAAGCTCAATGGCCTGTATTCGGCAGTAGACAGGTAACTGCTTATTCAGATCATTTCGATTCTGCTCCATGATGCCCTCCAGCTCTTCGTGGCTGAAGCTTATCAAGTCATCTTTGTCAGGGTGAACGAGTGCCACTAGCTTTTCGCCTCGCTGTACCACGATACACTCTGATACCATAGGCATAGAGCTAAGCTTATCTTCAATCTCTTCTGGATATACGTTTTGGCCATTGCTGCCCAGCAACATATTCTTGATACGACCACGGATAAACACATGCTGGCTTTTATCCATTGTTCCTAAGTCGCCTGTGTGATACCAACCTTCTTCGTCGATCACTTGCTTGGTAGCTTCTTCATTTTTATAGTAACCCAGCATCAGGTTGGTGCCTCGGGTTAGAATCTCGCCAGCTTCAAACTCAGGGTCGCGACTATTGATGCGCACTTCCATACGATCTACGGGTGTGCCGCACGATCTGGGCTTAAAGTCCTTATAGTCGCTAAACGTAATGAGTGGAGCACATTCCGTAGTGCCATAGCCCACTGTGATGGGGAATCCGATGCTTACAAGGAACTTCTCTACTTCCATTGATAGTGGCGCACCACCAACAATTACCTCGTAGAAATTGCCACCCAGCACTTTGCGCACCTCCTGACAGATATGGGCCTTTACCTTCTTGTTTACTACCAGCATGCTGAGCAGCAACTTCATGGGCAGACTCTCTATCTTGGGGAAGATACGCTTGCGAACAATCTTCTCCAGCACCAGCGGAACAGTGATGATAATGGATGGGTGTAATTGTGCAAAAGCCTCTGCGATGATAGCCGGACTTGGCAGGCGTGTAAGGTAGAACAGATGACAACCATTGCAGAAGCCATACAAGAATTCTACCGACATGCCATAAGTATGTGCCATTGGCAGTATGCTTAACATATTGTCGCCAGCCTTCACTTTATTCTTTAGTGCTGCCATGACAAAGACCACATTGCTCCACAAACCTCTATAGGGTATCATCACACCTTTCGAGAATCCCGTTGTACCACTCGTATAGTTGATGAGTGCCAGTTCGTCAGCCTCGTCAGTGTGATAATGTATATGCTCTTGTCTGAAAGCTTTTGGATATTTGCTGCCAAACATTAAATTAAGATGTTCGCGCGCATACGTGAGAGCTTCCTTGCGAGAAATCATCAGTGAGAAGTCGGGGAGATTGATAATGCCCTCAAGCGCAGGCATTTTTTCAGGATCGATGGTCTTCACAGCGTAATCGCCAATAAACAGTAGTTTTGAGTCTGAGTGGTTTACGATGTTCTGAATCTGTTCACCGTTGAATTCGTGTTGGATGGGTACTGCTACAGCTCCGTAAGTCAGCGTAGCCAGGAAAGCCACAGCCCAATGAGCCGAGTTACGCCCACAGAGCGCGATCTTGTCGCCCTGCTTAACGTTGCTGTTCTCAAATAGGATATGCAACTTCTCTATCTTGCGTGCCACATCGTGATACTGGAGTGTAATGCCCTGATAGTCGGTGAGGGCATCTTGATCCCAGTTGCCTACGATGGCTTTTTGGATATAAGCATTAAAACTGCTAAACGATTCCATTAAAATTGCACAATTTTTTAAATTTTGTGCAAAGGTAATTCATTTCCTGCACATTTCAAAAAAAAATGTGCAATTTTTTGCTTCTGGTTATAAAAAATACCATTTTTGGTGCGAAATCGAACAAAAATTACTCATATCTCATCGATTTTGCAGGGTGAATGTGTGAGATTAGGTAGCTTGGAGCGATAAGAACAAACACGCAAATGAAGAGTGTGGCGATATTAATGAGTACCACCAGCGGAATATTCAGCTCCATGGGTGCCTCATTTACGTAATATGTCTGAGGGTCGAGTGTGATGATGCCCGTATATTGTTGAACGAGCACGATGCCAAGACCTAGCACGTTACCCCAGAATAGCCCTTGGCCAATAATAAATACCGAGAACCACAAGAACGTATGGCGAATGACTTTATTCCTAGTGCCCAATGCTTTCAGTATACCTATCATCTGTGTGCGCTCAAGGATGATGATCAGCAATCCGCTAATCATCGTGAAACCAGCTACGCATACCATCAGGATTAAGATAATCCACACATTGATATCCAGCAGTTCCAACCAAGAGAATACCTGTGGATACAGTTCGTAAATGGTATCAGAGGTTAAAATGTTGCCCAGATTGTCGCTCGAACGGTTTACCTTTTCTATAAAGCGATCTGCAGTTGCATAAAGATGGTCAAAATCGCTCACGATAACTTCGAAGCCTGATGCATCTTTTTGCTTCCAACCATTCAGCTTGTTGGCGGTATATAAGTCCGTAAAACACAAGGTTTCGTCAAAGCGCGTCATGTTGGTCTGGTAAATACCGCAAATTGTATATTTACGTGTCTTTACGTTGCCATCGTCTACAAAGTACGCAAACACTTTTTCTCCTGTCTGCAGTTGCAGCTTATTGGCAATCATCTGCGATATCAGCAAGTTGTAACTACTTGTCGAGTCGCTGAATTGTGGCATCTCGCCTGATATCATGTGGCGCTTTAGGAAAGAGGTGTCGTATTCTGGTCCAATACCTTTCAATACCACACCCAGAAAATCGTTATCCGTTTTAAGGATGCCTTGTGTCGTGGTGTATCGCTCAATGCGTTCTACGCCTTCTATGTTTGCGAGGGCTTTTTGCAAACTATCATCCGCAAGGATAGGGTGCTGGGTAGAACCGTTGTATGTAAGCACGTGGTGCACTTGAATATGACTTCCAAAGCCCACGACCTTATCGCGAATGGTATGCTTGAATCCGAGAACGACACTTACCGTTACAATCATCACAGCCAATCCGATAGCCACTCCGATAATGGCTATACGAATAGCAGGGCGACTTACTTTACGCTTGTCGCCCTTGTCACTATATATCCTCTTAGCAATAAATAACGGAAGATTCATTCGTCTACACGCCCTGGATATGCCTCAAGCGCTTTGCGCAAAACCACAAGCGCTCTTTCCAAGTCTTCTTTCTTCAGCACGTAAGCGATACGCACTTCGTTAACGCCAGCGCCAGGCGTGGTGTAGAAACCAGCAGCAGGAGCCATCATCACCGTCTCGCCTTCATACTCGAATTCCGAGAGGCACCAACGGCAGAATTTCTCTGCATCGTCTACAGGCAGTTTGGCTACAGTATAGAATGCGCCCATGGGGATAGGCGAGTAAACACCCGAGATACGATTTAATCCGTCAATCAGGCACTTACGGCGCTCTACGTATTCATCGTACACATCGCGATAGTATTCTTCTGGGGCATCAAGCGATGCTTCTGCTACAATCTGACCAATCAATGGGGGTGAGAGTCGGGCCTGACAGAATTTCATCACAGCCTTTCTTACCTCAGCATTCTTTGTAATCAGGGCTCCGATACGAATACCACACTCACTATAGCGCTTTGATACCGAGTCGATTAGAATTACGTTCTGCTCAATGCCCTCTAAATGACAAGCTGAGATATAGGGCGAGCCTGTATAGATATATTCGCGATACACCTCATCGGAGAAGAGATACAAATCGTATTTCTTCACCAAGTCGCGAATCTGGTTCATTTCTCTGCGTGTATAAAGGTAGCCCGTGGGGTTGTTAGGGTTACAAATCATGATGGCGCGTGTGCGCTCATTGATCAGTTCCTCGAATTTTTCTACCTTGGGCAGCGAGAAACCTTCCTCGATGGTGGTGGCTATCGTACGGATCTTGGCGCCTGCAGAAATGGCAAAGGCCATATAGTTGGCATACGCAGGCTCTGGCACGATGATTTCATCGCCAGGGTTCAGGCATGAAAGGAATGCAAACAGCACAGCCTCAGAACCACCAGAAGTGATGATGATATCATCCGCTGTTACATTGATATTATATTTTGCATAATAATCTACTAGCTTTTCGCGATAGCTTAAATAGCCTTGCGATGGCGAATACTCCAGGATATTACGGTCTATCTGCTTCAGGGCATCCAATCCCACCTGTGGTGTAGGCAGGTCTGGCTGACCGATGTTCAGATGATACACCTTCGTACCTCTTTTCTTTGCTGCGGCAGCAAGCGGGGCGAGTTTTCGTATTGGTGACTCGGGCATCTCAAGGCCGCGAACTGATATCTCAGGCATCTTACTTATTTATGATTTACTGATTTACGATTTTATTATTTCGGGTGCAAAGGTACTAAAATATTTTTAAAACGTGCTTTTTTTCGATTTATTTGTTTACTTTTGCAACGAATTTTCTGCTTGCAGGATTCAAATTGTAAATAGTATATTGTAAATTAGCAGATTGAAGAGGTGAATTTTGAGGAATTAATAGAAACGAACGAAGTGCGTAAAGCTGTCAAAATGAGGTTGCCTTATGGCTTCTTCTATAAGCGACTTGTGGACGGGAAATACGCTAATTTTTTAGATTTCCACGAAGGGGTGGCCGATCATGTAGCTTTTAGCAATTGTGTGCAAAGTGAAGCAGGGCAGTTGGCAAAGTTTCACAACAAGCGCCAATTGCAGTTTACTGTCAATAAGGTCGAAGCTGGGGTTCATTCCATAGCTGTCGAGTTGGGCAATTACACCACCTTCCAGCAGCTTATCGATGATAATCCCGCCATTGTAGCCCAGAAAAACTTCATTTCGCAGACTATCAATGATTTAATTGATATTACGCAACAGCTTAACGAGGCGGATATTTTCCATCTGTGCTTTGCGCCCTCTAATGTGTTGGCGCGAAAGGGTGATGGATCAGTGCGCTTGCTTTGTCATGGTTCTTTCTATGCCCAACTCGATCCTACAGTGCTTTACAAAGGTGTTGAGGCTTTCGTAGCACCCGAGGTGTTTGTCGAGGGTAGTACCATCGATGCGCGTGCTGATGTGTATTCGCTGGGTAAGTTTATCGATTGGCTCTACCAGTCATCAGGACTTCCTTTCGAGTTGAAGAGTGTGCTGGCAAAGGCTACAGCCGAGAAACCTGCCGATCGTTATGCTTCCGTAAAAGAGTTTTCTCAGGATATGCAGAAGCGCACCGCTGCTCGTCGCCGCTTTTGCTGTGGCTTTGTCTGCCTTAGGCCTCTTCTTCTATCTTTTGCCTAGTCCAGAGGTGATAGAGTATGTAAAGCCTGTCGAGGATCCTATTCCCGATGAAATGCTCGAAGATGAGCAAATGCTACTCGGTATAGGTGCCGATGCCGATTCGGCTACCATCGCCAAGATTGTGGCGCAAGAGAAGCTGGTGAAAGATTCTTTTAAAGTTGACGAGAAGAAAATGCGCGTGTATCAGGCTAAGGCCGAACGAATTTTCCGCAAGCAGTTTACAAAGGAAGCCGACAGGATTCTCTCGAAAGTGTATAACAAAGAAAAGATGAACCTGAGCGAGAAGGAATTTATGATACGCAGTAAGGCTATGACTGAGGAACTGGCTAAGAAAGAGCTCGAACTGGCAAAAAAATCTAATCTCTCTGGCGATCGCTCGCAACGTATTGCTTCTGAGATTGTTGATCAGCTTACGGATAAGAAAATGAAAGAATTAGATAAAGACAATAATAAAAATGAGAAGTAGAACAGCAAATTGGTTTGAATGCAAGATTCGTTACGAAAAGGTAATGGAAGACGGCTTGCAGAAGAAAGTTACAGAATCGTATGTTGTTGATGCCCTTAGTTTCAGTGAGGCAGAGGAGCGCATCATCGAAGAGATGTCATCATATATCAGTGGCGAGTTTGAGGCATCTTATAAAGAAATCTTTTTCTCTGACGACGAGATGGCCGATCGCTGGTATAAGGCAAAGTTGCAGTTTATCACCATCGACGAGAAGACCGAGAAAGAGAAGCGTAGCTCTGTAAGTTATCTCGTACAGGCAGGCACGTTTAATGGTGCCGTTAAGAATATTGATGAGGTAATGGGAGGCACGATGATTGACTATGTGGTAGCCTCAGTAGCCGAGACCACACTCATGGATGTCTTCGAATACAAAAAAGCCGACAAGGTTAACGACAAACCTGAATACGAGCAGTAATGTACGACGTCAAGCATAATCTCCATCAGATACTCGATACATTGCCACAGGGTACTCGCCTTGTGGCAATTTCCAAGTATCACCCTAATGAATACATTATGGCTGCCTACGAGGAGGGTCAGCGCGTGTTTGGTGAGAGTCATGAACAAGAGCTCCGCCTCAAGCACGAGCAGTTGCCGAAGGATATCGAGTGGCATTTTATTGGTCATCTCCAGACAAATAAGGTGAAGTATATCGCGCCTTATGTATCTATGATTGAGGCTGTTGATTCATTAAAGCTCCTTAAAGAGATTAATAAGCAGGCTGAGAAGTGCGGACGTGTTATCAAGGTGTTGCTTGAACTCCATATTGCAGAAGAATCCACCAAGTACGGACTTACGCTCGATGCCTGTCGCCAATTGCTTGCCGATGGCGAGTGGCGCTCCTTGCAGCATGTGCACATCTGTGGCTTGATGATGATGGCCTCGTTTACCAGCGATCATGATCAAGTTCGCCGCGAGATGCAGACCGCTGCTGATTTCTTCGACGAGGTAAAAGCTAAATATTTTAACGATGATGAGGCTTTCTGCGAGCGCTCCTGGGGCATGAGCGACGACTATCTTGTGGCTATCCAAACACGCTCTACAATGGTCCGTATTGGCACCACTATTTTTGGTCCCCGCGTCTATTAAAGTAGTATTGGTCGCGCTTGCGCGTCATGCTGCCGTAATTGATGGCATGCACAGGACAATAGTGATAGCAGGCCAGACAACAGGTACACTTTCCGTTATGTAACCATACGGGTGGTGTACCTGTTATATTATCCACGGGGCACACCTTTGCGCACTTGCCGCACTTTATACACGTCTCTGCATCTACCGTAAATTTCTTGTCGGTAATCATCCGCTTGTTAAAGTAGCCGCCTATCACGTAAGAGTAGAGTCGGGGAGTGGCACCTTTTTCCAGTTCTATGATACCCCGTTTCTGGTCTTTCAGTATGCTGATGATGTGGTGTAGCTGATGCTTGGCGTTCTCTATTTTCCAGTGCTCCTTGTCCTCAGGGTCGGTTTTCATAAAAGGCAGACAAACGTAGCTTTCTGGCATAATCACCGAAAATTGCGTCTCGGCTTCCAGGCCTTTCTTTGCCAAGTCTTTGTTCAGTATCGTCATTGCCTCGCCCATATTGTCGCCACATGTTGTCAGTGCCCAACAATACTTGTTTCCATGATCCTTCAGGTTCAACTGTTGGATAAAAGTTCTAACGATGTGAGGTGGTTGCCAGCCATGCGTCGGAAAGCAAAAGCCCAGTCGCTCGCCTTCTTTCAGTTTAAACGCATCCCGTCCCTCTCTCATAAGGTCGGGTATGTTATATAGTTCCTCACCGATGGCCTTAGCTATCTGCTCTGCCACCCATCTTGTATTTCCTGTGCCTGAAAAATAGAATATCATGCCTGCAAAGGTACGAATAAGCGATGAGAAAACCAAATTTTAGAAATTTTATTTGCACATTCCAATTTTTATCTGTACCTTTGCACCCACATTATTGTGCAAACATCTATAATTATAGATTTAATGAGACGAGAGATAAATTACGTTAATGCAGGGCAAATAGTTACGCAAATCTTTGGTCATTCCAAAGATTTGATTACTCTCTCTCTCTCTCTCAGGTACTAACAGCCAGTCTACCACTATTAATAAGCGCGGGCACAAGCGCGTTAATATACGGCTTTTCTTGGAACGAACCAAGGAAAGCCAGCTTGTTTTTGTCCCCGCCTTCATCTCAGACCGTAGCAAGGACATGACAACATGAATTTTTTCAATATAATAATAACATTTTAAATTATAATAAGTATGAAACGAAAAGATTACGAGAAACCGACGATGAAAGTCGTCCAGTTGCGACACCAGACACAGCTGCTGACTGTCAGCGGTGTAAAAGCTGTGCGCGGGAGAAAAGATAAAGATGAAAAAATAGTGGAGGACTATGGTCAGGCCGAAGAATACACATGGGATGAAGAATAAGGAGGACATGACTATGAAGAAAGATATTCGCACTCTGGCCGCCCTGCTCATCGCATCGGCCACATTCGTTGCTTGTTCAAGCGACGACAACATCGCAAACGAGAATCAGCAGCCTGTCAACCCGACGGGCAAGTACACACTTACCATCAATGCCTCGAAGAGCGACCGCGCAAATACCCGCGCATTGACTCTGGATGAGACGACAAACCCGAACACCCTCACTGCCTCATGGGCCACTTCGGAGAATGTCTATGTGCAGAAGAGCGGAACATGGGCTTCAGGCTCGCTGAAGCCGCAGGCGAATGGCGCCGAGGCTACGCTGAAGGGCGAACTCTCTGGCATTAGCATCGCTGCCGATGACGTACTGACCTTGCAGTTCCCCCGCAGTGGCGCACGCGACTACACGGGTCAGGTGGGTACGCTGGACGACATTGCAGCTAAGTATGACTACGCCACGGCCACCGTCGAGGTAGAGGGCGTATCGGGCACGGGCAACATTATCCCCAAGTCTGAAACGACCGCGTTCGCCTCACAGCAGGCCATCGTTAAGTTCACCTTGCTTGATAAGGCCGATGGTACAACGCCTCTCTGTGCTACGAAGCTCGTTGTCAACGACGGTACAACTGACTATACCATTATCCCTGACCCTGCCTTTGCTGCCCCCGATGAGCTTTTTGTCGCCATCCCAGGCTTTAGCGACAAGACTGTGACTCTCAACGCTACCGTTGACGGCAACACCTACACCTACGAGAGAAGCGCTGTAACCTTCACCAACGGCAAGTACTACGAGATTACGGTGAAGATGTCAAAGGTGGTTGACCTCTCGAAGCTGACGGGTAACTACACGGCTCAGAACGGCGACGTGCTGACGGGAACGCTCGACGGCTCGACCAAGCCCTACAAGGTTTCGATTGCCGTCGGCGCTACGGTGACGCTGAACAATGCGACCATCAACGGCGTGAACAGCAGCGACTATGCCTGGGCAGGCCTGACCTGCGAGGGCAACGCCACCATCATCGTGAAGGACGGGACAACGAACTCGGTGACGGGATTCTGTGAGGGCTATCCAGGTATCTACGTCCCCGTGGGCAAGACAGTCACCATCAAGGGCGAAACTGAAGGTACGGGTGTGCTCAATGCGCAGGGTTGCGTGAGTGCCACCTATGGCAACCGCACGGCAGGTGCCGGCATCGGAGCCGGTGCAAGCCTCCCTTGCGGCAATATCGTGATTGAGGGCGGTGTCATCAACGCTACGGGCGGCTATGCCTGTGCAGCCATTGGCGGTGCATTCCTGGCAGCCTGTGGCGACATCACCATCACGGGTGGCACCGTCACGGCCTCGGGCAGTGCATCGGCAGCCGGCATCGGCGGCGGATGGTACTCTACCAGTGGCAACATCGAGATTACGGGCGGTACCGTGAATGCCAGAAGCAATGAAGTGCTGAACACCAGAGACGGTGGCCCCGGTATCGGCTGCGGTGCGCTCTGCGTGGGCGGCAACATCACCATCGGCGGCACGGCTCATGTTACGGCGCAAGGCGGTGAAGTTTGTGCGGCGGGCATCGGCTCAGGCGGTACATTTAATAATGTTGGCAGCACCTGTGGCAACATCACCATCGGCGGCACGGCTAATGTCACGGCGCAAGGCGGTAGTGGTGGTGCGGGCATCGGAACCGGAGGAGCTGTGGTAGGAAACAGCATTTGTGGTGACATCCTTATCAACGGCGGCACTGTCACGGCTACAGCCGATTCATACAGTGCTGGTATAGGTTCCGGCGTTAATTATTCAACCTGTCAGTGCGGCACCATTACCATCACTTCCGACGTGACTAAGGTGACGGCCACGAAGGGCACCGATCTTAGTTCTCTCTGCAGCATCGGTGTAGGCTTCTATTATAACGATGGTGCAACAATAATGAGCAGCACCAGCGGCGCGGTGACCATCGGCGGAACCGAGTATTGGGACGGCTCTGCCTACCAGAACGGCGGCGACACCTATCTCACACAGAGCCCGCTCGTCTACCAACCTTAATCGCCCGTTCAGACGGATAAAAGCCAAGGAGGGCGGCGCTTCCGCCCTCCCTCTCTTTACAAACCCAGGAAACGGGCTGCTGCAGAACCGACCTTTTACCTTTGCATGCTGGAATCTGAGCAGGTCTAAGTGTGAAGGAAGCTTAAAGCGAACTGGTAACTTTTTGGGATGTGCTCCGTAAAGGGATTCAGGCATAGCCCTTCCTTGCCCTTCTCCAGATTCCTTTATAAGTCAATTTGTAAAGGAAAAAGAAATGAGCTACAAACTGTATTTTGGGGTGGATGTGTCGAAGCTTTGGCTTGATATCGCCTATTATGACGGAGTGGATGTTGACTGGAAGCATGGCCACATCCGAGTTGACAACGATGAGAAGGGGTTCGCCCAGCTGGGAAGGTGGCTGGACAGACTGGGTGTGGGCAAAGGCACCTGCATTTTCTGTATGGAGTACACGGGCTTATACAGTCAGGAGTTCCGTCAGTGGCTGGAGCGCATGAAGATTGTCTATGGTATGGTATCTCCCCGCAAGATGCACCGCTTTGAGCCGGACCTTGGAGAGGACGAGCGTTCGCTTGACCGCATCAAGACTGACGAGATGGACTCGTTCCGCATAGCGATATACTGCAAGGAGCACTCGATGAAGATCCGCCGCAAGCCCTCACACCTGCCCTCAGATGCCTACTTCAAGTTGAAGCGTCTGCTCGCTGAGCGCAGGCAGTATGTCAAGCAGTCCACGCTGTACAAGCAGCAGCTTCACGATATCGGCAAGTACGACACGGAGGCCTCGCGCCATAGGAAGGAGGCTGAGCTGGCAAGCCTGACGGAGAATGCCCTGCAGACCAGCAAGGAGATGGAGGCCATCATAAGGGAGGATGCGGATATAAGAAAGAACTACGGCCTGCTCTGCTCCATTAAGGGCATTGGCCTGATAGTCGCTGCCGAGACTATCGTGCTGACGGAGAACTTCACTTCAATCACCAATCCCCGCCGTTATGCCTGCTATGTCGGTATCGCTCCTGGCAGGAAGGAGTCTGGTGTAAGCATACAGGGAGGCGACCACGTTGGCAGGAAAGGCTTCACGCAGGCCAAGGCCGACTTGTCAATGGCAGCTCTGCATGCCATACGTTTTGATAAGGGCATCAGGGCGTACTGGCTCCGTAGGAAGGCCGAGGGCAAGCACTCCGGTGTGGTGCTCAATGCCGTCAAGTTCAAGATAGTGCTCCGTATGTTCGCCGTCATCAGGAGGCAGAAGCCATACGTGGAGATGGAAGAGTACGGGAAGAAGTAAGCTTAAAAGGCGGGCGTGAACCAGGGAACCGACTAGCCCAGTCACCTATGCCTCTTCGGGGATTAGGACGTCCGCCTTTCCATTTTTTTCACTACCTTTGCACCCGCTTTCAATAGAAAGGAGAGAGACGGGGCAGAGGAGTGAACTTGCTCTTCCGTTAGACGCCGCTCTTACGAGGGATTTAGTCTCCTCCGCTTAGTGCGTGGCCGCAGTACCTGTTAGAGAATTGACGTGCCGCTAACACGCCTTTAAAAGATCTGGCTTACGGCCCTGCACGCAGCCTCTCTCCATAACTTAAACGCCGCAAAGGTATGAATAAAAATTGGTTTATCGGCATTGATGTCTCGAAAAAAACGCTTGACGCATCGATTTTCGTCGCAGGCGAGGTG
>CAJOGK010000039.1 GCA_905234145.1 uncultured Prevotella sp. | reverse complement strand
AACACCGACATGGATGGTAAGAACACCGCTATCTTCTTCGGTCTGTCTGGTACAGGTAAGACCACCCTTTCTACCGATCCAAAGCGTCTGCTGATTGGTGACGACGAGCACGGATGGGACGACGAGGGTGTATTCAACTTCGAGGGCGGTTGCTACGCTAAGGTTATCAACCTCGACAAGGAGAGCGAGCCCGACATCTACAATGCTATCCGTCGCGACGCCCTGCTCGAGAACGTAACTGTTGACGAGGCTGGTAAGATCGACTTCGCTGACAAGAGCGTTACTGAGAACACTCGTGTAAGCTATCCTATCGACCACATTGAGAAAATTGCTCAGAAGGTAAATAAGAAGAGCGCTGGTCCAGAGGCTAAGAACGTGATCTTCCTCTCTGCTGACGCATTCGGTGTACTGCCCCCAGTATCTATCTTGACTCCAGAGCAGACCAAGTACTACTTCCTGAGCGGATTCACAGCTAAGTTGGCTGGTACAGAGCGTGGTATCACAGAGCCTACTCCTACATTCTCAGCTTGCTTCGGCCAGGCATTCCTCGAGCTGCACCCAACAAAGTATGCTGAGGAGCTGGTTAAGCGCATGGAAAAGAGTGGTGCTAAGGCATACCTCGTAAACACTGGTTGGAATGGTACTGGCAAGCGTATCTCTATTAAGGATACACGTGGTATCATCGACGCTATCCTGGGTGGCGACATCCTGAACGCTCCTACTAAGAAGATTCCTTACTTCGACTTTGAGGTTCCAACACAGCTCAACGGTGTAGCTTGGGGTATCCTTGATCCTCGCGACACTTATCAGAACCGCAACGAGTGGGAGGAGAAGGCTAAGGATTTGGCAGCCCGCTTCATCAAGAACTTCAAGAAGTACGAGGGTAACGAGGCTGGTAAGGCTCTGGTAGCTGCTGGTCCAAAGCTCTAAATTGAGTTTTTTGACTTACATCAAAATAAAGGGCGATTTCTTCGGGAATCGCCCTTATTTTATGCTATTTCATGCAATTTCCACTAACTTTGCACACACATAGTCGTGAGACTATTCTCAATTTTCATTAGGTTAGTAGTTAAATTAAGGTAAAGATTATGTTATTAGATTTTCAAACAACGGCCATGTTGGGAACTGTTGCAATTTCTGCAATTTTGAGTGTTGTTACTCTGGTTAATACCAACATGCGTTGAATGGATAGCGCACGGGGTGAGTGATTCATACCGTGCGCTTTTTTACCTATAAAACCCTAAACTAACTTAAAATCGGTCAAATTATATCTTATTTTCTATAATTATAAGGTGAAAATGACACATTTTCCAAGAATTGTGCGTAAATTTGCAGCCAAATTGCGAAATAATTGATGATTAGTTCAATGAAAAGATATATTCAGGGCCTTGTGGGCATGATGGCAAGCGTACTTGTCTTCGCCTCGTGCTTGGGGTCGAACGATAGCGAAACAGAATACAACAATAGCACCGCCATAGCTTCATTCAGTTTGGCGACTGTTAACAGGTATATCCATACCACAGGTAAGAGTGGCAATGATTCTGTTTATGTGAAAAAGTTGTCGAATCCCGTTACTTTTACCATCGATCAGTATAATGGGCAGATCTATAACACCGACTCGCTCCCTGCTGATACGGATTTAAAGCACGTATTGGCTACGATCAACAGCAAGAACAGCGGTACCATTTACGTGATGCATGGCGACACTCTCTACTATTATAGCAGTACCGATTCTATCGACTTCTCAGAAGCACGAGAAATACGTGTCTATGCACAAAACGGTCAGGACTTCCGCAAATATACGGTAACGGTCAACAAGCATAAAGCTGACAATAGCAAAATGACATGGGAGAAGATGCAGGCATCAGACTTCCCGGCAGAGAGCGAGCAGCAGAAACTGTGGGAAGAAGCAGCCTCGATTGCTGGCATGAAGCAGTTTATTGGCTATGGTACCACTGAGGGCTATGCCTTTAACGACAATCATTTGCTGATGGTAAGTAAAGACAACGGTTTAACATGGACGCCCGACATTCTGGATGAAGATGCCTCTTGGTTGCCAACAAGCAACATTGCTTTCTGCTCAAGTATCTTTGTCGCTAACTATGAAACCGACTATCAATTGATGATAGGTACCAGCGACAAGAGCGACAATACTTGCATTGTTTGGCGCAAGATAGCTGAGTATGCAGAGAACAGCTTGCCATCCCAGTGGACACTCGTACCTTTTGAGAGCAACAACAACTACTATCTGCCAAAGATGGATAATCTCAACTTGGTACATTTCAAGGATGTGATTCTGGCTATCGGCAACGATGGAGAGATCTATCAGAGTCGGGACTGGGGTCTCACCTGGAAAACGACAAGCAAATACACCCTCCCCGCCAACATCGGTACCAACAACCTGAAGGCCGTCGTAGACGATGGTTATCTATGGTTGAAGGGGCTCGACAGCGGTGAAGTATGGCGAGGCTCGACAATAGACGAATGAGAACGTGGCTCCTATCATTCGTATTAGCAACCGTTGCGATGGTGGCAAGTGCACAGGATGAGCCTGAGTACAAATTGGAGCTAGGCGCTGGTGCAGGTCTGCTTACTTACCTCGGTGATTTTAACAGCAGTCTGACAAAGGGGATGCAACCCTGGGTAACAGCCATCGCTCGTTATCGCTTTAACCCACGAATGTCAGCAGCGGTGCACGTGGGCACTGGTAAGGTAAAAGGGTCTACCGACAATGTTACGACCTGGTATCCAGTAGAGTATTACGAGTTTAACCATAGCCTGACGGAGGCCAGTTTGCGCTTCGAATACAACTTCTGGGCTTACGGCACAGGGCGCGAATACAGAGGGGCACGACGGTTTACACCGTTTATCGCCATCGGACTGGGAACAGCCTTCTATGGTGGAGCTTACAGCGGTGCCACACTGAGTGCACCCATTGGGGCAGGTATAAGATATAAGATTGCTGACCGTTTGAACCTCACAGCGGAATGGACGATGCACTTCACGCTGAGCGATAAGATTGACGGGCGCAGTGATGTTTACGGTATCAAGAGCAGTGGACTTTTTAAGAACACCGATGCCCTCAGCATTATCCAGATAGGTGTGAGCTACGACCTCTGGGCAAAATGCAAAACGTGTAATAACGATAGAGATTAAGATATATGAAAGAACTTTTGGACATGAACCGAATTCCCCAGCACATTGCCATCATTATGGACGGCAACGGGCGTTGGGCTAACGAGCGGGGTAAAGACCGCAGTTTTGGCCACCAGGCAGGAGTAGACGCAGTAAGGCGCATCACTTCTGAATGTACACGACTGGGGGTAAAGTTCCTCACATTATATACCTTCTCCACAGAGAACTGGAATCGCCCTGCCGATGAGGTAGCGGCTCTGATGGGACTCGTACTTACATCGCTTGAGGACGAGATCTTTATGAAGAACAACGTGCGCTTCCGCGTCGTTGGCGACCGTTCGCGCATTCCAGAGGCGGTAAACAAAAAACTGGCTGAGACCGAGGAGCACACAGCCAAGAACGACAGCATGACCATGGTAATTGCCTTGAGCTACTCGTCGAAATTGGAGCTGACAACAGCTACTCGTCAGATTGCACAGGAGGTAAAAGACGGAAAACTCAATATTGAGGATATCACAGAAGACACCATTAACGATCGTCTGTGGACTAATTTCATGCCCGATCCAGAACTGCTTATCCGTACTGGTGGCGAAGTTCGCATCAGCAACTACCTGCTTTGGCAAATTGCCTACTCGGAGTTGTATTTCTGCGACACCTACTGGCCAGATTTCATGGAAGAAGACCTTTATAAGGCTATCTACAGTTACCAGAACCGTCAGCGCCGATTTGGCAAGACAGAGGCTCAGGTGGAAGCTGAAGAAATGAAAAGTGAAAGTAAAAAGTGACGAAATAATAAAATGCTATATAATATAATAAGGTATATAGAAGTGAAGAATGTAGGAAAGGAAATTGAAAAGTGGAGGCAGATTTCGCGTCTGCTAATGGTACTTTTCGCTTTTAGCTTTTCGCTTTTATCTTCTTCCGCTCAGGACAAGATAGTAAACCCAGACATCTCGTATGCCGGCACGCCACGTACCTGTGAGATTGCTGGCATAGCCGTTGAAGGCGTTGAAGGCTACGAAGATTATGTATTGACGGGACTTTCGGGTTTGAGCGTCGGACAGGAGATTGAAGTTCCTGGCTCACAGATCACAGAAGCTGTTAAGCGCTACTGGCGCAATGGTCTTTTCTCAAAAGTCAGCATCACAGCCGACTCTATCGTGGGCAACAAGATCTATCTTTGTATCCATCTGGGTGTACGACCCCGCATCACCGCTATTAACTATCACGGCATTAAGAAAGCCGAGCGCGAGGATATGGAGTCAAAGCTGGGTATGGTAAAGGGTATGAGTCTTACCCGTAACATTATTGACCGTGCCAAAATCCTGGCCAAGAAATACTTCGATGACAAGGGCTATAAGAATGCCGTCATCGACATTATACAGCATGAGCTGGCTGGTACTAATCAAGTGTCTCTCGATGTGAACATCGACAAGAAAGACAAGATGCGCGTTCATGAGATAATCTTCCAAGGAAACGAAAAGCTGAAGAACAGCAAAATCAAGGGATCACTATTCTCAAAAGGTGCTTTTGGTAAGATTCACGAGGCAAATAAGCTCAAAAATATCTTCAAGTCGAAGAAATTCACCGAAGAGCGCTATAAAGAAGCTAAGCAAGCCCTGATAGATAAGTACAATGAGTTGGGCTTCCGCGATGCCACCATCATTGAGGACTCTGTCTATGCTTACGATGACAAGCACGTGAATGTGCTGGTAAAAATCGACGAGGGTGACAAATACTACATCCGCGACATCACATGGGTGGGTAATACCGTAGTCACTACCGACTATCTGAATGCTGTGCTTGGCATGAAGAAAGGTGATATCTACAACCAGAAGCAGATAAACAAACGTCTGAAAGAGGATGATGATGCTGCCGGTAACTACTATTACAACAACGGATACGTGTTCTCTCAGATTGAGCCAGTGGAGGTGAATATCGACAGCGATTCTATCGACATTGAGATGCGTGTAACCGAGGGTCCGCAGGCTCACCTTAACCATGTCCGTATTTACGGTAACGACCGTCTGTACGAAGAGGTGGTACGCCGTGAGTTGCGCACAAAGCCAGGCGACCTGTTTAATAAGGATGCCCTGATGCGTTCGGCACGTGAAATCGCCTCAATGGGATTCTTCGATCCTGAGAAGGTGAATCCGGATGTAAAGCCTAACTATGAGGACGGTACTGTCGATATCAACTGGCAATTAGAGCAGAAAAGCAACGACCAGCTGGAGTTCTCACTCGGATGGGGACAGACGGGTATCATCGGAAAGATTGGTATCAAATTCAACAACTTCTCTATCCGCAATCTCTTTGGCAAGAACAAGCTCCATCGCGGACTCCTGCCTTATGGCGACGGAGAGCAGCTGGGATTCAGCTTCCAGACGAATGGTAGCTACTATAGCTCGCTAAGTGCCAACTATGGTACCAACTGGTTTGGTGGCAAGCGTCCTAACAGCCTCAATGTAGGTGTGTTCTTCTCTAAGCAGTCGGATATTTCAAGTTATTACCGTAACAATGCGTTCTACAACAGCTACGCCATGTACAGCTACGGCTACGGTTCATACAACAACTACTATTACAACTACGACTCGATGCTTGACGACGACAAGACGATGACTGTATTCGGAGCATCGATAGGTTGGGGAAAGCGTCTGCGCTGGCCTGATGACTATTTCCAGTTCTCTGCACAGCTGGGTTACACCCGCTATATGTTGCGCGATTGGCAGTACTTCTACATCCACAACGGAAACTGTAATAACATCAACTTAGGCTTTACATTGTCGCGTACATCTACCGACAACCAGCTCTTCCCACGTCGTGGTTCTGAGTTCATGGCCTCAGTCACACTCACGCCACCTTGGTCGCTCTTCGACAATAAAGACTACTCAACGCTGGCTAAGAACACCAACTCGCCCACTTACGAGGACGAATTGCAGGACGTATATCGCTGGATTGAGTACCACAAGTGGAAGTTTAAGACACGTACCTTCACGGCACTTACAGGCGGTCAGAAGTGCTTTGTGCTGATGACGCGTGTAGAGTTCGGACTCCTGGGTTCTTATAACAGCAACAAGCGCTCACCATTCGAAACCTTCTATGTGGGTGGTGACGGTATGAGCGGTTACAGCTATGGTTACGCTGAGGAGACCATCGGTCTGCGTGGTTATGAAAACGGCTCTATCTCCTACTCTTCTGCTTATGAGGAGATGGTTAAGGGAAGGGCTATTTCATCGTACAACTCTTATGCTTACGACCGCTTTACGCTCGAGTTGCGCTATCCGTTCATGTTGGGCAACACCACCATCTACGGCCTCGGATTCCTGGAGGGCGGTAACGCTTGGGCAAATGCCAAGGACTTCAACCCCTTCAAGATGAAGCGCTCTGCAGGTCTCGGTGTACGTATCTTCCTCCCGATGGTTGGATTGATGGGTATCGACTGGGCATACGGATTCGATACTGTTTGCACCAGTTATGCTAATGGCGGTACCTGGACACGCGGTGGCAGTAACTTCCACTTTATCTTAGGTCAGGAATTCTAAGGACATAAAATTGCAGAAGACATTAAACATTAAGTTGAGATATGAAGAAGTTATTATTAATGCTAGTGATGGCAGCATCGGCAGTAACAATGCAGGCTCAGAAGTTTGCACTGGTAGATATGGAGTACATTCTGAAGAATATCCCAGCCTATGAGCGTGCCAACGAGCAGATTAGCCAGGTATCAAAGCAGTGGCAGGCAGAGGTCGACGCCCTCTCAACAGAAGCCCAGACACTCTATAAGAACTACCAGAACGAGGTGGTATTCCTCTCAAAGGAGCAGAAGAAGCAGCGCCAAGATGCCATCGTAGAGAAAGAGAGACAGGCAGCAGAGTTAAAGAAGCAGTACTTCGGCCCAGAAGGAGAGCTCTTCAAAAAGCGTACAGCCTTGATGTCGCCCATTCAGGAGGAAATCTATAGTGCCATCAAGGATATTGCCGATTTACGCGGCTATCAGCTGGTGCTCGACCGTGCCAGTGATTCCGGCATCCTTTTCGGATCACCAAAGATCGACATCAGCGCAGAAGTATTGAGAAAATTAGGCTATTAAGCCATCGACAAGATAAAAACAATTAAACCAATAAGAAAATGAAAAAATTAATTATTTGCGCTATTTGCGCAATCTGCGGTTTCACTACCGCCAATGCACAGGGAAAGTTCGGTCATGTGAACACCCAGGAGATTATCCAGGCCATGCCTGAGTATGACAAGGCAAAGAACGAGATTGATGCCCTCCAGAAGCAGTACGAGGCTGACCTGAAGAGCATGCAGGACGAGTTACAGAAGAAGGGCGAGGCTTTTGAGAAAGAGCAGGCCACTCTGCCCGAGAACATCAAGCAGCGCCGTCAGCAGGAGCTCAACGAGATGTATCAGAAGATCCAGCAGAGCTATCAGGACAACCAGCAGGCCCTTGCCAAGGCTTCTCAGGAAAAGATGCAGGCCATTCAGGCTAAAGTGCTGGAGGCTATCGGTGCCGTTGGTCAGGCCGGACAGTATGTTTACATCATGGAGAATGGCTCACTGCCTTACATCAGCACGACTCTCTCTACCGACATTACTGCACAGGTTAAGGCAAAACTTGGTCTGAAGTAATATGAAGCGGTTAGCAGGCATATTGATATTAATGTGTGTTTTCCTGAGTGCCAATGCTCAGGAAAACATCGCATTTAAGTTCGGCTATCTCAGCTATGAGAAGGCGCTGAAATCTATGCCCGAATATGCTCTCACGGAGCAAAAGATGACCGAGCTCCGTTCGCAGTATGAGGCAGAAACTCGTCGGGTAGAAGATGATTTCAACCGCAAGTACGAAGAGTTTCTCGACGGTCAGCGCGAATTCCCAAAGACCATCCTTGAGAAACGACAGATGGAGCTTCAGGAACTGTTAGAGAAAAACATTGCCTTCAAGCACAAGAGTCGCGAAGAGCTGGCAAAAGCAGAACAAGAGGCCTTTGCCCCACTCCGTATCAGGCTGATTGAAACGGTTGAACGCATTGCCCGCGAGCGTGGCTTTGCCTTCATTGTCGACACCGATGCCAAGGCGCTCCCTTACATCAACCCCGACATGGGCGAAGATATCAACCTTTTGGTACAAGATGCTCTCAAATAATCCAGGCCCGATAGGCGTCTTCGATAGTGGTTATGGCGGGCTCACCATTCTTCATGGCATCCGCCAACTGCTGCCTGGATACGATTATCTCTATCTAGGCGACAATGCCCGTGCCCCATACGGACCACGTTCATACGACGTGGTCTATGAGTTTACCCGCCAAGCCGTGCTCCGATTGTTTGAGATGGGCTGTCATCTCGTTATCCTTGGCTGCAACACAGCTTCAGCAAAGGCCTTACGCACCATTCAGCAGAACGACCTTCCCAAATGGGATGCCGAGCGCCGCGTGCTGGGCGTCATCCGTCCTACGGCCGAGGTCATCGGTAGTTTAACGCAAAGCCGCCATGTAGGTGTACTCGCCACCGAAGGAACCATCAAGAGCGAGAGCTATAAACTCGAAATCCAAAAACTTCACCCCGACATCCAAGTATCAGGCGTAGCCTGTCCGTTTTGGGTACCCCTTGTAGAATACAATGAGGCCGACTCCCCAGGAGCCGACTACTTCGTAAAGAAACGTATCGACCAGATGATGCGCCTCGATCCACAGATCGATGCCATCATCCTTGGTTGCACCCACTACCCCCTGCTCATGCCGAAGATCCTGAAATACATCCCTACGGGTGTACGTATCATCCCTCAAGGCGAATACGTGGCAGAGAGCCTTAAAACCTACCTTGAAAACCACCCGCAGATAGAACAGCGTTGCAGTAAAAACGGCGAGGTTCAATACCTTACCACCGAGAATCCTGAGAAATTCAAAGAACAGGCACAAATCTTCCTCCACGAATCCGTAGAGGTAGGAAAAATCACCCTCGAACGTTAAATTTATTGTTTTTCGATAATTTTTTATTGAAAAAGTTTGGAGATTCGAAAAAATCTTCTTACCTTTGCACATCGATAATCGATAAATAATCAATTATAAACAATAAAAGTTATGAGTAAATCATCTGTTTCTAAGAATTGGAAATCGGCAATCGGATTAGTGATCTTTTTCGCATTGTTCTGTGGTGGAAGTATTTATTATATGTTTGTCGACTATGGTCGTATGCAGGCTGCCCCGTCTGGCTTTGACTATTGTAACGCCCTGTGCGATCTTATCCAGAATGCCGGTTATGCGTATTTCGCCCTGATAGCAGGGCTCGTATGTCACCTCATCTACGACAAAAGGAAATATTCCAAGTGGATCATCCGTCTGTATTACCTATGGGGTGCATCTCTCCTCATTTATTTCATCATCGCAGGATTCGTTTTTAACTTTTCCGTTACCCACATTGAAGTAGAACACATAGCGGGTCTGAGCTCATTAGCCAAGAAAGTATTGTTGGGTCCTGGTGTCTTCATCATTGCAGGTTACTTCATCGTGCCAAAGATTCTCAGGGATACGCAGAAACTGAAAGAAGAGTTGGATTTAACGGTCTAAAAAAGGCACAGCATCATGGGACGTATCATAGTCAATCTCGATGTAGAAATGGCCAAGCGAAAGATATCCCTTGGCGAGTTGGCTGAGCGTATCGATCTGACGCAAGCCAACCTCTCGATACTCAAGACAGGCAAGGCGCGAGCCATCCGATTTACGACACTCGAAGCCATCTGCCGCGAGTTACAATGCCAGCCTGGTGACATCCTAGAATATCGCAATGAATAACACCAAAAGGCCCCATAGAGTTAACTCTACGAGGCATTTTTACATTTTTGCCTTTTACACACCAATGTAACTCGTTGCACCCAGCGCAGTAAGAATGGCTGTTGCTACCGATGTAATGAGATTGCGGTTCGAGAAGAAAATTGAAAGAAATGCATTTTTTATTGCCACTTACCGCGGTCATTTGACAAGACTAAGAGACTAACAATTTGCAAATTGTTAGTCGGTTTTTTGTTATAAGAGGGGGCTGTTTGCTATTCTTTTCGTACCTTTGCAGTCAACAGCATGAAGCAAACAACCATTATTGCACTTATCAGCCTATTTGCGCAGTTAAATCTGTGGGCGCAAAAGACGAGGACAGACAGTATGCAACAAGCAGTCTGTCCTGTTGTCAAGATACAGCCTGAGCAGTTGCCAAGCCTGAACACACCTCGTTCAGGACACCATACGCTATGCGTGAATGGTGAGATCACCGTCTTTGGCGGACACACTTCAGGGTTTGTCCCCACTCCAACTGCAGAATATTTCAAAGATGGCGTCTGGCACCAAATGGATATGGTCTATACCCACGACGAAGGTTCGGCTCTGATATTAAAATCTGGCAAAGTCTTACTGAGTGGTGGTTTTGAGAGAGGCTTAGGCATCGGACAGAGTCATGAAGTGGAGATGTATGATCCCAAAAAACACACCTTCGACGGTTTTGGATGTTTAGACACCAAGCGTGCCTCACATTCTCAGGTAGAATTGGATAGTGGCAGGGTTGTAATTACAGGCAATTGGTATCACGAGGATGCCATTGAGATGTATGATGGCAACATAACGTTCACCCATGTCAAAAAGACATCGCAACATCGTGCCTTAACGAACGTCTTCCGTATCGCACCCGATGACGTTATCATCTTTGGTGGCCATGATTATAAAGGCAATGATTTCGACACCATTATTGTGGATCGTCTGAAAGGCGAACCTTTCACTGACCCATTTTTCGAGACATGGAAGCCAACACATCTCTACAGATCTATCCACAACGACGACAGTTTTATCGGCGACGAAGCGAAAGGCATCTACAGCTACCTCTTTCCTGTGAAGAACAAAGAGGGACAGTTGGCAATAGCCAAAGCCGATGGAATCAACTTCTCGTTAGTATCTACCACCAGCCCCATTCCCACGAAGTTTCAGAAGAACACAATTATCTATTATTCCCAGATTCTTGTAGATCGAAAGGCTCAGAAGGGGTACATCATTGGCAACGATTCCATTCATAAGACCTCCAGCCACATCTATATCCTGTGCATCGACTATAGCCCAGTGTCAGAAGGCAAACCATGTCCCATCACACTTTACTATACCGACCCTATCCAAGATTTTGTCGGTGCCTCACCCCTGATCACACCCAAGGGCAATCTGCTATTGACAGGCGGCAATGGGAAGAAAGAGAGCCCCAGCGACAATTTCTATCCGCTTGCTCACGTATTCCTATTCCATTTCGGAAGTGAAGAGTTCGTCAACTCCTCATTTCTCAGTCCTATCCCTTGGATGTTAGGTACTCTTCTATTGTTAGCAGCTGCCATTATCTGTATCTTCATCTTTTACAAACAACCCAAGCAGGATCAGAAGATTGAAAATGAGGCCGAAACACCCGAAGCTCCAAATCCAAAAGAGGGTGCCAATGCAGAACTCATGCAGCGCATCCACCATTTGGTAGTAGAAGAAAAGCAGTTCCTTAACAGTAATCTCACAGCAGCAGGTTTAGCTAGCGAGTTAGGCACGCATCGAAACAACATCTCTGCGTGCGTGAACCTCATCAAAGGTTGCAACTTTACACAGTATGTCAATGGTTACCGTATCGGATACGCCAAGCAACTGATGCTGAAATACCCCAATCAGAAGGCAAATGCCATAGGAATCGATTCTGGATTTGCCAATGACATCTCTTTCTTCCGTACATTCAAGGCACTAACAGGTCAGACGCCTGGGGAATGGAAGAAAGAACATCTTCCTCAAACAGAAATAGAAAAATCAAGAATCGACTAACAATTTGCAAAACGTTAGTCATTTGATACCATTTCCGCCCCTTCATTCCATTTTTATATGTAGTTTTGCAAATAATAATACGACTTCTAAAGCGTCATGTTACGACTGCAAGGATATTATCAAACGAAAAAGAAGGCAAAAAACGGAAATATGAACAGAACAAAACGACTACTCATTTCAATGCTCACCCTGCTCTGCTGCACGGGGGCTTTGGCAACGGGCGAACTGAATGGTTTATTTACCATCAATGCAAGTGGCGACAAGGTGCAGTTCTCGCAAGGTAATCTACAGTGGAGCGGCACCAACGGTTGGCGCTTCGCCTCGAACCAGTGGGACATCATCGGTAGCAAAGCCAATAACACCAGCCCTACATCCTCGAACGACAACTATATGGACTTATTCTGCTGGGGCGCCACGGGGCTGAACAGCGTGGCACCCAATACTGCAACCAGTTATCTTAGCGGTAGCTCTGTGCTCAGCGGCAATAACGACTGGGGTACCAATATGGGCTCAGGCTGGCGCACACTGACCAGTGAAGAGTGGGTTTACCTGTTCAACACCCGTGCCAGCGGCAGTACCGTCAACAGTACCAGCAACGCCCGCTACACTCACGCCACGATTAACACCGACGGCACGGGTGTCAATGGCATGATTCTGTTCCCCGATGGCGTGACCATCGCCAATGATGAAGCTACCTCATGGGGCACCGTCAATGCCGCCAGCTCTTATGCCACCAAGTGTACCTCTGCCCAGTGGTTGGCTCTCGCCGCCAAGGGTTGTGTGTTCCTGCCGGCTGCCGGCTACCGGTCTGATAATACGGTGAACAATGCTGGGGCATTCGGCGACTACTGGTCGTCGTCACACTACCCATCGGATGCGGGCAAAGCCTATGACGTGTACTTCAGCAGTACCGCTGGTGGCATTCTGGATCCGCAGCGCTACAGCTACCGCTTCTTGGGGCTCTCCGTCCGCCTAGTGAAGGATTATACTTTGAATCAGGACGGAGAGGGTAATTACCTCATCGGCTCAGCTCAAGATTGGAAGGATTTTGCTGCACTCGTCAATGGAGGAACCCAAAACGTCAATGCCAAGATGACGGCAGACATCGACCTCGGTGATGACCAGACGATGGTTGGTAATATCACTTATCCTTATGCTGGAACATTTGATGGATGTGGCCACATAATGACAATATCTTATAATGTCACAGAAGATTATGTCGCTCCCTTCCGTATTATTGGTGGTGCGACGATACAGAATCTGCACGTCAGCGGAACTATTACTACGACGCGATGGTATGCAGGCGGTATTGCAGGTTATGTGTCATCTGGAACGAATTACATCAGCAACACTTTCAGTTCGGTTAATATTACGGGGCATTATACTGGGGGTAGCTCTCAGGTAGACTGGTTTGGTGGAATCGTTGGACAAGCAAATTCCACTGGAACACGGTTATACCTCACAGACTGCTTCTATAACGGTAGTATTACAGGCAGCAATTCTTCTACTTCTTATTGTGCAAATATGATAGGACTCATGTATGGCTATGCACAAACAACTATTAGCAACTGTCTCTCTGTTGGAACCTTTACAAATGTATTTGCCATCAATTCTATGTACCATTGGATATATGCTAGTGGAAGTACAACGAATAGTTATGTCTTAACTGGAAACACCGCTATAGATCATGATACTGGAAAAGCAGGTGAAGTTACTAATGCATCGGATCTTTCTAGCGGAACCGTCACTTCTGCTCTGCAAAATGACCGAGCTGAGATAATCTGGGTACAAGACCCCAACACTAATAAGCCAATGCTTGCATTTTTTGCTGAAGCTGTTACGCTGACCGACGGCAACGACCTCTCAGCACTGGTGGCTTACGCTGGCAAGACATGCACGGTGGCTTACTCTCGCTCGTTCACCGCTGGCATGTCCTCGACGGTGTGCCTGCCGTTCGCATTTGCAAAGGGATGTGTCGGTACATTCTACACGTTTACGGGCATCACGAAGAACGGTAGCGGTGAGTATATTGCAGACATGACGGAATACACGGGTGCGAACTTTGTGGCCAATACTCCGTACCTATTCACGCCGTCGACAACGGGCAGCGTCGATTTCGGTGGTACGTATGCCATTCCTGCCAGCATCACGGCAGGCTCGACCGTGAGCGGCGACTGGACGTTCCTCGGTACCTACGAGACCATTTCGTGGACAGAGGCTCCGACGGGCATTTACGGCTTCTCAGCACAAGCCGTCGATGGCATCAGTCAGGGCGAGTTCGTGAAGGTGGGTGCATACGTGCGCATCAGACCTATGCGCTGCTACCTGAAGTATAAGAACGGAGAAGAGAACTATGCAGGAGCTCGCAGCATGACCCGTGGCGCCGAGGCCGAGCCACTGCCCGAGACTATCAAAGTACGCCTGATTGGTGCTAATGGCGAGGTAACGGCCATCGGTAGTTTGCAAACGAAGACGGGCGAGGTAACGTTCGATAGCGACGCTTGGTACACTCTTGACGGCGTTCAGCTCAACGGCAAGCCCACCCGCAAGGGCATCTACGTGAATAATGGTAAAAAAGTAATCATCAAATAACGATAGGAGGACACAACTATGACAAAGAAATATTATCAGAAGCCCACGGCGAAAGTGGTTCAGTTACGGCATAAGGCACTTATCTTGATGGGAAGTCCTGATCCTGAACCTAAGACGTTACGTGGTACGAGCGAAGATTATAAAGAACTGGGGTAATAACAGACTTACAAGGGGCAGGGGCTCGGTAGTTCCTGACCCCTTCGTGCCCTCTGTCCCTTCGCGCCTAACGCTTCGACACTGTTCTTTCCGTTAATCTTTGTCACTTTTTTCCGTGCGATTGCAACTTATTTAGAAAAAATGTGTATATTTGCGGCGAAAAAGATAAAAGTCATGGCAATATCCATTCTTAATAAGATAGAATATCTCGTCCTACTCGTATCTGCCTTTGCTGCTCAGAGTAAGGTTAGTGAGGCAGAGGCTTACCGCTACCTTAGCCGCTACGGCGCGCTAGCCCTCTGCGAGAAGCATTACGGCATCATGCACACCCTCTCACTCGAAGAGAATCTCCAGACACTGCAGGAATATTGCCAACGGAAAGGAGGCACGCTATGAAGCTTTATCACGGCTCCACCATCGACATCGCGGAAGTCGACCTCGCCCTCTCGAAGCCCAATAAGGACTTCGGCCGTGCTTTCTATCTCTCTGATGATCGCCAGCAGGCGCTGGAAATGGCTCAGTTCCGTGCTGAATTCGAGGAGACTGAGCCTGTGGTCAACGTCTATGAGTTCGATGAGACACTTTTCCAGGAGTTTCGCTACAAGCGCTTCGAGGCTTACACTGAGGAGTGGGCGCACTTCGTCTACGATCATCGCACTGAGCCTCACGGACGGACGCTCCACGACTACGACATCGTCTACGGCCCCATTGCCAACGACCGAGTCGGCGCGCAGATTGCCCGCTATAAGCAGGGCTACATCACCTTCGATGAGTTCCTGCGCCGCATCCAATATATCAAAGGCATCACTTTCCAATACGCTTTCTGCACCCAGCGGGCAATTGACAAACTTATCAAGGTAAAATGAACGTATCGCAGGCAGAATTCCAGAACATGAAAGAGGAGATCGTAAAGGATCTCATCGCCCGTCTGATGGACGAGCGCGGTTTCACGATGGCCGATGCCTTCGATGCTGTTTACACCTCGCGTCTTTTTGAGAAACTCAGCGACCCGAAAACCGGCCTTTATTTCCAAAGCTCCGGCTATGTCTATAGTTTTCTCGAAACCGAGTTGAAGAAAGCCGTATAACAAACGAATGAAAAAGATCGTTATTGTATCTGTATTCTTAGCATTGGTATACACTGCTATACAGGCAGGATCCCATATAGGCACAGTACAACCTGTTAAAGTGAAGGTTGACCGACTGCCTAACCTGAATATAGCCCGTTGCGGACATTCCATTTTTTGCATAAATGGAGAAATAACAGTAGTGGGCGGACACACATCAGGCTTTAAGCCTACTGCCACAGCGGAATACCTGAGCGATGGAGAGTGGCACCAAATCCCTACAACCTATGCTCATGACTACGGCATTTCGGTCGTACTAAAGTCGGGACAGGTGCTTTTGACAGGAGGCTGCAAGGACAATCTCGGCTCGGGACAGACTTACGAAGCAGAGATGTACGACCCCGTGACTCATCGTTTTACAGGCTTTGGTTGTATGGCCCAAAAGCGGACTTTAGGCAGTGCTATAGAACTGGACAGCGGTCGCGTGATGATTACCGGCAACTGGTATGCCGATGACTGCATCGAGATGTTCGACGGAAAGAAATTTTTCACGAAAGTCAAAGATGTGACAGTAGGGAGGGTAGTCCCCTACCTGTTTCGAACCTCTGATGGCGATGTCCTTATTGTGAATGACAAGGATGTTCGATGCAACAAAGTCGACAGCATCGTCATAGATCGTCTCCATGGCAAGCCGTTTACAGTACCGCTCCTAAAAAAGTGGAAGCCTATCGCAGAGTTATCCACCGGTCATTCTCAGTGTTGCTTTATCGGTGATGAGTCGCAAGGCAACTATTCTTACCTGATGACCGTTTCAGACTTCGATCGATTGTCGGCAGATAAGGAACAGGAAGGAAAATCACCTGGGCAAATAGCCGTTATGCTGGTAAAGGATACCGTTTTCTCCCTCCTGCCAACTACCACGCCCATACCAATGACTACGGCGATAGCAGGTCCCATTTACTATTTTACACCGATTATTGCCGACCGCCAATCACAGAAAGCGTACCTCTACGGAAAAGACAAGGACAAGCGTCTCTACGTGGTCTGTATAGATTATGCCATACGTCCGGCACCACTCTCACTCTACTATACCGATCCTCTGCCCGACTGTGGTTTCGGCATGCCAGTACTGACGGCTGACGGTAATCTCGCCTTCGTAGGTGGCAGCGAACAGACGGGTTTCCATACGGACAACTTCCAGCCCGT
>CAJOGK010000038.1 GCA_905234145.1 uncultured Prevotella sp. | reverse complement strand
CAATGAAACCTACACGTGTCTTAGGCTTTGCGTCACTACCAACTGGCTTGATATAATCTCCAGAGAACGAACCTAATGCAAGACCTACTTTAGGCTGCAAGGTGAAAGCACCAACTTCACGGTTAATGTTCTGTGCATTTGCACTTACTGTTGCTGCAACCAAGGCAACAATCATCATTAATTTCTTCATAATCTTTTCTTTTTAAATTAATACTCGAATGGTTTTCGATGGTGCAAAGGTATGGCTTTTTGCTAACTGAACAATACAAATTGTCAAATTGTGTGCGATAACAGCTTTATTTTTGATACATATCAAGGATTTAACAATTAAACTATCGGGCTATGATTTAACTTTTGTTCATTCTAAAAATTGCTAAAACGTTTGGTAGTTACATAAAAACTTCATAAATTTGCAGTCTGTAAAAGACAGGTTAAGACCTAAAACGTGAAGTATATCGCATTACCAGATAAAGAAATTCGTCGCTTATCGTTCTATTTAGCGATGGAAGAGTATGTGGCCCGGCATTTAGACGAGCCCGAGGGTTTCTTTATGTGGCAAGTGGCACCAAGCGTGATCTTTGGCAGAAACCAAGTGGTAGAAAACGAGGTCAACGTGGACTATTGTCGTCAGCATGGCATCAGCATGTATCGCAGAAAGAGCGGAGGGGGGTGCGTGTATGCAGATATGGACAACCTGATGCTGTCGTATATCTCGGAGGGCGAGAACGTGAACCTGGCTTTTTATAAGTTTGTAAACATGGTGTTGCTGGTGCTGAAGAAACTCGGCATTGATGCTACAAGCACGAGTCATAACGACGTGATGATAGGCGACCATAAGGTATGCGGCACTGCCTGCTATCACGTGAGCGGCAAGAGCATTGTACATAGCACCATGCTCTACGATACCAATATGCAGCACATGACCAATGCCATTACCCCCAGCAAGGAGAAATTGCAGAAAAGGGGCATTGAGAGCGTTCGCCAGCGCATCACCTTATTAAAAGATTATACGACCCTGGAGGGCGTAGAGGCTTTGAAGGCGATGATTCGCGAGACGCTCTGCGTGGGCGAGCGGATGCTGACGGAAAAAGAGATAGCTGAGATAGAGGAACTGGAACAAAACTATCTGCGTGAGGAATTTATTAAAATCTATAAATAACTATGGCTATTAAACAAGAATTACAGAGAAAGGAGAAACGTACTTGCCTGCATGACAAGCACGTGTCATTAGGTGCAACGATGGTAACCTTTGGTGGTTTCGACATGCCCCTGCTGTATCAGTTGGCTGGTATCGCTCCAGAGCACATGGCTGTGCGCGAGAAAGTGGGACTGTTCGACGTGTCGCACATGGGAGAGGTAACGGTGAAGGGCAACGATGCTGAGCGCTACGTGCAGCATATCTTTACCAACGATGTGGCGAATGCCCCTGTGGGTAAAATCTACTATGGCATGATGTGTTACGAGAATGGTGGTACGGTAGACGACCTGCTCGTTTACAAGATGGGCGAGAACGACTTCTTCCTCGTGATCAATGCCGCTAACATCGACAAAGACTGGGCATGGATGCAAGAACAGGCCAAGGGTTTCGATATTGACCTGCAGAATCGCTCTGACGATTATGGCCAGATCGCCGTACAGGGCCCTGAGAGCGAGTACACCGTGGAGCACGTGTTGGGCCTCCCATGTGCAGAGCTCAACTTCTATACCTGCAAGACCATTGGGGATGTGATCATTTCGCGTACGGGCTATACAGGCGAGGATGGCTTTGAGATCTACGCCTCGCACGACTATATCCGTGAGTGTTGGGATAAGTTGATTAAGGCTGGTGTTCAGCCTTGTGGACTGGGTTGTCGCGACACTTTGCGCTTTGAGGTGGGCTTGCCCCTGTATGGCGATGAACTCTCAGAGGATATCACCCCCATTATGGCAGGTTTAGGCATGTTTGTAAAGCTCGACAAGGCAGAGTTTGTCGGCAAGGAAGCCTTGGCTAAGCAGAAGGCAGAAGGCCCAGCCAAGAAACTGGTAGGTATCGAACTCGCTGACAAGGCCATCCCCCGTCATGGTTATCCAGTGCTCTCGCCTGAGGGTGAAACCATCGGAGAGGTAACCACCGGCTATCGTACCATCTCTACCGATAAGAGCGTGTGTATGGCGCTGATTGATGCACAATATGCCAAGCTCAACACCGAGGTGCAGATACAGATACGCAAAAAGGTATTCCCCGGCAAAGTCGTCAAGAAACAGTTCTATAACAAGAGCTATAAAAAGTAAAAGGGTAAAAAAGTAAAAAGGTAAAAAAGTAAATAATAAGGTTATGGCAAAAGTAATTGAAGGACTCTACTACTCGGAGTCGCACGAATTTGTAAGAGTAGAAGGTGATTTTGGTTTCGTAGGTATCACAGACTATGCACAGAACGCACTGGGAACCGTGGTTTATGTGGATATGCCTGATGTAGACGATGAGGTAGAGGCTGGTGAGGAGTTTGGTGCCGTAGAGAGCACAAAGGCTGCCAGCGACCTGATCTCGCCTGTAAGTGGTACTGTGGTTGAGGTCAACGAGGCCCTAGAGGATGAGCCTGAGTTGATTAATCAGGATGCTTTTGAGAATTGGATTATCAAAGTAGAGCTGAGCGACAAGGGAGATCTGGATAAGCTGATGGATGCCCAGGCTTACTCAGAATTCTGCGGAAAGTAGTTTTTATTCCTTAGACAAATAAATCCTTAGATAGTATGTTTAAGTATTTTCCGCAGACGGAAGAAGACCTGCAGGCGATGCTGGCGAAGGTAGGGGTGAAGAGCCTTGATGAGCTCTATGCCCAGATACCAGACAGTATTCGCTTTAAGGGTGACTATGCGTTGCCCCTTGCTGCCACAGAACTGGAGGTAAGACAGGTCTTTGATAAATTGGGCTCGCAGAACAAGCAATTGACCTGTTTTGCTGGTATGGGCGTATACGATCACTATACCCCATCGGTGATACCCAACTTGCTACAGCGCTCAGAATTCCTGACTTCTTATACCCCTTATCAGGCAGAGATATCGCAGGGCACACTGCACTATATCTTTGAGTATCAGAGCATGATGGCTGAGTTGACTGGTATGGATATCAGCAATGCCTCGATGTATGATGGCACGACTGCTGCTGCTGAGGCGATGATGATGGCGGTGGCTGCTGGTAAGAAGCAGAACAAGGTGCTGGTGGCTGGTTGTTTCAATCCTCAGACCTACGAGGTGTTGAAGACCTACGCCCTGCATCAGGGTATCGAACTGGAACTCTTGCCTACCAGAGACGGTGCAACAAATCTCGACGATGTAAAGGCCAAACTGGCTGAAGGTGGTGTGGCAGGTGTGATGGTTCAGCAACCTAACGTATATGGCATCGTAGAAGACTTTACGGGCTTTGCTGAGGCTTGTCATGACAAGAAGGCACTCTTTATCATCGATAGTGTAGCTGCAGACCTTGCCATATTGAAGACCCCAGGCGAGTGGGGTGCTGATATCGCTGTAGGAGATGGCCAGAGCTTGGGTATTCCGATGCTCTTTGGTGGTCCTTACGTGGGCTATATGTGTTGCACAGAGAAGCTGATTCGTAAGATGCCAGGACGTATTGTCGGTATGACCAAGGATAATCGCGACCAACGTGCCTTCGTACTGACCTTACAGGCTCGCGAGCAACATATCCGTAGACAGAAAGCCACCTCGAACATCTGTTCAAATCAGAGTCTAATGGCCCTCTTTGTAACGGTATATCTCTCGCTGATGGGTAAGCAGGGTGTGAAGGAGGCAGCACAGCTTTCTTATGCTGGTGCCCACTACCTTTGCGATGAACTCGTAAAGACAGGACGCTTTACCTTGGCTTACGACAAACCATTCTTCAATGAGTTTTACGTAAAGTATGACGGTGATGCCCAAACACTCTATCAGCGCTTTATCGAGGCTGGTATTCTGGGTGGCATTATGTTTGAAGACGGCTTCCTTTTTGCGGTGACAGAGAAGCGTACGAAAGAAGAAATTGATAACCTTGTAAAAATGGCTGCCCTATGAATAACCGACTCTATGGAAATTTGATTTTCGAACTCTCTAAGGAGGGTCGTAAGGGCTATAGTCTGCCCCAAAACAGGTTTGGTGATTACGAGGTGCCCAAGGAATTATGTCGTGCAGAAGATGCTGCGCTACCAGAGTGCGATGAGTTGACGGTGGTACGCCACTATACCAACCTCTCGAACAATAACTTTGGTGTGGATACAGGCTTTTATCCCTTGGGTTCGTGTACGATGAAGTACAATCCCAAGATCAACGAGGAAATCGCTGCTCACCCACAGTTCCAGAATCTGCATCCCCTGCAACCAGAGCCTACCGTTACGGGCGTAAGAGCCATGCTGATGTTGCTTGAGGAGATGCTCTGCAGTCTTACAGGCCTGGCTCACTTTACCTTTAAGCCCTATGCTGGTGCGCATGGTGAATTGACAGGACTGATGGTGATTGATAACTACCATCGCTCCCGCAACGACCTGACACGCAAGAAGGTGATTGTGCCCGATTCTGCCCATGGTACGAATCCTGCCTCAGCTGCGGTTTGCGGTTTGGAGATTATCGAGGTGAAATCTACTGCAGATGGTCTGGTAGATCTGGAAGATCTGAAAAGGCTGGTTTCTCTTGAAGGCCCCAATATCGCTGCGATGATGATGACCAATCCCAATACGCTTGGTCTCTTCGAAACCAGCATCCCCGAGATTGCGAAACTGATTCACGAGTGTGGTGGTCTGATGTATTACGATGGTGCCAACCTAAACCCCATGTTGGGTGCTTGTCGCCCTGGTGATATGGGCTTCGACGTGATGCATATCAACCTGCATAAGACTTTCTCGACGCCTCATGGCGGTGGTGGCCCTGGCAGTGGTCCTGTTGGTGTGCGTGAGGGCTTGCAAGATTTCTTCCCCTTCGTATCGCCTTATAATGGCAACTTTGGCGTAATGATGCGTGCTTGTGTCTATATCATTTCTCTGGGTCGTGAGAACGTGAAGTATGTGGGGCCGTTGGCCACGCTGAATGCCAATTATATTAAGGAGAGTCTGAAAGACGTCTACGAGTTGCCTATCGATACAACCTGTTGCCATGAGCTCGTATTCGATGGTTTGAAGGATAAGAGTACGGGTGTCACCACGATGGATGTGGCTAAGCGTTTGCTCGACTATGGTTATCATGCACCTACGATCTACTTCCCATTGCTCTTCCACGAGAGTCTGATGATAGAGCCTACGGAGAACGAATCGAAGGAGACGCTCGATGGCTTTATTGCTGTGATGCGAAAGATTGCTGAGGAGGCGAAGACCAATCCGGAGCTTGTGAAGACGGCCCCCCACAACACGCCTATCGGACGTGTGGACGATGTCCTTGCTGCCAAGCATCCGATTACTACGTACCGCCAGCTTCTGGCAGAAAAAGTTTAATGTTTCATGTCTGAGTCTGATTTGATTATCATCGGTGCGGGGCCTGGAGGCTACCGCGCCGCTGAATATGCAGCCAAACAGGGCTTGAAGGTGGTGATTTTTGAGGGCGCTGAGGTAGGGGGCACTTGCCTGAATGTAGGTTGCATACCTACCAAGACATATGTCCATTCCGCTACCTTTGCTGAGGCTCGTGAGCGTATGGCACAAGTCGTACCCCAACTTCGTGCTGGGGTAGAGGGCATCCTTTCTCATCCGAATATTACATTGGTAAAAGAGAAGGGTGCGTTTGTCGATGCCCATACCGTTAACGACTATACGGCTCCTAACATCATCATCGCCACTGGCTCTGAAACCAAGTGGCTCCCGATTAAGGGTTGCGACGATTCTCGTGTGGTTGATTCTACAGGTTTGCTGAACCTTGATACCCTCCCTAAGCGATTGGCAATCATCGGTGCTGGTGTAATCGGGATGGAGTTCGCCTCTGTGTTCCATCGCTTTGGTGCTGAGGTAACGGTGATTGAATATCTGAAGGAATGTTTGCCAGCCCTCGATAGCGATATCGCCAAGCGTTTGCGTAAGTATCTGGAGAAGCAGGGCATCACCTTTAAGATGAAAACAGCGGTAGAGGATATTGCTACGATAGATGCTGATGTCATCTTGATGGCAACAGGTCGCAAGCCTCGTACTGAAGGGCTGAACCTCGAAGCCCTAGGCATCACCCTTACCAAACAAGGTGCCATAGAAGTGAATGACAACTATCAACTATCAACTATCAACTCTCAACTATGCCACATCTACGCCATTGGTGATGTAAATGGCAAGCAGATGTTGGCGCATGCTGCAGAGATGCAGGCTGTTCGTGCCGTTAATCATATCCTTGGTAAGCAAGATGGTATTTGCTTCGACATTATGCCTGCTGCTATTTTTACGGAGCCAGAGGCTGCTTGTGTGGGGCCTACGGAAGATCAGCTGAAAGCGCAAGGCATCAACTTTACCACGAAGAAATCATTCTGGCGTGCCAATGGTAAGGCCCTTGCCATGAACGAAACGGAGGGCTTGTTGAAGCTCTTTGTGGGTGAGGATGGTTTGATATTAGGTTGTCATGCCTATGGTGCCCATGCTGCTGACATGGTACAGGAGGTGAGTGTGCTGATGTGTAAACATACCACTATCCACGAACTGGCGGATATGGTACATATACATCCTACACTCTCAGAAATACTGAAAAACGCTGCGGATTAATCATCTGCAGCGTTTTTTAAGATATCTTCTACCACTTTTGGGAAGTGTGCCATTTCAAGTTGGTGCTCTTTCTCTGCGATGTCATCAACCGTATCATCGGGCGAGAGCGCTACCTTGAATTGGGCGATAATCTCACCTGCATCGCAGATGGGCGTTACCCAGTGTACCGTCATGCCTGTCTCTGTCTCGCCAGCTGCCTTTACTGCCTCATGCACATGATGCCCCCACATACCCTTTCCACCGAATTTCGGCAAGAGAGCAGGGTGGATATTGATGATCTTATGGGGGAAGGCATCGATGAGGAAATCAGGAATCAGTGGTAACCAACCTGCCAACACGATAAACTCGATATCGTACTGCTGAAGCAACGGCAACATAATGTCGGGATTGTGAAGATCGGCTTTGGGCGTAATCGCAGTAGGTACACCTAAGCGCTCTGCACGTACCAATGCGTAGGCATCGGGTTTGTTGCTCACGACTAAGGCTGTGTTAACCAACTCAGAACCCTTGAAATACTTAATCAAATTTTCGCAGTTTGTACCGCTGCCTGAAACAAAGATGGCAATATTCATGTTCTTTATTGTTTGAGTTGTGCGATGAATTGCTGGAGTGCCAAGGCTGGATCGGGTTCGCGCATGAAATTCTCGCCAATCAGGAAACCTCTGAAGCCCAAACCTCGCAGCATGAGTACCGTTTCTGGTTTGGAGATACCACTCTCGCTTACCTTCACCATTTCGGGTGGTAGCATACTGGCCAGACGGACAGAGTTTTGCACATCTGTCTCGAATGTGCCAAGGTTACGATTGTTGATACCACACATGTCAGCTCCCAGTACGCTATACTCCAACTCCTCTTCGCTGTGGATCTCCATCAGCACCTCCATCTTCAGACTATGCGCAATCTCAATGAAATGGCGACACTCGTCTTGCGAAAGACAGGCGGCAATCAGCAAGATGGCAGAGGCGCCATACTCGCGAGCCTGATAGATTTGATATTCATCGATAATGAAATTCTTATAGAGAATAGGTACCGATACATTCTTTCTGCGAGCAGTAAGTATATCAATATTGCTGCCCCCAAAAAACGATGCATCGGTAAGGATGCTGATGGCAGCAGCCCCAGCATCCTGGTAGCCACGAGGAATCTCCCTGGCATTGGCATCCTCCTTGATCCAGCCCTTGGAAGGTGACTTACGCTTGAACTCAGCGATGATACCCGTCTCGGACATGAGCAAGGTTTGCGACATGGAGGGCACTTGACGCTTGATGATGTTCTCAACATTATCTTTCAGCTTCTCCAATGAGAGGCCTAGTTTGGCGTGGGCTATTTCCTCGCGTTTGTGGGCTACGATCTTCTCTAAGATATCCATAGGATTATACTAAGTGTTCGATCAAGTCAGCACGATCACCTGGCAACATATCGATGACAGGAATCTCTACCATGGTGTAGCAACCTGGTTGCAGACGCATAGAAGCGCGAGCCACATTTACCAGCACCTGACCCGTGAGGGCAGGGTTGTTGATACTCATGTTGAACTCCAGACGCTGATTCTGAGTCTTACCACTTACACCCTTGCGAACGAGGTTCACACCATGACCCATATCGCGCACATCGTCAACACTCTCTACCTGGAAGACATGTGTCTCATCGCTGGCGAAGTAAGGATCGGCCTTGATGTCCTTGGTTACATCCTCAAGTTTGGCACCATCCTCAAGCTCTACATAAACCATACGACGATGGATACCCTCGCCAAGAGGAATGGTCATTGAGAGTGCATTCTTCACACCTTTCTTAGAACGTACGCATACGCTATGACCCATCGACATACCAGGGCCGAAGTTGGTGTAAGACAAACCCTTTGGTGCCAGACTCTGCATCAGGGTGCGCACGATAGAGTCGGAACCTGGATCCCAACCTGCTGCAATCACGCTGACAGTATTAGTTTCCTGATTGAGCTTCATCAGGCGCTCGCGATAGCCACGGATATTCGTGTGGATATCGAACGAATCGACCGTGTTGATGCCAAGGGGTAATATCTGGTTGGCATACTCTTCGCAACTACGAGTGGGCGTGGCAAGAATGGCCACATCGACATCCTTCAGTTCACGGATATCCTTTACCACCTCATACTGTGCCAGTTCTGCTGGTTTGTTTTCAGCGCCATTACGACGTACGATACCTGCCACTTCCATATCTGGAGCGGTCTCTAATGCCTCAAGGGCGTACTTTCCAATGTTGCCGTAACCTACGACGGCTGCTCTGATTTTCTTCATATCAAAATGTCTCTTGTTGGTTGGTTTAATCCAATTTGCGTGCAAAAGTAATGATTTTCGTGGAATAATATGACGATTTGCCTAAAAAAATATCTTAAAACTGTCAATTTGTGACATTTTGTAACTTCTGAGGCTCTTAAGGCAATAAATAGTTAGCATTGTGCGTTTAAAAGATGTATATATACAAACTTTTGAAATTTAAGGGTGAGTTGACCGAGCTGACCCCTGCACTCGCCACCATCGAGGCAGCTGGAATCGGTTATGGCCTGAATATATCGCTCAATACGTTTAGTGCCATTCAAGGACAGAAAGAAGTCAAGCTCTATGTCTACGAGGCGATTCGTGAAGATGCCCATGTGCTCTTCGGATTCGTCAATAAGAGAGAGCGAGAGATGTTCCTCTTGCTGATTACGGTGAGTGGGGTAGGTGCCAATACGGCACGAATGATCCTCTCGTCGCTCAGTGTGAATGAGCTTTGTAATGCCATCTCCACCAACAATGAGCGTGTGATGAAATCGGTAAAGGGCATTGGACTGAAAACAGCCCAGCGTATCATTGTGGATTTGCGTGATAAGATAGTGGAATTGGGTATCGCAGAGGAACTGCCTGTTGGTGGTACTGTGGCTCCACCTGTCAACAATCAGGTGAAGGATGAGGCAGTGAGTGCCCTGACGATGTTGGGCTTTGCACCTGCACCTTCGCAAAAGGTGGTTCTTGCCATTCTGAAAGAGCAGCCTGATGCTCCAGTAGAAGTAGTGGTGAAGTTGGCATTGAAACAAATCAAGTAAGATTTTGTTTAGACTAGCAGGGATCATATTGGGCTTGTTGCTCGCGTGCGTGGGCGCGCAGGCACAACAAGATTCGTTGAAAGCTCGTTGGCGCATTCAGCCAACGGCTCCTATGCTAGTGCACGATCTCGACTCGTCGGCCATCGACCTGAAGATGCCGGAAAACATCCGTCAGAGTGTTGAATACGACGATTCTGCCAATGTCTACTACATCGGTTCCAAGATGGGTGATACCTATCTGAATGCTCCTGTGCTGATGACGCCTAAGGAATATCAGCAATGGGTGGAGCAGAAAGCCCTGCGACAATTCTTCAGACAGAAAAACACAACCAACATCGAGAATGGTGGTAAGGATCCGTTTGATATTAAGAACATGCACTTTGACCTAGGACCAGCAGAGAAAATCTTTGGTCCCGGTGGTGTGGTTATCAAAACGCAGGGAACAGCAGAGTTGAAGATGGGTGGTAACATCAAGAAGATTGATAACCCCTCGTTGCCCATCCGCAATCGCAAAACCACAGCGTTCGATTTCGATGAGAAAATCAATCTGAACGTGAATGGTCGAGTAGGCGATAAGGTGAACATGAACCTGAACTATAATACTGATGCCACCTTTGATTTCGATACCCAGAACCTGAAGCTGAAATACGAGGGAAAGACAGATGAAATCATTAAACTGGTAGAGGCTGGAAACGTCACTTTCCCCTCTAACAACTCGTTGGTGAAAGGTGCTTCCAGTTTGTTTGGTATACGTACGGATATGCAGTTTGGTCGCTTAAAACTCCAGACGGTACTTTCGCAAAAGAAATCCTCCACCAAGAGTGTCTCGTCGAAAGGTGGAACCCAAACCACTGCCTTCGAGATGGATGTATCTGACTATGAAGAGAATCGCCACTTCTTCCTTTCGCATTATTTCCGTGATCGCTATGACAAGTCCATGTCGACCTTGCCCAATATCACCACAGGTATCGAGATTAAGCGTGTGGAAATCTGGGTGACCAATAAGACTGGAACCACCTCGAACACCCGTCATATCATCGCTTTAACCGACTTAGGCGAGAATACCACCTTGAGCAATCCTATCTGGCATTTGACAGGTAAGCCCGTGCCCAGCAATGATGCCAACGATGAGTATGCTACGTTGGTGAATAACTATGTTGAGGCCCGTGATATCAATCAAACCAGTAGTGTGCTGAATACGATTGAGGGTTTTGAAAGTGGGCGCGACTACGAAAAGCTTGCTAGTGCACGCTTGCTCTCCTCATCAGAATATACGGTGAATTCTGCTTTGGGTTATGTCTCGCTGAAATCTGGTCTGCAAACCGATCAGGTGCTGGCGGTGGCATACGAGTTTACTGCTGGTGGCGTCAGCTATCAGGTGGGCGAGTTTGCTGCCGACCTCACAGAGACCTCTAAAGCCCTTTTTGTAAGGTCGCTGAAGAATACCTCGAACAATCCTTCGCAGGGTAACTGGAAGCTGATGATGAAGAACGTGTATTTCCTGGCTTCCAGAGTAGAGCGCACCAAGTTCCGACTCGACATCAAATTCCAGAGCGATACCGCAGGTGTGTATCTCACTTATATCCCAGATCAGAGGGTAAAGAGTCGCACTTTGCTTAAGATGTTGGGTTGCGACCGTCTCGACAATAACAACAAAGCCCACCCCAATGGCTATTTCGATTACATAGAGGGCTATACCGTGAGCGATGGTCGCGTGTTCCTGCCTTCCGCAGAACCCTTTGGCGACTACCTGAAAAAACAATTGATCAGTAGTGGCATGACAGAGCAAGAGGCAGAGATTTACGTGTTCCATGAGCTCTACGACTCTACCAAGACCGTGGCTAAACTGACAGCAGAGAAAGATAAATACATACTGGTGGGACAGTATAAGGGCAGTAGTGCAAACGTGATTTCGTTGGGTGCTTATAATGTGCCTCCTGGTTCTGTGGTCGTTACGGCTGGTGGTGTGGTGCTCACCGAGGGTTCCGACTATTCTGTCGATTACTCTGCTGGCGAGGTGACCATCCTGAATCAAAGTATCATCGATGCAGGTACCAATGTCAATGTGTCGCTGGAATCGAACACGGATTATGGCATGCAGCGAAAGACGATGATAGGTGTAAACTGGGAGTACGACTTCTCTAAGAACTTCACAATCGCAGGTACGCTGATGCATTTGCACGAACAAGCCCTTACCTCGAAGGTGGCGATGGGTTCGGAGCCTTTAAGCAATACCCTCTGGGGACTCAGCGTCAACTGGAAACAAGAAAGCCAGTGGCTCACCTCCATGCTCAACAAGATACCTTTCCTCCACGTGAAAGAACCCTCTTATATCTCGTTTACGGGAGAGTTTGCCCAACTTATCGCGGGTACAGCCAAAGGCACACAGGATGATGCCTCTTATATCGATGATTTTGAGAATACCAAGAGCTACATCGATGTCAGCAATCCCAAGTTGTGGACGCTTTCAAGTGTGCCTACGATGTTCCAGGAATCCTCTGATAAGTTGACTGTGGCGAGTGGTATGAATCGTGCTTTGCTGGCTTGGTATAATGTCGACCCCATCTTTACCCGTCGTAGTTCTACGCTTACGCCTAGTCATATCAAGAGCGACTTGGAGCAGTTGTCGAACCACTATGTGCGCGAGGTGTATGTCAAGGAGCTATATCCCAATCGCGACCAGAGTACCTATAATGGCGCCACTTCTACGTTGCCTATTCTGAACTTGGCTTACTATCCCTCAGAGCGTGGCCCTTATAACCTCTCCCACGAATTCAATACCGATGGTTCTTTGCAACAACCAGAGACCAAATGGGGTGGTATGATGTGTAAACTCAATACCACCGATTTTGAGCAGGCTAATATCGAGTATATTGAGTTCTGGATGCTCGACCCCTTTATCTACACCCGTCAGGACGGTACCGCCTCAGAATATAGTGGCGATTTGTATTTCAATCTGGGTGAAGTGAGCGAGGATATCCTGCGTGATGGCATGAAATTCTACGAGAGTGGTATGCCTGTAGATGGTAGCAACTCTTACACCACCACCCAGTGGGGTAAGATTCCCGTGCAGGCCACTCAGACTTATGCCTTTGCCACCACTTCCGGCTCGCGCAAATTGCAGGATGTGGGCTTCAATGGTCTGAACGATGAGGAAGAACAGCAGTATGGGGCCTATCATGAGTGGCTCGAAAGCGTGGCCAATACGATCACGAACGACAGCATTCGTCAGGCTTGGTACAACGACCCTGCAGGTGATAACTATCACTACTACCGTGGCAGCGATTTCGATGAACAGCAAAAGAGCATCCTCGATCGTTACAAGCGCATCAACAATCCTCAGGGAAACTCTCCTGATACCGATCAACAGACAGAGGGTTACGACACCAGCTATCAGAGTGGTCCGGATGTGGAGGATATCAATATGGATTACACCCTCAACGAGTACGAACGTTATTACCAGTATCGTGTGCGTATCTCGCCCGAAATACTGGATGCTTATCGTAACGGTGTGGCTCCTCCGGGTAGTTATATCACTGATATGCGTACCAGTAGTGTGAAGTTGCGCAATGGTGATACCACCAGTGTCAATTGGTATCAGTTCCGCATCCCTCTCGTAGAATATGAGCGCAAGGTGGGTTCTATCAACGACTTTACCAGTGTCCGTTTCATGCGTATGTTCATGACGGGTTTCCAGAAGCCTATCGTATTGCGCTTTGGTAGTCTCGATCTGGTGCGAGGCGAGTGGCGTGTCTATAAGCAGAGTCTGAATACTTCTGCCTCTGAGAGTGGTATCATGAAAGTGAGTACTGTCAATATCGAAGAGAATAACGACAAAAAACCCGTCAACTATGTGCTGCCTCCTGGTATCTCGCGTGTTACCGACCCCTCTCAGCCCCAGCTGGTAGAGAATAATGAGCAGGCGCTCAATATGGTGGTGGAACAATTACAGAGTGGCGAATCGAAGGCAGTCTATCGCCACATGAACCTCGATTTGCGACAGTATAAGCACATGCAAATGTTTGTGCATGCCAATCACCTGCTATCGGATGTGACCAACTTGCAGGATGGACAATTGGCCCTGTTTATCCGACTCGGTAGTGATTACAAGAACAACTACTACGAATACGAAATACCCCTGAGTCTTACCCCAGATCGCAATGATTACAGCCGTTACTCTACCGCTGATCGTATGATGGTATGGCCAGAGGCTAATCAGCTTTATATCGATATCAGTATCTTTACCCGCTTGAAGAAAGAGCGCAATATCGCCAAGGCTTCAGGTATGGCCAGCTATAACCATCTTTATTCTGCCTACGATGCCCACCATCCAAAGAACAAGGTAAGTATTCTGGGAAATCCTACCCTTGGCGAGGTGAAGGTGATGATGATTGGTGTGCGCAATGTGTCGAGTGAGATAAAATCGGGTGAGGTTTGGGTCAACGAGCTTCGTATGATGGATACCAACAACAAAGGCGGATGGGCTGCAACTGGTAAGATGAACATCCAATTATCCGACTTTGGTAAGGTCGACCTCTCTGGTCGCTATATCAGCGATGGCTTTGGTGGACTGGAAGAGGGCGTGATGCAACGTAGTACTGATACCCAAAAGGAGTATGCCATTACGACCCAGTTCGAGTTGGGTAAGTTCTTCCCTGATAAGGCCAAGGTTTCTGCGCCCCTGTATTATTCAGTGTCGCAAGAGGAAGTCCGTCCTCGCTATAATCCTTTGGATTCTGATATGCGTCTGAGCGATGCCCTCGAAGCTGCAGCCGATCGTCATGAGCGCGACAGCATCGAGTCGATCGCCATCACCAAGAGCAAGAACACGAACTTCTCGCTTACCAATGTGCGTTGGGGCTTGAAAACCAAGCGCCATCCGATGCCTTACGATCCAGCCAACTTCTCCATCTCCTATAGTCACTCGCATCGCAATACCTCTGGTGAGACAACGGTTTACGAAAAGGAGGATAATTGGCGTGGGGCACTCACCTATACCTATTCGCCTGTTTACAAGACGTGGGAACCTTTCAAGAATGTCAAGGGTAAGTCGAAGTGGCTTAATTTCCCCAAGGCTCTGGGCTTTAACTATCTGCCTCAGAACATTGGTTTCAACAGTGAGATTACACGCAGATATTACGAGCTTCAGGAGCGCGATTTGGAGAATCTGGAGAATCAGAACCTGCCGCTTACCTTCGATTCGCAGTTCCTTTGGAATCGTGATTTCACTTTGCGTTGGGACTTTACCAAGAATCTGCACTTCAATTTCCAGTCAGCTACCCGAGCAGAGATCGAGGAACCCTATACTCCTGTGAATAAAGACCTCTATCCTGATCGCTATGCCGCTTGGAAAGACTCTGTAAAGCATAGCATCCTCAATTGGGGTACGCCACTCGACTATCAACAGCAAGCGAGTCTCTCTTATCAGTTGCCCCTGAATAAGTTGCCTATCTTCGACTGGGTGAATAGCGATGCTTCTTATAATGCCCATTACACTTGGGTGCGTGGTACGGTTCTTGAGGATGGCTCCACTCTGGGAAATACCATCACCAACAATCGCAACCTGAATATCAATGCATCGTTTAATTTGGAGATGCTTTATAACCATGTGCCCTTCCTCAAGAAGGCTAATGAGCGCTTTAAGAAAACCATCGCCTCTAAGGAGAAAAATACTGGATCTAAGGAGAAAAAAGGGTCTAAGGAGAGGAATAATGTGTCTAAGGAGTCTAGGAGAAAAGGAGCAGCTTCGCAAGATTCTGATGATAAATCTCCTAATCTCCAAAACTCCTTAGACAAAAAAAATTCCTCAGACAAAAAGAACCCCGAAGAAAAAATTCTTCCTAAGAATAAAAACGCCTATCAGCGCGAGATTACCTTAAAGCTCGATACCACCGTTACGGTAGCGCATAACAAAGGCTCTAAGCGACTCATTGTTTCTGCCCGTACCAAGGATGGCAAGCCCTACGATATCAAGTATAAGGTAATCGATGAGAACAAGATTTTGATTAAGACGCGCGATACCGTTCAGCTGAAACTCAGTATCACCGCCAAACCCTCTTCGGAAAACGAGTGGTGGTATCGTCCAGCACAGAGTGTGGCGCGTATCCTGATGATGGTGCGCTCCGTGAATGTCAGCTTCCGTTCGCAATATGCCATGAATCTGCCTGGCTTCTTGCCTAATGTGGGCGATTTCTTTGGTCAGCGTAAGGGTAGTGTACTGGCGCCTGGCCTCGACTTTGCCTTTGGTTTGACAGGCGATAACTACATCAATAAGGCCATGGATAATGGTTGGCTTTTGACGGATAATATCTCTTCACCTGCTACGATTAATAGTACCAAGGATTTGCAGATAAAAGCTGTGCTGGAGCCCATGCGCGACCTGAGAATCGAACTCAATGCCTCGCGTACGGATAATCATGCCAAGAGTATTCAGTTTATGTATGAGGGAATGCCTACCACCATTAGTGGTTCTTTCAATATGACCACGATGTCCTTGCGTGGAGCCTTGTCTGGCATGGGCAATGCCACCAATGGCTACAAATCTGCTGCCTTTGACCGCTTCTGCGAGTTGATACCTGAGTTCCAGGAAAGGGTAGGGGGCAAGCCTTATGCTGCTGAGGTACTCGTACCAGCCTTCCTCTCTGCCTATACAACGGGTGCAGGTAAGTCTTTGGATATCTTCCCAGCTGTAACCCGATTACTACCCAACTGGACTATACGCTATTCTGGTCTCTCCAAACTTACTTGGTTCCAGGGCAAACTAAAGAGCCTGAATCTCAACCATGCTTATAAGAGTGTGTATAGCGTGGGTAGTTATACCCTCCCCAGCATTCCTACCGTGAGCATTAACGAAGCCTTCTCACCGCTGATTGGTGTCGATGCCACCTTTATGAACGACCTCACCGCCAAGGTAGAGTATCGCACCTCGCGTGTGCTCAATCTATCAATGACGAGCGTTCAGGTAAACGAGGCCCTTAGTCGCGACTGGGTAGCAGGATTTGCTTATAAGATTCGCGATTTTAATATCTTTGGCGCTTCTGGCAATCGCATGATAAAGAAAGCGCAGAATCCTCGCAAGAAGACGAAAAACGGAGAAAACGCTTCTGCATCTTCTACCTCCTCTACTCCCTCTACCAAAACGGGTGTTAACCATGATTTGAATATGCGCTTGGATATCACTTTCCGCAAGCAGGCTGCGATCACACGCGATATTGCTACCGCTACCTCTTCTGCCTCAAGTGGAAACAGTGCTTTCAAGTTCTCTTTCATGGCCGATTATACGTTGAGTAAACTCCTCACGCTTACCGCTTATTATGAGCAGCAAACCAATACCCCTTTATTGGCTAGCAGCTCTTATCCTACTACCACTTACGATTTCGGCCTCTCCCTGAAATTCTCCTTGGCAAGATAAATAATCCCCGCCAGCTGGCGGGGATTATTTATCACTTGTCGTATGCATGAACGGGGTAGTCGGTGGTAAAGTGCAAACCTCGGCACTCTTTGCGTTCCAGCGCCCAACGGGTAATCAGATACCCCACGTTAATCATGTTTCTCAGTTCACAGATATCCTTTGACGCCTTCACACGTTTAAAGAGTCTTTCCGTCTCTTCGTAGAGCATGTCCAGACGATCCCAGGCACGATGCAATCGCAAGTCGCTACGTACGATACCCACATAGTTCGACATAATCTGGTTTACCTCCTTTACGCTTTGGGTAATCAGCACCTTTTCTTCGTTGGTCATCGTGCCCTCATCGTTCCACTCAGGCACTTGTTCGTTAAAGTCGTAGAAGTGTATGTGCTCCAGCGAATCCTTTGCCGCAGTATCAGCATACACCACAGCTTCTATAAGCGAGTTCGATGCCAGGCGGTTGCCACCATGCAGTCCTGTGCAAGAACACTCGCCCAGGGCATACAGGCGCTCTATGCTGGTTTGTCCGTTTAGGTCTACCTTAATACCGCCACACATATAGTGGGCCGCAGGTCTTACAGGGATATAATCGGTGGTGATGTCGATACCGATAGAGAGGCATTTCTGGTAGATGTTCGGGAAGTGCTTGCGTGTTTCCGCAGGGTCTTTATGGGTAACGTCGAGACACACATGGTCAAGTCCGTGAATCTTCATTTCCTTATCGATGGCACGTGCCACGATGTCACGAGGTGCCAGCGATAGGCGCTCGTCGTATTTTTCCATGAATGTCTGTCCGTTGGGTAGTCTAAGAATACCGCCATAGCCACGCATGGCCTCTGTGATCAGATAGGCTGGGTGGGTTTCCTTGGGGTTATGCAGCACGGTGGGGTGGAATTGTACAAACTCCATATCGGCTACCGTACCCTTGGCGCGATACACCATGGCTATACCGTCGCCCGTTGCAACCACGGGGTTCGATGTGGTCAGATAAACGGCACCGCAACCACCCGTACACATCACGGTGACCTTGCTCAGATAGGTATCAACCTTCTGCGTATCAGGATTCAGCACATAGGCCCCATAACAATGTATATAAGGTGAGCGACGTGTCACCTTGGCGCCCAGATGGTGCTGGGTGATGATTTCCACGGCAAAGTGGTTCTCTTTGATGTCGATGTTCGGATCTTGGCGTACCGCCTCCATCAGTCCTCGCTGTATCTCGGCACCGGTATCGTCTGCGTGGTGCAGAATACGGAATTCAGAGTGTCCGCCCTCGCGATGCAGGTCGAAGCTGCCATCTTCTTTCTTGTCGAAGTTTACACCCCAGTTTACCAGTTCCTTTATCTGCTCAGGGGCTTTGCGAACCACCTGCTCTACGGCCTTGGGGTCAGAGATGTAGTCACCGGCTATCATCGTGTCCTCGATATGCTTGTCGAAATTGTCGAGCTCTAGGTTGGTCACACTGGCCACGCCACCTTGTGCAAACGACGTGTTGGCCTCGTCGAGCGAGGTCTTACAAATCATACAAACCTTACCTTTCTGGGCACGTGCCACTTTCAGGGCGTAGCTCATACCAGCCACACCAGCACCAATCACCAGGAAATCATACTTGTACACCATACTTGATTCGTTTAAAATATTTGCTGCAAAGGTATATAATTTTTCGCATATTATTTGCATCTTGACGAAAAAAGTTGTATCTTTGCACCAAAACCAAGACACAAGACGATGATGAAAAGACCATGGCTGATAATATTGATGCTGGCTCCGCTGGCGATGTTTGCCCAACAAGTTGTGGTGAGCGGTGTGGTTGTTGACGATAAGACGGGTAACCGTCTGCGTCAGGTAAGTGTTTCTGCAGGCCGTATATCGGTCGTAACCAATGAGGATGGCGATTTCACGCTGAAGCTCGACAAAGAGCCCTCTGCCATCACCATCTCCCATCTGGGTTACAAGACGCGCAAGTTGCGTATCACGGATGGCAAGACCCAGGGGTTGAAGGTTCGCCTCGTGCCCACCAGCATCCAGTTGCGCGAGATTGTGGTCAGGAATGCTGATCCAAGAGAGCTCGTAGATATCGCTATCAGTAAGATTCCCGATAACTACAGTCGTCAGCCAGAGTTGCTCAAGGCCTTCTATCGCGAAACGGCCATGAAGCGTAAGCACTACATCTACGTGGCCGAGGGCGTGGAGGATATGTACAAGACGTCTTATACCCGTGGTGTTGGTCGCGACAGGGTTTCAATCATCAAGGGGCGTCGCCTGCTCAGTCAGAAGTCGGGCGATACGTTAGGTATCAAGGTGATGGGTGGCCCTGTGCTCCCTGTTCAGCTCGATGTGGTGAAGAACCGTGAGATGCTGCTTAATCCGGAAGAGCTCCAGGCTTACGATTTTAAGATGGACACACCAGAGTACATCAACGACCGCATGCAGTATGTCGTAAAGATCGAGCCACGCTATCTGATGCCCTATGCACTCTATCATGGCAAGCTCTATATCGATGCCGATCGTCTGGCCTTTACACGCATCGAGTTGAGCCTCGATGTGAGGGATAAGGAGAAGGCCACGCGCACCATGCTGGTTAAGAAGCCTCTTGGTGTTCGCTTTACGCCCAAGGAGTTGTCGTGTGTCATTGATTACCGTTACGACGAAGGCGTGTCGCGTATCAGCTATCTGCGCAATGTGTTCCGCTTTAATTGCGATTGGAAGAGGCGCCTCTTCGCTACGTCGTTTACCGCCACCTGCGAGATGGCTGTCACCGATAGTGAATCGGGCGACGTGAAACCCATCGGCACTCGTAGTTCGTTCGACTCGCGCGATGCTTATTATGATAAGGTGGAGTATTTTATGGATCCGGAATATTGGAAGAGTTATAATATCATCGAACCCTCCGAATCGCTCGACAAGGCTATCCGAAAGCTGGTGTCGAAGTATCGGAGAAACTGATGCAGTTAAAAGATAAAAGTTAAAAGTGAAAAGTTTAAAGAGATATATAACAACGTTTTTTGTGGGCTGCTCTTTTCTCTGTTTGCAAGCGCAGACAGACAGCACCCTTTCTGCCCCCGTGGCTTTACCCTGGCCTCAGAACTTGCAGGCCCGTTTAGATACCCTGATGACCGACCCCTTGTTAGAGCATACCCAGCTGGGATTGCTTGTATTCGATATGACTGCCGACAGCACGCTCTATAGTCATGGTGCCAGGCAAACGCTTCGCCCTGCTTCTACCATGAAGTTGCTGACGGCCATTACCGCTATCGATCTTTTGGGTGGCGATTATAATTTCCGTACCACGCTCAGCTACAAAGGCACGGTAAAGGATAGCGTCCTCGTGGGCGACCTTTATTGTGTGGGTGGCATGGATCCGCTTTTCGACGACGACGATCTGATGGTCTTTGTAGAGAGTGTGCAAAATATGGGTATCGACTCTATCCATGGCAATCTCTATATCGATACCTCTTTTAAGGAGCCCGACTTGCTGGGCGAGGGTTGGTGCTGGGATGATGACAACTCTCAGCTAACGCCCCTTCTGGTGTCGCGAAAAGACGAGTTTGTGCCTCGTTTTATGCAAGGCCTCTCTAAGCTTGGTATCGCTTTCGATGGCGAGTGCAAGGCAGGTACGCCTCCTAAGGATGCGCTTATGCTGAGCTCGCGTATTCATAGGTTCAACGATGTGCTGGTACCCATGATGAAAGAGAGCGATAACCTCTATGCCGAGTCGATGTTCTACCATATCGGTGCTTCGATGGGTGTGCGCCCTGCGAAGGCCTCCCATGCCCGTCAACTTATCAAGAAAGAGATCGCCAAGGCTGGTGTCAGTGGCGTTCAGTATCGCATCGCTGATGGTAGCGGTTTGTCGCTCTATAATTATGTTACCCCCGAGATACTGGTCAAGATGCTGGTTTACGCCTATCGCCAGACCAAGATCAATTACCATCTCTTCTCCGCTTTGCCTATTGCTGGACAGGATGGTACACTGAAGAAGCGCATGCTCGACCCCGTTGTCAATGGTCGTGTGCACGCCAAGACAGGCACGCTCTCTGGTATCTCCTCGCTCGCAGGTTATGCCTCATTGCCTAATGGCCACCAACTGGCTTTCTGTATCATCAATCAAGGTGTGATGAAAAATAGCGATGGCCGTGGCTTCCAAGATAAATTATGTACTGCACTCGTAAAACCCTTTTAGATATGGAAAATAAACAAGAACAGATATTGGTGAAAATCACGGGTCAGGATCGTCCTGGTCTTACCGCCTCTATCATGGGCATCCTCGCCAAGTACGACGCACAGATTCTCGATATCGGTCAGGCTGATATCCACTCTACGCTCTCCCTTGGTATCCTGATTCGCATGGACGAAACCAATTCAGGTCAGGTCATGAAAGAGTTGCTCTTCAAGGCCACCGAGCTGGGTGTGAACATCTATTTCTCGCCCATCAGCGACGATGAGTACGAAGACTGGGTAGGCCATCAGGGCAAGAACCGTTATATCCTCATGGTGATGGGTCGCCAGCTTGAGGCGCGTCATATCGAGGGCGCTACCCGCATCCTCGCCGATCAGGGCTTTAACATCGACTCTATCCTCCGCCTCACGGGTCGTAAGAGTATCAAGAACCCTGGCAAGCACACGCGTGCCTGTATCCAGTTCTCTTTGCGTGGCGAGCCAGCCGACCGTCAGGAGATGCAGTCTAAGCTCATGAAGCTCTCGCAGGAGATGGAGATCGACTTCTCTTTCCAGCGCGACGATATGTTCCGCCGTATGCGCCGACTCATCTGTTTCGATATGGATTCTACGTTGATTAAGACCGAGTGTATCGACGAACTCGCAGAGCGCAATGGGGTAGGAGCTGAGGTGCGCGCCATTACCGAGAGTGCCATGCGAGGCGAGATTGATTTCAAGGAGAGCTTTACCCGTCGCGTGGCCTTGTTGAAGGGGCTCGATGTCAGCGTGATGCAGGAGATTGCTGAGAGTCTGCCCATTACCGAGGGTGTCGACCGCCTGATGACCATCCTGAAGCGTTGTGGTTATAAGATCGCCATCCTTTCTGGAGGATTCACCTACTTTGGCGAGTACCTGCAGCGACGCTACGGCATCGATTATGTGTATGCCAACGAATTGGAGATCGGCGAGGATGGCAAGCTTACGGGTCGCTATGTAGGTGAGATTGTCGATGGCCATCGTAAGGCCGAGTTGCTCAAGCTCATTGCCCAGGTCGAGAAGGTGAACCTCGCTCAGACCATTGCTGTGGGCGATGGTGCCAACGACCTGCCCATGATTTCCGAGGCTGGTCTTGGTATCGCTTTCCACGCCAAGCCTCGTGTGGTGGCCAATGCCAAGCAGAGCATCAACACCATCGGACTTGATGGCGTGCTCTATTTCCTTGGTTTCAAGGATAGCTATCTGGGCGATCAGGGAAAACTCTAAAGTTTAGATAATAGTATTTCTATCAATCTGGGAAGGGCATAGTTATCTATGTCCTTTTCTTTTATCCAGATGTAGTCGGGGGGTAATGCGGGCTTCTCGCTCGTTTCCAGCAGATAAAAGTCGGCGTAGATAATCTGGTGCGTCAGTACGTGCTTTACGTTCTTTCTTATCAATAACGCGCCTGATGGTGCGTTATCGATAAGAAGGGGCTCCCACAGCCCTTGCCAGATATCCCCGGGCCCGCGCCGATGGATGGCCACTTCATCCCCACAACGCGTATATATATAAATAAGGTGTCGCTCGCGCACTTTCAGCTTTTTCAGCTTTACGGGTAGTTGGGCTACGCTGTTTTGTCTCACCGCCTCGCACGATTCCATCAGCGGACATCTGTCGCACTTTGGCGATTGCGGTGTACATTGCATGGCGCCAAAGTCCATGATCGCCTGATTATACGCTGAGGCCTCTTTTGTCGGCAATAGCGCTTGTGCGAGGGTCGTAAATGCCTTCTTTCCCTCCGTCGTGTTGATAGGCGTGTCGATGCCAAAGTGTCGCGCCAATACCCGATACACGTTGCCGTCCACCACCGCAGCAGGTAGCCCGAAAGCGATGCTGCCAATCGCCGCAGCCGTATAGTCGCCCACGCCCTTTAGTTTCTTAATCTCCTCAATGGTATTGGGAAAGTGCCCCAGTGCTGTGATTTGTCGGGCTGCAACGTGCAGGTTGCGGGCGCGACTATAATAGCCCAGTCCTTGCCACTCGCGCAATACTTCGTCTTCATTCGCCTCTGCCAATGCTTCCACCGTAGGCCAACGGTTTATAAAGCGCTCCCAGTATTCCCAGCCCTGCTTTACCTGCGTTTGTTGCAGAATAATCTCCGATAGCCAAATGGCATACGGGTCGTGCGTTTGCCGCCAGGGCAAATCGCGACCGTTCTCCCGGAACCATTTCAACAACGTCAGCGCAAATTCCATATACATTTTATTGTGATGGCAAAGTTAGTGCTTTTTCTCGACTCCACCAAACAACTGACACAAAAAGTGAGTCTTTATTTCGTGTTTTGCGACAGATTCGAGAGGCTTTTTTGTTAGCCGTTCAAAAACCCAATCTTTCTGCGATTCTCCTTGGGGCGCACGGCAAAATGAACCCAATAGCAATTATACTTATTCTTTTCGATGAAGAGCTCATCGAACTCTTCTTTCGATTCGTCAGCATAATCCATAAGGATGGTGGCATAGCGTATCGCCTGCTCGATGCCATAGCATCGGATATCCACAGCGCAACCAGTCAGGTGATTCGAGGTTGAGACACCTCCAACCTTCTTGTTTAATTGCGGGCTGCGATAACCGCTATTTATTATAATAGGTGAATTCTCACTGTACTTCGCATTATATCTGTCGCGCAGTTCTTCCAGCCAACCACAAATTCTTTTCATATTCTCAATCGCCACACGACTTGGGATGTTATACACTTCGGGATGATTACTCTTTGTAAACTCCCCGAGCACAAAGTGCTCAGAGAGTTTCATCTTACTATTACTTGTTACTTCTGTCATCTATAAACTATCAACTATTAATTATAAACTAGGATTTTCTGATGGTACAGTGTTACAGCGTTACAGCGTCAACTTAGCATAATGACACCTGTTTTTCGGAACTTACCTTTGGTTGTGCCATTTTCCACAAATCCAGGTAACTTCTCAATAACATGATCCTTCATCAGCCTACTTATTCTCATACCAGCAGCAGCCTCATTTCTAAGATTAAAACAACGCACCACGTCTTCTCTAGTGAACTCTTCAGGCAAACGGTTAAAGGCATCCATTGTCTTTTGATTACGACGAATATTCACACTGGCATCTCGATACTTATTGTCAAAACTAGCCACTGGGACAGGTACTTGGGTATGACGGCTGCTATGACTCAGGTCTGTCCCCAAGGCTATTCAATATTTTCCAGCAAAAAGTGATAAAAAAGGCATTTTAAGTCGATGACTATAACTCTCTTTCAAATATCGAAGGACAGAAAGCAACGAGTTTTGAAGTGGCAATTTTTTATAAAATAGCACGTTTTACAGAAAATTTTCGTATCTTTGCCACCAAAACAGCATAGCATCTAACGTGAAGAAGATCCTCTATATAATAATAGGTGTAGCCTTGCTGATGGCATGCTCTGGGCAGCATGAGCAAAGAGCCAAGCTTGATCGCATCGATTCTCTGATGAACGATCATCCTGATTCTGCCCTCACAATGCTCGACTCGCTAAAGGCAGAAAAAGCCAATTGGAGCAAAAGCCTCCGCATGCGCTTCGACCTTTTAGAGGCCAAAGCCCAGAACAAAGCTGATGTGCTTTTCACCTCCGATAGCATCGCAAAAGATTTCACGAAGTACTATGATCGTCATGGCTCAACCAACGAGCGCATGTTAGCTCACTATCTGTTGGGTTGCGTCTATCGAGACAAAGGCGACTCCCCTCGTGCGATAGATTGCTATCTTGATGCCATTACTAAAGCAGACACCTTAGCAAAAGATTGTGATTTCAATACGATGTTTCGTGTGTTTTCGCAGATGGCAAGGATATATCATAAACAGTTACTTCTCACGAAGGAAATAGAAGCTCGTTATTTTTCAAGCCATTTTGCCTTTTTGGCTAAAGATACCCTCTCTGCGATTCAGAGTTTAAACAAATTAGCAGGAGCATACATTTTACTTAATAAAAAGGATAGCGCAGAATATCTAATAAAAAAGACCAGAAATCTTTGCTTGCATAATCACTATATTCAAGATGCACTTCAGACTTCATTAGTGTTGTTATACATGTATGTTCAAGAACCGAATAGACTGTCAGAAGCAAAACAACTTATAAACGAATACGAAGAAAAATCTACTTTTTTTGATGAACATCATGAACTTCCATCATCGAGGAGAATTTTCTATTTTTACAAAGGAAAATATTATGAAGGGATTCATCAACTTGATTCTGCCGAGTATTATTATAGAAAGGTATATCATACCAATATGTCTTTCACAGAGCAAAATTCTATGTATAGGGGACTATTAAGCATCTATAAAAAACGTCATCTTGCAGATTCAATTGCCAAATATGCTCAGTTATATTGTGAGGTAAATGACTCTTCTATAGCAAAGAAGGATCAGCAGCTAACTGCTCAAATGGCAGCAAGCTATAACTATAGCCTTTATCAGAAAGAAGCTTTGGAGAACGAATCCAAAGCCAACATTGCCCGATTGATTCTTGTTTCTTTAATTTTCCTCGTTATTCTTTCTTCCATTATCTTTTTGATGTGGTATCAGAAGATTAAACAAAAGAAGCAAGAAGAGATAGAAAGCCTTAAGGCAGAGCATATTCGTGCTACAGATGAGTATAGTAGGAACATCTATACCATGCGCTTGTTGGATAAGGCTCGTCAGCAAGATATTGAGCTGATGCAAAAAGATTACGATGAATATGAGAGTAAAATGATGGAACTCAAGGAGGAGAACAGAAGATTAAAAAAAGCCATCAAACATATCGAGCATCAAAAAGGTATTTCGCATTTTCTTGAAAATACAACCGAATTCTTGAAGACAGGAATTGTAAGGTATCTTAAAGAATTAGAGAAAAAGCCTCTATCTGTTGTTGAAGAAAGAGATTGGACTAAACTGGATGATGAAATGAGAACATACTTTCCCATCATGTTACTTGATTTACAAAACACCCCGAAGATAACCAAACAGAAAAAACAAGTATGTTTACTTGTCATATTAAGGATCTCTGATAGTTGTATTGCAAACTGGCTTAACTTAAAGCCAAACCGTATCAGCAACATCAAATTAGAGTTAAATGAAACGCTTTTTGGTGATAGTTCTGCCCGCACGTTATACACTAATCTGAGTCAGAAATATAACATCATTTCTGGTGGAGAATAATCCATATAGGACAAGAAATATGAAAAAGTGAATTTTAGTGAATTATTAGTGGGGGAGGTATGTTTAATTCTCGAACATCCTTTGTTTAAAGGTGTTTTGAGAAATTATACCCACATTTTAACATTTCCGAAGTGAATTTTAGTGAATTATTTATTTGCAAATAATTTGGATAACAGTTCTTTATCACCTACCTTTGCAGAGTTTAATTATGCGTTGCAATATGAAATTGTGCGAGGATGGACAAACATTCTCAAAGAAGATAGTAAAACGTGATTAATAAAAAAGCATATGAAAAAATCATTTTTATCTCTTATTTCAGTTGCGCTGGTATATGTATTCAGCGCAACTGTTGTGTCATGTAGTAACTATGAAAGTCCTTTGACTGGACAAAAAGTTAGCGACATCGTAATGGAAGAAACAGAAGGTTTCTATGATGTAACTTTTGGAAATGCCGATTTGTCGAACATTAAGGCTCTTTCTAATGAGACCTGGTGTACGCCAACCGTAAGCGCCAAGACTATTCGTGTTAATGCTCAGGCAAATGACACGTATGAGGAGCGCAAGGCTGTTGTAACACTGACTGACTCTAAAGAGGGAACCACTCTTACTTTTAATGTGATTCAGAAGCAGAACAATGCCATTATTACCTTCGGTTCTGAATATCTCCTAATGGCAGAAGGAGGTATATGTAATTTTCATTTCCAGACAAACGTGTTTTTCACGGTTGAGATTCCTGCCACCTGCGATTGGTTAAAAGAGGTTTCCCAAAGTGCAACCAGGGGGTTACAGATGGCAGAAATCACACTTATGGCCTCTCCGAATACGGGAAATGAACCTCGCGAAGTTACGTTTAACATTGTAAATCATGAATTAGGGTTAAGCACGCCTATTAAGTTACACCAATTATTCAAGGGGCAACCTTACCCATACTGATGGGTTCAAAAGCCTATCAAGAAGCTACTGCATCGTGGGCGCAAAAATTACAGGACCTTTGTGCCCACGATGCAGAGCTCATCTCTATCCCCACAGAGCTGGATTGGCACATCACTGGTTCACTCCTGTCTGGTTTCGATGGCCCCGTATATCGCTTTATCCGAGCCCGTTAGCATTCTAAAGCCTACCCATTCAGAATACTGATTTTCCGGCGATTACCACTCGGGCGCACAGCAAAGTGAACCCAGTAGCAATTATACTTGTTCTTCTCGATGAAGAGCTCATCGAAATCCTGATAGATCTCTTTAGAGTACGCTTTCAATATTGTAGTCGTAGAGTACGCTTTCAATATTGTAGTCGTAGTTACTATGTTTGCAGTCGCTAACGGAATGAGATACTGAGTAGGTAGACGCTTTCGGGGGCTGCGAGCCCCCTGCCGCGAGGCACCCCCTCGGTG
>CAJOGK010000037.1 GCA_905234145.1 uncultured Prevotella sp. | reverse complement strand
TTGGAATCGCTGCTCGACTCGCTGATTCTGCAAGCAGCAGTAAAAGGTGAGACCAGCGCTAATCTGCCCCTTTTCCAGACGAAATACACAGCAGATCCCTCACCATTGGTCGTAGGTGATACGCTTTTCCTCTATACCTCGCACGATGCCTCACCAGAGGATATCCTTGATGCGAACGAAAAGAGTTCTGCAGGTTTCTTTATGTACGACTGGTTGCTGTGGTCTACCACCGATATGGCCAACTGGACAGAGCATGGTGCTGTAGCCTCACTGAAGGATATCCCCTGGCGTAGCAGAGACAATGGTGCCTGGGCGATACAGACCGTAAAGCGTAATGGCAAGTATTATCTCTATGCCCCGTTGCATGGTCATGGTATCGCTGTCTTGGAGGCTGATTCGCCTTATGGCCCCTTTAAGGATCCTCTGGGCAAACCCATCGTCTGGGATCAGAGCAACTGGTATGATATCGATCCCTCTGTCTTTACCGATGATGACGGACAGGCTTATCTGTATTGGGGCAATCCCTACACCTTCTATGCACGCCTAAACAACGATATGATATCGCTGAAAGACAGCGTGGTGCGCTTGCCACATATCGAGCACTATCAGGAGGGGCCTTGGTTCTATAAGCGCAATGGCCACTACTATTTGGGCTACGCCTCTACTTGTTGTCCAGAGGCGCTGGGCTATGCGATGAGCGAAGGGCCTACTGGTCCTTGGGAGTTTAAGGGCTACATCATGCGCCCCACACTAAGAGATCGTGGCAATCATCCTGGCATCTGCGACTATAAGGGTCACTCGTATATCTTTGGTCAAAGCTACGACCTGATGCATCTGGATACCTTTACCCACCACGAGCGCAGAAGCGTATCGGCAACAGAGATAACCTATAATGAGGATGGCACTATTCAGGAAGTGCCTTACTGGTTGGATCAGGAGCCTATGAAGCAATTGCAATGGCTGAACCCCTACCAGCGTGTAGAGGCAGAGACGATGGCTTGGGGCTATGGTCTGAAATCAGCAGGCTGGAAAAACATGTATATTTATGATATCAACGATGGTGAGCTGATTAAGTTGAGAGGTGTCGACTTTGGCGAGGGTGCCAAGAGCTTCAGCATCGCAGCTGCAGCTACAGGTCAATGTACCATCACCATCCGTATCGATAGTCAGAACGGTCCTGTGATTGGTTCGCTGGATATCGCCTCAACAGGGAGTGTAGACACCTATCGCAACTTCACCACGCAGATTAGCAATGCTGCTGGTGTACACGACCTTTATTTCTGCTTTAGCAATACCCAAGGCGACGTGCGTTTAGACTATTGGAAATTCGAGAAAACGAAATAATTCGAGCTTTTTGAAAAAAAGTTGGCTAAAAATTTGGCAGAAAGAAAGGAAATGCTTAATTTTGCCGCCAAATTGATAAAATTAGCAGATTATGATTAGAACAAACAACTATTGGTGGTGGCGCAGCTCAAGATTCAAAAGATCGTGAGAAGATAGCCACGTGCATAGTAGTTTGTACGCAAAATAGCAATAAAAGGCCTGTCGTTCTTACGATGGGCCTTTTTTAAGTTAGTATTTACACAGAAACAAATAAAAATATGAATTATCAAGTTGACAAAAACGGTTTTTACGGAGAGTTCGGAGGTGCTTACGTACCAGAGATACTCTACAAGTGTGTGCATGATCTGCAGGAAGCTTATCTGCCGATTATCGAGAGCGAGGAATTCAAACAGGAATATCATGCTTTGCTGAAAGACTATGTAGGTCGCCCTTCGCCTCTGTATTTTGCTAAGCGTATGAGTGAGCAGTATGGTTGCCAGCTGTATCTGAAGCGTGAGGATCTGAACCATACTGGTGCCCACAAGATCAACAACACCATCGGACAGATTCTTTTGGCGAAGAAGATGGGCAAGACGCGCATCATTGCAGAGACGGGTGCAGGTCAGCATGGTGTGGCCACAGCAACGGTATGTGCTCTGATGAACATGAAGTGCGAGGTGTTTATGGGGGCAACGGATGTAGAGCGCCAGCATACCAACGTAGAGCGCATGAAGATGCTAGGGGCAGAGGTTCATCCTGTTCGTACTGGAAACATGACCCTGAGCGATGCCTGCAGCGAGGCGATTCGCGACTGGTGCTGTCATCCACAAGACACGTTCTATATCGTGGGTTCTACGATGGGGCCTCATCCCTATCCCGACCTCGTAGCCCGTATGCAGAGCGTGATCTCTGAAGAAATCAAATGGCAACTTGAGGAGAAGATCGGGCGCGATTATCCTGATTATCTCATCGCTTGTATCGGAGGTGGTAGCAATGCCGCAGGTACCATCTATCACTATATGGATGATGAACGCGTCAAGATCGTGCTGGCAGAAGCTGGTGGTCATGGATGGGAAACGAACCATACTGCTGCGACTATTCACAAGGGAACCACAGGTATTCTGCATGGTGCCAAGATGCTGGTAATGCAGAACGAGGATGGTCAGATAGAAGAAGCCTTCACCATCAGCGCAGGACTGGATTATCCTGGTGTAGGTCCTATGCATTGCAATATGGCAAAGCAAGGTCGCACGCAGGTGTTGAGCATCAACGACGACGAGGCTATCTATGGTGGTTATGAACTCACACGCATGGAGGGTATCATTCCTGCCATCGAAAGTGCCCACGCCATCGCTGCCCTCTCAAAACTGCAGTTTAAGCCTACAGATGTAGTGGTACTCACTGTAAGCGGACGTGGCGATAAGGACGTAGAAACGTATCTGAAGAACAAAGCAATGGCGAAAGAATACGGGAATTTCTAGTTTATAATGGATAGTTTATAGTTATGATTACTTTTGAATATAAAACAAGCAGCAAGACGATCCTCGCCGATCTCTATACCCCAGTAGGTGTGTATATGCGATTGAGAGATTTGTATCCAGAGAGCGCCCTGATGGAGAGTTCCGACTATCACGATAGCAACAACTCGCACTCGTTTATTGGTTTGAATCCTATCGCCAGCGTCGCTATCGGACATGGGATTGCTAACATCACCTACCCTGATGGTTCCACCTTCCAACACGAGGTGAATAAAGACTATCGCTCAGACAAGGCCATCCATGCCCTCATTGACAATATTAAGGTTAGTGGTGAGGATGCCAATGTTTGTGGACTTTTTGGCTATACCAGCTTTAATGCTGTACGCTATTTCGAGGATATTCCCGTAAAAGACGAAACGCAAGCCAAGAACGATGCCCCCGATGTACTTTATATTCTTTACAAGGTAGTGATCGAGTTCGACCATCATCAGAACATGCTGAAAGTAGTAACGCTTGGCGATAGCGCCGATATCGACAACGTTCTGCGCGCGATGAACAAAGCCAACGTGCAGGCTTACGATTTCCACCCTGTGGGCGATGTGATGAGTACCCTTACCGACGAAGAGCACAAGGCCAATATCCGCAAGGGTATTCAGCACTGTCTGCGTGGCGATGTGTTCCAGATTGTACTCTCGCGACGCTTTATCCAGAAGTACGAGGGCGATGACTTCAAGCTCTATCGCGCCTTGCGAAGCATCAATCCCTCACCCTATCTGTTCTATTTTGATTTTGGCGGATTCCGAATCTTTGGTTCTTCGCCTGAGACACATTGTCGTATCGAAGGCAAAAAAGCTTATATCGATCCGATTGCAGGCACGACGAAGCGTACAGGCGATGCAGAAGCAGACAAGCGAGGGGCAGAGTATCTGCGCAACGACCCCAAGGAGAATGCAGAGCACGTGATGCTGGTAGACTTGGCTCGCAACGACCTGAGTCGCAATTGTCACAACGTAAAGGTTGATTTCTATAAGGACTTGCAGTACTATAGCCACGTGATTCATTTGGTATCGCGCGTAAGCGGAGAATTAGACGAGGGCGCTGATCCTATCAAGGCCTTTATCGACACCTTCCCTGCAGGTACGTTGAGTGGTGCGCCCAAGGTTCGCGCTATGCAACTGATTTCTGATTACGAGCCTCACAATCGTGGTGCCTATGGTGGCTGTATTGGTATCATTGGACTCGATGGCAGTCTGAATCAGGCGATTACCATCCGTACATTTGTATCGCGAAATGGCGAACTCTGGTTCCAGGCTGGCGGTGGCATCGTGGCCAAGAGCGATGTGGAATACGAACTACAGGAAGTGAACAATAAACTGGGTGCTCTGCGCAGGGCCATCGTAAAAGCAACAGAATTATAAATTACAAGTTATGAAAGTAGTTATTATTGATAATTACGACTCGTTTACATATAACCTGAGTCATTTGATTAAGTCTTTAGGCGCAGAGGTAACGGTAGTACGCAACGATCAGTTTGAGTTGCAAGACCTTGAGCAATTCAATAAGATTGTGCTCTCGCCTGGTCCTGGTATTCCCTCAGAGGCAGGCTTGCTGCTTGACGTGATTCGCACCTATGCTGGCAAGAAGCCTATCCTCGGTGTCTGTCTGGGTCATCAGGCCATCGGAGAGGTGTTTGGAGGTAAGCTGGTGAATCTCTCTGATGTCTTTCATGGTGTCGCCACCCCTTGTCATATTGTGGCTGATGATCCTATCTTCAGTGGTTTAGAGCGCGACATCACCATTGGGCGCTATCACTCGTGGGTTGTAGCTAATGAAGACTTGCCTGAGTGCCTGGAGGTGACTGCTGTGAGCGACGAAGGCCAGATCATGGCCCTGCGCCACAAGAATCTCAATATCCGAGGCATCCAATTCCATCCTGAGAGTGTGCTCACCCCCGATGGCAAGAAAATGATACAAAACTGGCTGTTTCTTTAATTGAAAATTGATAATTATGGAAAATCAAATGAAAGGCTATCTCTTCCGCCTGTTGAATCACGAAGAGCTCTCCCGTGAGGAGATGAAAACCATCTTGATTGGTATCACCCACAGTGAATATCCCAATGAGCAGATTACGGCCCTGCTTACCTGCTTGCAGATGAGAGGTGTGACTGTAGACGAACTCCTGGGTTTTCGCGATGGTATTCTGGAAACTGGTGTTTCTGCCATCTTAGAGGCAGATCGCTATATCGACGTGGTAGGCACGGGTGGCGATCGTAAGAACACTTTCAACATCTCAACTACGGCTTGTTTTGTGATTGCAGGTGCTGGGTATAAGGTGGCTAAACACGGCAATTATGCAGCAACCAGCGTAAGCGGAGCTTCGAATGTGATTCAGCATCATGGTATCAAGTTTACGGATGATATCGACAAACTGAACCGTTCACTCAACGAAGCTGGTATCGTGTATCTGCATGCCCAACTTTTTGCCAAGGCCATGAAGTTTGTAGGTCCTATCCGCAAGGCCCTTCAGTTCCCTACAATCTTCAACCTATTAGGTCCTATCGTCAACCCCTCGCAACCCAAATGTCAGCTTCTGGGTGTGGCCAATCTTGACCAGATGCGCCTTTACAACAGCGTGTATCAGAAGTTGGGTATCGACTACGGTATCGTGAATTCGATTGATGGCTACGACGAGATTTCACTGACTGGTGATTTTAAGGTAACCACCAACAACTACGAGTGCATCTTCAAGCCTCAGGATTTAGGCTTTGCCATCGCCAAGCCAGAAGAGCTCGTGGGTGGTGCTACCGAAGAGGAAGCAGCAGAGATTTTCGACGCTGTCTTGGAGAATCGTGCTTTGCCCGCTCAGAAGAATATTGTTTTGGCCAATGCAGGCTTTGGTATTCAGGTACTGGAGAAGGGCCAGAAGAGCATCGAAGAGTGTATTGAGATTGCCCGCGAGAGTATCGACAGCGGGGCTGCACTGCGTACCTTCAAGAAGTTTGTAGAACTTAACTCGTAAGGTTCCATGTTAATAAAGGTATGTGGCATGCGCGAGGCGGAGAATATCCGTGAGGTCGAGGCTTTAGGTATCGACCTTATGGGCTTCATCTTCTGGCCTAAGTCGAGTCGCTACGTGAGTGAGTGCCCTGCTTATCTGCCTGAAAAGGCCAAGCGCGTGGGGGTGTTTGTCGACGAGACCATCGAAAAGGTGAAGGACATCGCCAAGGCCTACCAACTCGACTTGATTCAGTTGCATGGCCAGGAATCACCCGACTACGCAGAACAGCTTGGCAACTATCGCCTGATAAAGGCCTTTAACATCGCCTCAGCAGATGATTTCGCAGCTTGTGCAGCTTACGAAGGGAAGGTGGATTTCTTTCTCTTCGATACGAAGGGCAAACGCGTAGGTGGCAATGGTGAGAAGTTTGACTGGCGCGTGCTGAAAGCCTATCAGGGTCAGACGCCTTTTCTGCTAAGTGGAGGCATCGCCCCTGATGATGCAGCCCGCATAAAAGCCATCCGTCATCCCCAGTTTGCTGGCATCGACCTAAACTCGCGCTTTGAACGCGAACCAGCACTTAAAGACATCAATAAACTCAAAACGTTTTTAAAATGAACAAGATTAATTCGCTTTTCGAAAATAGTAAAGATCAGAAGTTGCTGTCGCTCTATTTCTGTGCAGGTTGTCCTACGCTAGAGGGTACAGCCGATGTGATTCTCGCCATGCAGCGTCGTGGTATCGCGATGATTGAGGTTGGTATTCCTTTCAGCGACCCCTTGGCTGACGGTCCTGTGATTCAGAGTGCTGCTACCCAGGCACTGAAGAACGGCATGAATCTGAAAACGCTCTTTTCACAGTTGGAGGCCATCAAGGATCAGGTGGAGATTCCTTTGGTTCTGATGGGTTATCTCAATCCGATTCTGCACTTTGGCATCGAGGCTTTTTGCCAGCGTTGCGTAGAGGCAGGTGTGAGTGGTGCCATCATCCCTGATCTGCCTTTCGACGATTATCTGAACATCGTAAAGCCTGTAGCTGACAAATACGACTTGCGTATCATCATGCTGATTACGCCAGAGACCAGCGAGGAACGTATCCGATTCATCGACGACCATACCGATGGCTTTATCTATATGGTATCCTCTGCCTCGATTACTGGTACACAAAAGAGCTTCGACGATCAGAAGCAGGAATACTTCCGTCGTATCAACGCCATGAATCTGCGTAATCCTCGAATGATAGGCTTTGGCATCAGCAATGCCCAGACCTTAAAGGCTGCTCAGGATAATGCTGCAGGGGCTATTATAGGCTCTAAGTTCGTGTCGTTGCTGAGCGAATCAGAAGGCAATGCAGAAGTTGCTTTAGATAAACTATTCGAGGCTCTGAGCAAGTAAATAAGTGGATTATTTGTTTGTTTGACGGTTTTTTCTTACCTTTGCAGGCAAAACAACGAAAAAGAAGAAAAATATGATTGTCTGCATAGCAGAGAAACCGAGTGTGGCTAGGGATATAGCACGTATCTTGGGCGCCACCAGCTCGCACGACGGATATATGGAAGGTAATGGGTATCAGGTGACCTGGACGTTTGGTCACCTGTGTACCCTTAAAGAACCTGGCGATTATACAACTTCATGGAGAACGTGGGCACTCACGCAGTTGCCCATGATTCCACAACGTTTTGGTATCAAGCTGATTGATGACAATGGCATCAAGAAGCAATTTGCCACCATCGAGCGCCTGATGCAGGCTGCTGATGGCATCGTGAATTGTGGTGACGCCGGACAAGAGGGAGAACTCATCCAGCGCTGGGTGATGCAGAAAGCACAGGCCACCTGTCCTGTAAAGCGCCTATGGATATCCTCCATGACAGATGAAGCCATCCGTGAGGGTTTTGCCAATCTCAAAGACCAGACTGATTACCAGCCCCTGTATCTCGCAGGACTCTCGCGCGCCATTGGCGACTGGTTGCTGGGCATGAATGCCACACGTCTTTATACCTTAAAATATGGTCAGAATCGCCAAGTGCTGTCCATTGGTCGTGTACAGACCCCTACCCTCGCCCTCATTGTCAATCGTCAGAAGGAGATCGAAAACTTTAAGCCAGAACCCTACTGGGTATTAGCCACTGTTTATCGCGATACCACCTTCACAGCAACCAAGGGCAAGTTCACTTCTAAAGAAGATGGTGAGAAAGCCTTTGCCACCATCGAGGGCAAACCCTTTACCGTAACCAAAGTTGAGAAGAAAGAGGGCAAGGAGCAACCACCACAGCTTTACGATCTCACCTCACTCCAGGTAGATTGCAATCGCAAGTATGCCTTCACCGCAGAACAGACACTTAATCTCATTCAGAGTCTCTATGAGAAGAAATACACCACCTACCCTCGTGTAGATACGCAATATCTCTCGGATGATATCTACGCCAAGTGTCCTCAAACCATGAATGGTCTGTATCAAACCAAGTTTGCTGGTGAGGCACCCTACGCAGAAATTATCAAGACCATTGGTGGCAAACCCCTGAAAAAGTCGAAGCGTGTGTTCGACACCTCGAAGGTGACAGATCACCATGCCATTATCCCCACAGGCGTTATTCCGACGAACCTGACGGATATGGAGCGTCGTGTGTTCGATTTGGTGGCGCGCAGGTTTATCGCCGTTTTCCTGCCTGACTGTAAATTCTCTACCACCACGGTTCTTGGCGAGGTTGCTGGAGATGAAGAAACCGTCGAATTCAAGGTGACTGGTAAGGAGATTCTCGATCCAGGTTGGCGCATCGTGCAAAGCAAGGCCAAGAACGAAGACGATGACGACGAGAAAAAGAAGCAAGACGAAGAAGAGCGCACCCTGCCAACCTTCGTCAAAGGTGAAACAGGCGACCACAAGCCTACGCTCACAGAGAAATGGACCACGCCCCCACCTTATTATAACGAGGCTTCTCTGCTTCGTGCAATGGAAACAGCGGGCAAATTCGTGGAAGATGAAACCCTGCGTGCAGCGATGAAAGAAAATGGTATCGGGCGCCCGTCTAGTCGTGCCAGCATCATCGAAACCCTCTTTAAGCGCCACTATATCAAACGCGAGCGCAAACGACTCGTAGCCACCCCTACAGGCATCGAACTCATCGACCTGATACGTGAGGAATTACTGAAGAGTTGTGAGCTGACGGGTATCTGGGAAAAGAAACTTCGCGATATCGAGCACCAGAAATACGACGCCAAACAGTTTATCGACGAACTGAAGCAGCAGGTAACTGAGATTGTGCACGATGTGATGGCTGATCCCAGCAATCGTCGCATTACCGTACTCACGGATGCAGAGCTGAAGAAAGTCAAGTCACCTAAAAAGCAATAAATCGCCAAGCATATCGTTATTAATATGGTATGCAAAAAAGAGTCTGCTTTTTCTACATCGTTTGTTTTGCCCTGCTGCTTTGCGGTTGTGGGGCAGATCAAAACATGAAGAAAGGCGATGCATTCTTCGCTGTAGGCGAATACTACGATGCTGCCACCTACTATCGCAAGGCCTACACACAAACCCCTTCCAAGGAGCGTGCCGTCAGAGGTCAGCGTGCCATGAAGATGGCAGAGTGCTATCGTCGACTCCATTTTACCAGCAAAGCCATTTCTGCCTATAACATCGCAGTGAAAACCAAAGCTGCTGATTCGCTCACCTATTTCTATCTGGGACAACTCCAGATGCGCAATGGCAACTACAAAGAAGCTGCCAAACAGTTTCAGATGGCCATCGACTCCCTGCCGGCATCTGATGTTCACCAGCAATTGGCCAAAAACGGTCTCAAAGCCACCCAACTAGCCCCCCAGTGGAAGAAAGAAAGCACCTACACGGTAAAGCGCGAAAACCTCTTTAATTCTCGTCGCGCAGAATATTCCCCCGTGCTTTCTGGCGAGAATTACGATCAGTTGTATTTCACCTCCACACGCAATCAGGCTCAGGGCGATGAGGTGAGTGGAATCACAGGTACCAAAGCGGGCGATATCTTCATGGCGCAAAAGGACGAACAAGGCAAATGGACAAAGCCCTTCGCCATCGATTCTGAACTGAATTCAGCTTTCGACGAAGGCGCTTGTGCCTTCACACCCGATGGCAAGACCATGTTCCTCACGCAATGCAAAACTGATCCCAACTACCCTCGCTATGCCACCATTGTCACTTCCAGTCGTACAGATGCCACTTGGAGCAAACCCACAGAGGTTCAGATTTCGAAAGATACCCTCACGAGCTTTGCCCATCCCGCCGTATCGCCCGATGGTGAGTGGCTCTATTTCGTGAGCGACATGCCTGGTGGTCAGGGTGGCTATGATATCTGGCGCTGTAGATTATTAAGGTACAACGAGGTAGGAGCACCTGAGAATCTAGGGCCTATCGTCAACACCCCGGGCGATGAACTCTTCCCCACATTCCGTCCTAATGGCGACCTGTATTTCTCCTCCGACGGACATCCTGGAATGGGAGGCTTGGATATCTTTTTGCTGCCTGTCGGTAGCAAAAAGCTCACCCATTTTGGGGCGCCTCTCAACTCCCAGGGTGATGATTTTGGCATGACCTTCGAAGGACGGTTCAATCGTGGCTATTTCTGTTCTAATCGTGGCGATACACGAGGCTACGACCATATTTACAGTTTCTACAATCCTGAGATTATTCAAACGGTCAAGGGTTGGGTATACGAGCAGGATGGCTACGAACTACCTGCAGCCCAAGTCTATATGGTGGGCAATGACGGCACGAATCTGCGCCTCAGCGTACGAAGCGACGGTTCTTTCGAACAAGAGGTCAAGCCTGGTGTCGATTATGTCTTGCTTGGCACGTGTAAGGGCTATCTCAATCATCAGGAGGAATTGAGCATCAAACCCGTGTCGAAGTCCGAGGAATACGTCTTGCAGTTTCCCTTGGCCAATATCTCCTCGCCTGTATTGATTGAGAACATTTTCTACGATTTCAACAAGGCTACGCTGCGCCCGGAATCGCAAACAGCCCTCGATGAACTCGTGAATCTCCTCAACGAGAATCCCAATATCACCATCGAGCTCTCTGCCCATACCGATTACAAAGGCTCCGATTCGTATAACGAGCGCTTGTCGCAACAGCGTGCAGAGAGTGTGGTCAACTACCTCATCGCCCATGGTATCGCCTCCGATCGCTTAACGCCTAAAGGCTATGGCGAGGGCAAGCCCAAGCATATCAAACGGAAAGTGGCAGAAAGATATCTGTTCCTCAAGGAGGGCGATGTACTCACAGAGGACTACATCCTAAAACTCCCAGAGGAACAGCAGGAAATCTGTAATCAGTTGAATAGACGTACAGAATTTACAGTGTTGCGGACAACTTACGGCCTATTTGATAAGGAAGGAAAAATAATACAAAAACCAGCAGCAGCCCAACCACCCAAGGATTGATGGGGATTTCAGCGGTTGGTGCAGTAACCATCATCACTTCTGTCCATCCGAAAATATAGGCAAGTCCGTTATAAAACATGTTTGTCAGCATCTGCCAGCCTCCAAAGGCGAAGAACAGGATGACTGCAACCAGCAGGCAGAACAGTGTCCACAGCAGCGACAGCCTGCGTACCATGGCAGCGTTGGCGTTAGGCAGACTCAGCATCACGCGCTCCGTAAAGCCGTTATCTTCAATCTGCTGCTTTGCAGCTTGCTTGAAGAATTCTTCTATCATGATATTGTCCTTATCGTCCATAACCGTTCTCCTTTAAATAGATTGCTAATTTGTCTTTTCCTCGCTTTAAGTGCGACTTAACCGTATTGTCGTTCATACCTGTTATCTTGCTGATCTGGTCAATCGGATACCCGTCTATCAGTTGCAGGGTGATACAGGTTCGTTCGTCAGGTTTCAGAAGTGCCAGTGCTGCGTAGATATCCATCTTCAATCCAGCTTCAGCTGTTGAGCTCGATGTATTCTTTACAGCAGTGGTATCGATATCATCGGTTTGCTTTCTTGATCTTATTTCGTCATAGAACACGTTGTATGCAATTCGCATCAACCATGTTGAGAAGCCTGATATGCCTTTAAAATTAGTAATGTGCGTATATGCTTTGATGAAAGTTTCTTGTGCCAGGTCGTCGCTCAGTTGCTGGTCGCCTCCTGTCTGATTCAGGAAGAACCTGCGTACAGGCGACTGGTATTTCCTAACAAGCTGGTCGAAGGCCTTCTTGTTGTGGAACATAGCCACCTGTGTTACAAGAGCGATATCACTGAACGCTTCCATCTCTAAACTATAAACTATACACTATAATCTATAAACTCTTCTCCGGCATGCAAATCCACAATACAATGTAGAATATCAGTCCACTGAAGCATGTAAAGAGCGTCAGGAAGGCATACGCGATTCTTACCAATGTGGGGTCGAAATCCAGATACTCTGCGATACCACCGCAAACCCCTGCCCATACTCTGTCATTAGAGCGCATCAACTTCTTTGTCATAATTGTGTCTTATTTAAATCGTCGTTATTTCTATTGTTATACTGCGAACTGTTATCCATGCCACCAGCCTGTCTGGCGATATACCATTTACCCAGTCCGATGAAGAATACCAGTGCACCAATGCCAAAACCGATGTCACCTACCACGATACCCAGGAAGATGGCCAGTCCTACACCAGTAAACATCTGTCTCAGTCCTGTCTGATAGTCAGCCCTGTCCACGTTATGCACCTTTTCCTTCAGCAGGTCTTCGGGTATTGGCTGCCCCTTCTCCATGGCCATCTGTGCCAGCTTGATACGGTCCTTTCTGTTTCTGTTGATGAAGTAGAACACGGCACAGATAATGAGGATCGGAGCGAGAACAAAGAGGAGAAATAGCACAAATGCGGCGAATATCATTCCAGCGATAGCCGTATCGTCGAGCCCACTGAAAATCTCGTGCAAAACACCTCTCGCATCTTCGGTAGAATACTGGATAACTTGTTGTTCATCTTCATCAGCAGCGTCGCTGGTAGATGATACGGCAGTAGTGTCAGAAAAGGCTTCGATTGCGTCGGGATTGTTTTTAGTAGAGTCCACCTGCTCCGTCCTCGGAGTATGGCGGTGCTTCTGTGCTGCTGCGTTGGCATTCATGCTAAGCGCGAGCACCATGGCGATTGCGATTAAATACTTCTTCATATCTTTATCTCCTAATCTTTAAAACCGTTGTTATGAATGTTACTTTTTCTTGTTTCTTTTGTCTGTTTGACGTAACAAATCATAAATTAGTTGCAAAGATAGCGATTTTTCGCATAAAATTCTTAATTTTGCAGGAAAAACCAGCGAAAAGATGAATTTACCAGAGGATTTTATCCGAGAAACGAAGCAAATAATGGGTGAAGAGCGCTTTCATCGCTTTATGAGCGCTTTCGAAGAAGATGCCCCCACGAGCATCCGTCTGAATCCTTTAAACTATCAACTATCCACTATAAATCATAAACTATCCATCGTTCCCTGGTGCCCGGAAGGCTTCTACCTCGCTGGTCGCCCCCAGTTCACCTTCGATCCCCTCTTCCATGCCGGTTGCTACTACGTCCAGGAAGCCGCCTCCATGTTCGTCACCCACGTCCTCCGCTCACTATCCACTATAAACTATCAGCTATCCACTATACTCGACCTCTGTGCGGCTCCTGGCGGCAAATCCACGGCCCTCCGTACCGTTCTTCCTCCAGGCAGTGTGCTCGTCAGCAACGAGCCCGTCCCCAGTCGTGCCCAGATTCTCTTAGAGAACATCACCAAGTGGGGTTGGCCCGATTGCATCGTTACCAATAATTACCCCCGTGATTTCCGCAAGGCCAAGGCCCGTTTCGACCTGATTCTCTGCGACGTGCCCTGCTCTGGCGAAGGTATGTTCCGTAAAGACCCAGCCACCATCAGCGAGTGGAGTTTGCAGAATGTGGAAAAGTGCTGGCGCTTGCAGCGCGAGATAGTAGCCGATGCGTGGGAATGCCTGCAGCCTGGTGGCATCCTTATATATAGTACGTGTACCTTTAATACAAAGGAGAACGAAGAGAACGTGCGCTGGATCATGGACACTTACGATGGAGAGCTCATCCCTATCCCCACAGAACCGGATTGGCACATCACGAGTTCACTCCTGCCTGGTTTCGATGGTCCCGTTTATCGTTTTATCCCTGGCATCACGCAAAGCGAAGGCCTCTTCTTAGCCGTACTAAAGAAAAAAGGAGATTTTTCTCCTGCTACGAGAAAAAATCTCCCTTCTGGGCTGAATGTAATCTCATTCGACCTTCCACATTCCACATTCCACCAAGAACTCTCTTACACCGATGCCTTGCGCTATCTGCGTGGCGAGGCCCTTGTACTCCCTCCCGATACCCCTCGTGGCATCGTTACCCTTACCTATCAAGGCTATCCCCTCGGCCCTGCCAAAAACATCGGCAATCGTGCCAACAACCTCTACCCCAAGGCCTGGCGCATCAAGACCACCCATCTGCCCTCCGAGCCCGTTAGCATTCTAAAGCCTACCCATTCAGAATACTGATTTTTCTGCGATTACCACTCGGGCGCAAAGCGAAATGAACCCAGTAGCACCCGTACTTGTTCTTCTCGATGAAGAGCTCATCGAAATCCTGATAGATCTCTTTAGAGTACGCTTTCAATATATACGCATAATCAATCGCCTGTTCTGCCCCACTACATCGAATATCGACGGCACAGCCTGTTACATGGTTCGAGGTTGAAACACCACCTACCTTTTTATTCAACTGCGGGCTACGATAGCCACTATTAATTATTATAGGTGTATTTCCTCCATACTGCTTGTTATATCGGTCGCGCAGTTCTTCCAGCCAACCACAGATTCTTTTCATATTTTCAATCGCCACATGACTTGGAATGTTATACACTTCGGGATGATTACTCTTGGTAAACTCCCCCAGCTTAAAGTGCTGGGAGAGTTGCATCTTATTATTACTTGTTACTTCGTTCATCTAATCTTTAATGTTAAATTTAACTGATGGCACGGTGGCACGGTGGCACACCGTTTACAACATGATTCTTCCTGTTTTCTTGAAGATAGATTTAGTGGTTCCGTTCGCTTTCAATTCACCTGTTTTCTCTATTAAGTGATCACCTAAAAGACGTCGCGTTTTGCTGCGAGCAGCTCCTTCACTGAAGAGATTGAAACAATGCATAACATCCTCGTTAGTAAACTCGTCAGGCAGGCGGTTAAAGGCTTCCACTGTCTTTGGATTGCGTCGCAGGTTCACATTGGCTTCTCGATGCTTATTATCGAAATAGTTCTCTGCTTTTGCACCAAAGAAGTGGCGCTGACAAGCATACTGAATATTTACAATCAACTCTGCCAATCGCCAATCCACTTCATCCGTCTCGAATTCCCCACACCAGAATTCACCATCCTGCTTCATCTGGTCCCAGTGACGCATCACGATAAAGGGTGCAGAGAAGTTCAAACCATGATAGGCGCAACGCTTTAGCAGCATCTCGTCTGCCCTGCTGTTATTATCCTTGGCATCCTCCATGCGACGTGCTGTCCAGTCGTAGAGTTCGTCTACAATCTTCTGAACCGAAAGTTCGCCCTTCGTTCTATCCAACAGCTTTGCCCACTCCTTCAGGCGATTATCGCTATCCAAGTCGGGATGCATATCCCTCGACATCATCTCAAAATTTGTGGAAGGCAGAGGGATGCAAGTCAAACGGGTCGCCAATCCGCTTCCAAAATTCTGCTGGGTAATCTTTTTATCTAATGCACTAGGTGTACCGGTGTAGATAAAGTTCCAGAACACGTTGAAATCCTGCAAGATTGAATCCATGTTCGAATAAGCTTGACCATCCTCTTCGTTATGGAATGCCTTAAGCTCTAACGACATCTTATCAATCCAGGCACCACCTTTCTGTACAGTCATCGTATTGTCGAGCTCTGTATCAAAGGTCAGCATGTGCAGCTGCATGGGCTCGCCATCCACCTCCTCCACAGCGTTCACCATATCCTGAATAAACTGGGCATTCGAAGTACGGGCAGGATGAACACGGATAACCACCTTTGGTTTTTTGGGTTTTTCCTTGTTAGCACCTTTGGTACGCATCTGCTCACGGTAGGCATTGATCGCTTCTTTTCCTACTTTGTCAGCTGCGATGATAGGGGCTGCCAACAATTTATATAGGCGAGTAGCGAACGATTTACCACAAGCAGGATCGCCAATAATCAGCGTCGAGTTGTTCAGTCTGCGAAGTTCCTCCGGACGATGGTAAAAACGATAGGTACAGCGAGTCATTAAGGTCATGAATAAACCGCCACCTACAAATAAGGCTGCAGGATATTGGTTTTTCTTAAGTCCTTTGGTGATATCCTTTATAATTGGATAATCCTCCGCTAACTTCTCTATCTCTTCGCCCCACATCCAGAGCCATTTATCCATTTCCTGCTCAGCTGCCAAGTCTGGCGTCAGTCCTTTGGTTATTTCCTGAAACGTTCTACCCGTAAAAGCCTTTATCGCTTCTTGCATGGCCTTGGATGGTAGCGAACCAGCATATTTCTTTTCCTTCTGTGCCACGCTCTCCGCTGCACTGGCCACTGTCTGCCCCACGTTCTCATTGCGCTCTGCGATGATCTCTTGCACCCATGGCTGGGCTTCGACGATTCGCTGTACCCTTGCTTTATCTCCGTCGAGCATAAGGAGCAAGTCTGTTGCCAACTTAAGACTTTCTGTATGTCTATTTGAGTCTTCCCTGCATGGCAGCCTATCGCCATACCGCTCATCAATAATAGCTTGTACATCATATCCCCTCCACGTTAAATCTTCCACAGAAATATTATCCACTTGTGAACCAGTTCCAGAATTTGGTTCAACATTCTGGCTGGCCACGTTATCAGTCTCAGTACTACGACTATTACCAGCACGATACTCAGCATCGTATTTCTCAGCAAAATTCTTGTTCTCATACGTAAATAATTCTTTGTCTAAATACATAATATCCGTTTCCTTGCAAATAAAGCTCATTCGGCTAGAATCCTTGCAACTTTCATCCACGGTAAGGTTAAGTATTCTCGCCATAGCATGCTGATTCGATATCAGGTTGCCCCATTCCAAACGAGCTTTGAACACAATCTTCAAACCATGCCCACTCGGTGTAACATAAATAAAGAGTATACCCTCTTTCTCAAAGTCAACCTTTTCCCTTATTTCGTCATACGTCTTGTAGGCATCTTCGAGGTGGTCAATATCCATCACCACCAATCCCGTCAATCTGGTTGCAGATTGTTTTCGCCAACGGCCTTTCTTTCCTTTTGCAGATTCGGTTTCATCAAACATCGCCTGGAAGATAAACGCAGGCAATTTACGCTTTAGGCTTGCATCCCCCGTCTCTCTATACTTGTCGATGTTCTCTGCCCATTGGCTTGCCGTGACGAGCGCATTAAACTGCGCTTCGTCAACCGGCAAGGTTGGATAACTAAAGTTTTTCTGGTAACAAAACATGTGTTAATGTTTAATCTTTAATGTTTAATGCTTAATTCTTTCTCCTTTTCTCCTAATCTCCTTAGATCAATTTCTTCCTTAGAACTTATTCCTTAATTCCTAAATTCCTTAGAATATATCTCTCCTTAGAGCCTAGACGAAGTTAATGATCTCCCTATCAATAAGAGCGTCCTTAGCATCGTGGCTGTGTTCGTCGAGCATCGCCATAACCTGTGCCGTCCCCAAGTCCTTAGGAATACTTCCGAAGACTTTGATATTCTTCACTGATTCCTTCAACTTCTTTACAAGCTTATCCTTGCGATTCTTTGGGCTCTTGCGCTTCCAGGCATTAAAGGTTATCGCCCCCGTCCACTTGTCGCGATGCAGTGAACCCTCTACATACTTGCCCTCTACCAGGCGATCAATCACTTCTTCGTCAATAATGATGTACTTCTTCATCCAGTTTGTTTTTGTTAGTAAATAATGTAATTTAAAATGGTAATAAATTATATATAAAAGTTTCTGTGTTAGTCAAATGGTTAATTCTGTTTCTGGCCGTTTATGATATTGAAGATCTTTTTGTCCGACGGCTCAATTTCTTCAAGCAAATCGTCTTTAGCGTACAACGATACGGATGCAATTGGCACTTCTGCCTCCATTTGCAATACTCCAAGGTAGGCATGGATACACGTAAACAAGTCGTACATATCATTCGATTTCACTTCATCGACCACTCTTACCTCGGTATCTGGCTCTGAGACTGTGAAGCTGTATACCTTTTCGCCATGAATATTAATCTTGCTATCCACGGAGAATTGCAAGCACAGAGGTTCTTTGTCACACTCCACTTTCAACCGTTGCATGATGGCCAAACTGCGGCGCATATCGTCATCAATATAACCTACTGGATTCGCCATGACCGTACCCAGAAGCATTGCCACAGTTAAGGAAGATGCAGGTTCACCATTGAGGCACAACAACCGATAGTTCAAGCCACTAATTTCCTGATCGTTGTCGAACTCTTCCAATCTCTTCACAGGCAATCCTTGGGTAATCAGCATAATGCTAGGTTTACCACTTCGCTTGTCGTCATCAAACGAACAGCGATACAAATCACCATACTCGTTAAATAAAATTCCCTTCATAATCTTTCTGTAATTTAATGTTTAATGTTTAATTCTCAATCCGTATAATCCGAAAAATCCGTTGTCTTAAAAAATTCGTTTCATTCGTAATAATTCGCGTTATTCGTAAAATTCTTTTAGTCGGCTATCGCCTTTGTAAAAGCGGCAAAGCCGAGCGCGTGGTCTAAAAAACTTCATACTCTGATCCGTAGTTCTGTCGGTACTCCAGTCTCAGCTTCATGGCACTGGCTCGCTCCGATTCCAGCAACAGTCCTTCATCTATCATCCGGTTCTCTTCTTCTCTGACTGAGAGTACAAACGCCAGATACTCCTTTTTCTTAATTCGACCCCAGCCTTTTCCTGCATCCTTCAGGTGATCTTCTAATTCCCATTTCTTGCAGATACTCCCTGATGGCATGATCATTTCCATCAACTTACAAACTCGGGTTCCGTCAGGTTCTATGTCCTTATACTGGCAAGATGCACAGCAGCACTTAACCTTGATACCAAAACCATTTTTTACACTCTTCTTGTTTTTTTCTACTTGTTTCATAACTTTAATAAAATTTTTGATTGTTAATTTTCTTGATTTCTTTTTTAATGTTTCTGAGCTTCTTGCTCAGTGTTTCGTTCTTGGCTTTGAGGTCGTTCACCTCTTCCTGAAGCTTCCTTGCAGCACTTCCATCCTTAATGGCATCGAGCAATTGCTTCATTTCCTGCTTGGTCATTTCACCCACGCGCTCCATAGCGACATGAATGAAAAATCCCTCTACCAGACTGGGCACATCGAAATATTGATAGCCCTCATCGTTCACGTCAAGCCCATAACCGTTCTTTAAAGTTCTCAGTTCGATGGTGAGCTTTTCCATCACAACAGGCTCTTCTTTGTTCTTAACAACTTGTTTCATTGATTTCATACCTTATAAAGTTCATTTCAATTTCCACTTCAATTTCTGGCTCAAATATTGCGGCCAAATCAATCAGTGTTCCAACATACTTAATTCTTTTTGCCATTTTTCAATCTCCCTTTTTTGTTAATCATTTCTTTGATAAACCGCTTCCCTTCGTCCGTCCAAACAATTGTTTTCTTCAATCGTCGTTTACCACATCCACTATACTTTGGCTTGTAGTAATATTCTTCCAGACCCTTGTTTCGGTATTGTCGAGCTAGTTCATAATGTCCGTTTACCTTTTGAACAATTTTCTTATCTGCCAGGAATGATAGCATATCGCTGGCACTCATTCTA
>CAJOGK010000036.1 GCA_905234145.1 uncultured Prevotella sp. | reverse complement strand
GGCACGCTGGTCGCCATCCTCAAACTTGTCGACAAACTGTGGAGTTACACGAATACCACCCCAACCGTTACCACCAAGTCCGTAGTCGGCATAGTTCATATTACCACCTACCTGAGCATTGATAATATAGGTAGTACCACCGTAAGCCTGAGTGTTGATGTGATCCTGATATACACTGAAGATAATCTCATGACCTACACCCAGATACTGGTCGTTATCGGCACAGAACAGCTTCCAATAGTCGTTAGCGCTCTCGAGCTTGTAGCCCAGGTCGATAACCTTCTGGCAGTACTCAGCACACTTCTGATAGTTAGGTGTGCCAGTGTAAACGCCTGCATTAAGATAGAGCTTAGCCAGAATCATGTAGCAAAGACCCTTACCTGCGCGATACTTCTCTGGATCAGCAGGCAGCTTGTCGGCTGTCTCTTCCATATCGTTAACCAGCCAATTGAAGAGCTCGGCACGGCTGATCTGCACAGGGTTAGCACCGCCCACCTCAGAGTTCTCGTCGGTGAAAGGAACATTACCGAACAGGTCGATGGCATGCAGATAGCTAAGACCGCGGATGGCGCGAGCCTCGGCACGATACTGCTGCATAAGAGCATCGTTGCTGCCAGCCTTGTCAATCTGACGGATAACCTCGTTACAGATAGAAATCTGATAGAACACACGGCTGTAGGCAGCGCTTACGAATACGTCGCTTGATGTCCACTGCAGTCCGTGAAGGTCTTTCAGGGTCTGGTCGTTCCAACCGATAACGGCCTCATCGGTAGGCAGCTCCTGCATGTTGTAGAGAGCACGCAGATACTGACCGAAACCACCATCGATCTTCCGCTATCACCATCAGGCGAGCTTACAGAAAGGCCTGAGTAACACTTTGCCAGCATCTGATTGTATGCCTCAGTGCTTGTGAGCACATTCTCCGGAGTGTCCAAGTTGGGATCGATTGGAGTTACATCCAAATCTTTCACACAAGATGTGAGCGACACAGCAGTAGCAAAGGCAAAGCTGTATATTCCGTTTTTCTTTATATTGAATTTCATATTCTTATCCTCCTATTAATTAAAAGTTAAAGCTTGCACCCAAGATGAAGTTGCGTGAGCGGGGATACATGTTGTTGTCGATACCATTGCCTACCTCAGGATCTACACCCTTGTAATTGGTAATGGTGAAGATGTTCTGAGCGGTAAAGTTAACACGTACCCAAGGTGCTATATTGTAAGCCAGTGTCACCTTGTCGAGCTTCAGGTAAGAAGCATTCTGAACATAGTAGTCGCTCTTGTACTGAGCCTGAGCAAAGTTGCTGTAAGGAGCAGTAGCAACACGGTTGCAGATAAAGTTGTTAGTCCACATATCTGCCTTCATCTCAGTGTTAGAAGCGATATTGTTGTAAACATAGTTACCAAGACTTGAACGGAGTGAAGCAGAGAGTGTCCACTTCTTGTAGCTTATCTCAGTATTGAAACCGATGTTCACGTCAGCATCTGGCTTGTAGTAAACGTAGCGATCATCGTCGGTAATCTGTCCATCGTGGTTGCGGTCGACATATACGCCCTCGAGTGGCTTGCCATCCTCGCCGTAAACCTGCTGGAATACATAGAACGAGCTAACGGGGTTGCCCACCTTCTGAATCTGGATGTTGTTACCTACACCACCTGAGATTCCACCTGTCTCTACACCAGGATAGCTTGGATCGTCGCTGGCGGTAAGACGGGTAATCTTATTCTTATTGTAAGCCACGTTAACACCAATCTCCCAACGGAGGTCCTTCTTCTCGATGGGCACTACATTCAGTGCACCCTCAATACCCTTGTTCTCCATATCGCCAACATTCATCAGCAGATAGTTGGTAAGGTTGGTGCCTGCAGCTACAGGAACCTTATTCAGCAGATCCTTAGTCTTGCGCTGGTATACATCGATGCTACCATTGATGCGGTTGCGAGCGAAACCGAAGTCCAAACCGATGTTATAGGTTGTGGTAGACTCCCACTTAATCTGAGCAGCATAGCCCTTTGGAGTAATAGGCGTGATAACGGTATTACCCAACTGATAGAGTGAACCAGCCTGGTTAGTGTGATAAGTAGGAATAGAAGGATAGTCGCCCTGATTAATGTTCTGCTGACCGGTGATACCATAACCCAGACGCAGTTTCAGGTTTGACAACCACTCGACATTCTTCATGAATGGCTCCTCGCTGATACGCCATGCCAGAGCTGCTGATGGGAACAGACCCCACTTATTGTTCTGGAAACGTGAAGTACCATCATCACGCAGTGTGAAGGTGAGGAGGTAGCGGTCCATCAGAGAGTAGTTCAAACGTCCATAGAATGAAACGAGGAAGCTCTCGGTCTTGAACAGAGTAGGATCGCCATACAGACGTGTATCATTTCCATCGTTTGACATCTTATCGTTGGTTGTCTGGTTGTAGAAGTGCTGCCAGCTATAACCAGCCAGGATATCGAAGCGGCTCTGGATCTCCTTAAGTTCCTTAGCATAAGCCAGATAGAACTCCAAAGTCTGGTCGCGGCGCAGCTGAGTATATTTCTCCCACAAACCTGTACCGTTCTCTACCTTATTGTGATAAGAGATTTCACTCTGATAATCGGTAACATTCCAACCGGTAGTAGTAGAGATATCGAGACCGAGGTTCAAGTTTGCACGAAGTCCATCGAGGAACTTGAACTTATAGTCGAACTGAGCGTTACCTACGAAACGACGTACGTAGCTGTCCTTATTCTGCTCGTTCAACATGGCAACTGGGTTCAGAGTAGACATGGTGTTATAGGCACCGTTACTCATCCACTTATGATCAACCTCCTTCAATGGGTTGTACTGAACTGCAGCGCCAATGGCACCTTCGTCAGCATAAGAGTTGTGTGTGAATACACCTTTACCATTCAGGTTGATGGTCAAACGGTCGTTCAGCAGAGTTGGAGTAAGGTTGAAACCAACGGTTGCACGGCTCATGCCTGTAGTTTTCAGTGTACCATCATTGTTCAAGAAACCAGCACTTACACGATAAGGCATCTTGAAGTCGACGTTCTTAGCAACATGTCCACCAGTTATGCTTGCATTGATTTCCTCAGCGAATGCTGTACGATAAATCTCGTTCTGCCAGTTGGTGTTAGCATTGCCAAGAGCTGCAACAGCATCGGCATTGTCACCATAATTGGCCATGAAGAACTCGCGGAATGCGTCAGCACCCAATACATCGACCTTCTTACCAACAGTCTTGAAAGTACCGCTGATATCAACGCTTACACGTGGTTTAGCACCAGCCTTACCCTTCTTTGTGGTAATCAAGATAACACCGTTAGATGCACGGCTACCATAAATAGCTGTGGCAGAAGCGTCCTTCAGGATAGAGAAGCTCTCGATGTCATTAGGGTTGATGGTATTCAGAACATCACCACCTGAAATCTCAGTTGAACTGATTGGCAGACCATCGATAACGATCAGAGGGTCGTTAGAAGCTGACAGTGAAGAACCTCCACGGATACGAATCTTAGATCCTGCACCAGGAGCACCGCTGTTGGTAGTAATCTGAACACCAGGTGTCTTACCCTGCAGCAGATCGGCTGGTGATGTTGCGAGACCCTTGTTCAGCTGGTCAGCCTCAACCGACATGACTGAACCGGTAGCATCGCTCTTACGAACGGTACCATAACCGATAACCACTACGTCCTGCAGAACAGTCTGATCATCCTGCAGTGTAACAGTTACATTAGGTGCGGCCTTAACCTGTGCGGTTACATAACCTACATACGAAATGCTAAGTGTAGCACCTTGATTAGCTTTCAGTACGAAATTACCGTCGAAATCAGTGATGGTAGCGGTCTGTGTGCCGTCTACACGCCGATAATGGGTTCGCCTGTAGCATCTTTCACATGGCCTTTTACGTCAATCTGAGCAAAGGCACTCACGGATAGGAACAGCCCTAAAATAAGGCCGAACATCCTCAGCGGAAATTGAATGTTTACCTGCTTCATCATTACATTAATTAGAGTTAATCTTTTATTTGTTATGTCGTTTTTGCTTTTTAGGCTCATTTTTGTTACTTAGCTAAATTGATATACATCAAATTTCTGATGCAAAGATAGATTAGAATTTGCAAAGTTGTATTTATTTTTGCTAAAAAACTTGTAAATAGTTCATGCAAACGTTTGCATGCGCGCGCAAACATATATTATTTTAGAAAAGATTTGAAGTTTAAATAGTTTTTCTTATCTTTGCAGCATGATAGATAAAGCCCCAATGACAATGAAGGATATTGCTCGGGAATTTGGAATTTCCGTTGCAACAGTGTCGCGTGCACTGAAGGATTCGCCTCGCATCAGTCTGGAGCGTCGCAAAGCCATACAGCAGTATGCCCGCGAACACAACTTCTATCCTAACGCCATAGGCGAGGCGCTGCGCCACAGCCGCATGATGCCACAGAGACTGATAGGCGTGATTGTTCCAGAGTTTACTCATTATTACTTCTCATCGATACTTACCGGCATTGAAGAGGCGGCCTCAGCCCGTGGCTATCAGATAATGGTGGCTCTGAGCGACGAGCAGTATGAGCGCGAGGCACAGATATGCGAGAACTTCCACCGATACAAGGTGTGCGGCGTCATTGTGTCGCAAGCCAAAGACACCAAGAACTACGACCACTATCAGAAGCTTATAGATGCTGGTATACCCATGGTGTTCTATGATAGAATCTGCACAGGCGTGAATGCCAGTCGTGTGGTGGTCGATGACTATATGGGGGCTTATAATGCGGTGACCCATCTGATTGAAACGGGGTGTAAGCGTATCGCTTTTTATGGTGGTCCTCGACAGCTGGAAATATCGAAGAACCGATTTAATGGCTATAAGGATGCGCTGCTGAAACATGGCATGAAGGTGGACGAAGAGATTGTTGACATTTGCGACAATCGGGCAGATGCCGAGCGGATTACGCCTAAGTTCATGGCCATGGAAAAAAGGCCTGATGGGTTCTTTGCCGTTAACGATGATACGGCCATTGGTATTCTCTACTCTGTAAAGCGTGCTGGTTTTCGTGTGCCAGAGGATGTGTCGATATGTGGTTTTACCAATGGTCAGCGTGCTGTGGCTTGCGACCCGATGCTTACGACCGTTGAGCAGCGTGGCCATCGTGTGGGTGAAGAGGCTGCCACTATCCTGATGGATAAGGTAGAAGGGCTGTCGCCGATGGAGAAGATAGAAAAGCGTATCGTGCGAACAAGGCTGATTATCCGTGGCACCACGAGGGGAGAGAGATGTTGAGAGTTGAAAGTTAAAAGCGTAAAGATATGAAACAGAAACCAGATTTGAATTTTTGGAAGCTATGGAATCTTAGTTTTGGATTCTTTGGTGTGCAGATTGCTTATGCCCTGCAGAGTGCGAACATTTCACGTATTTTCCGTACGTTGGGTGCGGATCCTCATTCGTTAAGTTTCTTCTGGATACTTCCACCATTGATGGGTATTCTGGTGCAACCGATTGTGGGTACATTAAGCGATAAGACATGGACGCGTTTTGGTCGCCGTATACCTTATTTATTTATAGGAGCGCTGGTGGCAGTGGCTGTAATGTGCTTATTGCCTAATGCAGGCTCTTTTGGTATAGCTGTCGGCGCTGCGTTGATTTTCGGATTGATAGCGCTCATGCTGCTTGATACCAGTATCAATATGGCCATGCAGCCATTTAAGATGCTGGTGGGCGATATGGTGAACGAGAAACAGAAGGCAAAGGCCTATTCTATCCAATCGTTCCTGTGCAATTCTGGTAGCGTAGTAGGATTTCTCTTCCCCTTTGCTTTTACGGCTATCGGACTGAGCAATGTGGCCCCTGAGGGTGTCGTGCCCGATTCCGTTATCTGGTCGTTCTATTGTGGTGCGGCTATTCTGATCCTCTGTGTCATCTATACCACAGTGAAGGTGAAAGAGTGGAATCCGCAGGAATATTTGGAATATAATCCCGTATCGGAGGAGAAAGAAGAGAGTGCCAACTGGTTTACGCTTCTAAAGAATGCTCCTTCTACTTTCTGGAAAGTTGGATTGGTACAGTTCTTCTGTTGGGCTGGAATGCTTTATATGTGGACCTACGTCGTGGATGCCGTTTCAGAGACCGTTTGGGGCACCATCGATCCTACTACCGATGCTTATCAGGAGGCCGCTAACTGGACGGGTGTACTTTATGCCATTCAGGCGATGGGTTCTGTGGTATGGGCTACGATGCTGCCACGTTTCAAGAACACTAAGATGGCCTATAGCGTGAGTCTGGTGCTGGGAGGTATCGGTTTTGCTCTCATTCCATTTGTTCCCGATATGTATATGCAGATCATCCCATTCCTGTTGGTTGGTTGCGCATGGGCAGCGATGCTGGCTATGCCGTTTACCTTCGTAACCAATGCCCTGCAGGGTTATGGTCACATGGGTGCATACCTCGGACTTTTCAACGGTACTATCTGTGTTCCTCAGATCGTTGCAGCTATCTGTGGTGGTATGATTCTTACACTCGTAGGTGGTCATCAGTCGTCGATGATGATTGTAGCAGGAGCGAGCTTCATCATCGGTTCCCTCTGCGTTTGGATTATCAAGGATAAGAAATAAAACAGAAAAGCTCCTCAATTTCGAGGAGCTTTTTTATTAGTAGAGTAGGAGCAGACCAGCTAAGCCTGCATAACAAATCATGTGGATAGGGTTGATCTTGAGATACCCTGTGCCGAAAGCGGTGGAAGCGAGCAGGGCGCAACTAATCCAGAACTGCCAAGGATTCTCGGAAGGTGTGGAGAAGTTTTCCTTATTGCAAAGCAACAGGGTAGCTGCAGCCAACAAACCTACGACAGCTGGGCGCAAACCTTTGAATACTGATTGTACTAACGGCGTATTCATGTACTTCATAAACATCTTGCTGATGAGAATCATTAAGATGAGTGAAGGGAGCACCAGTGCGAAGGTAGCTGTAACACTGCCCAGGATAGCCATCGTATTGCCAAAACCTGCGTTATGGATAGCGGTATAGCCGCAATAGGTGGCAGAGTTGATGCCGATAGGGCCAGGCGTCATCTGCGAAATGGCTACAATATCGGTAAACTCCGATGTTGAGAGCCAGTGATGCGTCTCTACTGTCTCGTGCTGAATGAGCGACAGCATGCCGTAGCCCCCTCCGAAGCCGAACAGGCCTATTTCGAAAAACGTGATAAACAGACTGAGAAATATCATTTGGCTTAACTTCTTAACTTCTGACTACTTAACTTCCCATAAATATAGCCAGCAAGGCCAGCTGCTATTATAATATAAATAGGTGAAACACCAAGAGCCCAGATAAGGAGGGCACAGACAATAGGAATCCAAATGGTGTAGAGATTAAGTTTTGCCCTTTGACCTAAGCGGAAAGTGGGCACCGCAATCAGGGCGACCACCGCAGGACGGATGCCACGGAAGATCGCTGCCACGTAAGGATTATCCTTAAACTGGCTAAAGAACATCGCAATGGCCAGGATAATCAGAAACGAGGGGAGGGCCGTGCCGATGGTGGTCGCGATGGCACCACGCTCCTTGCGGAGCTTATAGCCGATAAAGATGGCGATATTGATGGCAAACACGCCAGGACAACTCTGGGCGATAGCAATCAAGTCGAGCATCTCGTCCTTTTCCACCCATTTGTGCTTGTTCACCACCTCTTCCTCTATCAAAGGAATCATGGCATATCCACCGCCAAGGGTGAATATGCCAATTCTAAAGAAGGTCTTAAACGATTCCCAATAAATGTTCATTTTACCTTTTTACTTTTTTACCTTTCCCTCAACCCATTTACGTGCATTGACGAAGGCCTCAATCCAAGGTGTCACCTCGTCCATACGATTCTTTGCCGGGTACCAGGCATTCTGCCATGGGAAGACGGCACGCTCCAGGTGAGGCATCATGCAAAGATGGCGACCATCGGCTGAGCAGATACCAGCTACATTATAGTCAGAGCCGTTAGGGTTAGCGGGATAGCCTGCATAATTGTACTTGGCAATCACGTTGTAGGCACTCTCAGCTTCTGGCAGATGGAACTTACCCTCGCCATGAGCAACCCAAAGGCCTAACTTGGATCCACTCAGCGAACCAAACATCACACTGTTGTTCTGAGGAATGCTCAGAGAGATAAACTCGCTCTCGAATTTGTGAGAGTCGTTATGCAACATCTTAGCACCCTTCGCACCTGTGAGGCCTAGTTCTACCATCAGCTGGCAACCGTTACAGATACCCAGTGAGAGGGTGTCCTCGCGAGCATAGAACTTATCGAGCGCCTCCTTAGCCTTCGGATTGAAGAGGAAGGCACCAGCCCAACCCTTAGCCGAGCCAAGTACGTCGGAGTTAGAGAAACCACCGCAGAAAACAATCATGTTGATATCCTCAAGGGTTTCACGACCAGAAATCAAGTCAGTCATCATGACGTCCTTCACGTCGAAACCAGCTAAGTACAGGCAGTAAGCCATCTCACGCTCACCGTTGGTTCCCTTCTCACGGATGATGGCAGCCTTGATGCCAGAGGGCTGACGACGATCAGCAGAGATACCATATTGTGCGAGCGTGCCTTTGAAGTCCTTGGGGAACTGCATCTCGATAGGCTGCTTCTTATAGTTCTCGAAGCGCTCCTTGGCCTTACCATTGAAGCTCTGCTTGCGGTCGAGGAGGTATGATGTCTTATACCATGTGTCACGGAGTGAATCGATATCAAATTTTAGAGGTGAGGGGTTAGAGGTTAGAGGTGAGACAACCTCAATGACACGACTATCCTCTACAGGATAACCAATCTTAGCATAGCCAACGCCCTGCTCCTCCATGAACTCCTTGAACTCTTCCTTATGTTCATCGCTTACCTCGATTACTACGCCTGGGTTCTCTGCAAACAAAGCCTTCACAACGTCGCCATCCTTGCAGATGTCGTGCAGGTTGATATGCATACCGCCCTTGGTATTGGCGAAACACATTTCTAATAAGGTAGTGATGAGACCACCAGCAGAGATATCGTGACCAGCCATAATCCAGCCCTTTTCAATCATTTGCTGGATAGCCATAAAGGCATCGGCAAAGTACTCAGCGTTCTTAACAGTAGGCACATCGTCGCCTACCTTACCTAAGCTCTGGGCGAAGGCAGAACCACCAAGGCGCTGTTCGTCGAAACTGAAGTCGATATGATAGAGCGATGCATTCTTATCGTTAACCAATACAGGCGATACCACCTTCTTGATGTCGCTTACCTCACCACCAGCAGATACGATGACTGTTCCTGGAGAAATAATCTTCTCGCCATTGGGATACTGCTGACTCAAAGAAAGCGAGTCTTTACCGGTTGGTACGTTGATATGCAGGTCGCAGCAGAAATCGCTCAGCGCCTTCACACCAGCATATAGACGGGCATCCTCACCCTCCTGAGAGCGACAAGGCCACATCCAGTTAGCAGAGAGTGAGAGCGAATCCATACCCTCAGCGAGTGGAGCCCAAACAATATTGGTAAGAGCCTCGGCTACAGAAAGCACAGAACCTGCAGCGGGATTAGCCAAACCAGCCTGTGGTGCATGTCCGAGGGCAGTAGCGATACCTTTTTCACCACGATAGTCGAGAGCAACAACACCACAGTCGCTCAGAGGCAACTGGATTTCACCCTGACACTGCTGACGGGCAATCTTTCCTGTTACAGAGCGGTCTACCTTGTTAGTCAACCAGTCCTTACAAGCCACAGCCTCAAGTTGCAGCACACGGTCGAGGTACTCATCAATCTTATCCTGAGAATAAGTGACGTCAGCGTAGTGGCGCTCTACTGTATTATCCTTCATGATGGTCTTTGGCGAGTGACCAAACATCTGAGCCACATCCAGATCGAATGGCTTCACACCATCGCCCTGCTTGAATGAGAAGTGGGCATCACCAGTAGTCTCACCTACTACATATAGTGGAGCACGCTCACGTTCAGCAATCTTTCTAACGTGCTCAATATGCTTCTCGTCGATGAGCAAGCCCATACGCTCCTGACTCTCGTTAGCGATGATTTCCTTACTTGAAAGCGTCTTATCACCGATAGGCAACTTGGTCATATCGATTTCACCACCGCACTCCTCAACAAGCTCTGACAGACAGTTGAGGTGACCAGCAGATCCATGGTCGTGGATAGACACAACGGGGTTTACATCCTCCTCGCATAGGGCACGCACCAAATTGTAGGCACGCTTCTGCATCTCTGGGTTGGCACGCTGAACAGCATTCAGCTCGATACCATTGCTATAGCGACCCGTATCAACTGATGATACAGAACCGCCACCGAGTCCGATGCGGTAGTTATCACCACCAACTACTACAACCTTATTACCCTTCTGAGGTTCTTTCTTCAGACAGTCGCGTTTGGTGCCGTAACCAACACCACCAGCGAGCATAATCACCTTATCATAAGCATACTTGGTATCATTTGGCTCTTGATGCTCAAAAGTGAGTACAGAACCACAAATCAGTGGCTGACCGAACTTGTTTCCGAAGTCAGAAGCACCATTCGAAGCCTTGATCAGAATCTGTTCAGGTGTCTGATACAACCACTGGCGAACGGGCAGAATATCTTCCCAATCGCGAGCTACCTTTTCATCATCAGTCAAACGAGGATAAGCCGTCATATAAACAGCTGTACCAGCAATCGGCCAAGAACCGACGCCACCACCCATACGGTCACGAATTTCACCACCAGTACCTGTAGCTGCACCGTTGAATGGCTCTACGGTTGTGGGGAAGTTGTGCGTCTCAGCCTTCAGCGAGATAACACTCTCGATATCCTTGATACGGAACCAGTCACTTGTACTCTGATCCTTTGGCGCAAATTGCTCAACTACTGGTCCCTGTGCAAAAGCCACATTATCTTTATAGGCAGAAAGAATCTTATTGGGGTTCTCCTGCGTGGTCTTCTTAATCATCGCAAAGAGGCTCGATTCCATCTCCTTGCCGTCGATGATGAAGGTTCCACCGAAAATCTTATGGCGACAGTGCTCAGAGTTGATCTGTGCGAAGCCGAAGATTTCAGAATCCGTCAATGGGCGACCGTTCTGCTTCTCCAATCCATGCAGGTACTCAATCTCTTCAGGACTCAAAGCCAGTCCTTCCTGTTCGTTGTACACTTCCAGGTTGTCTACGTATTTGATAGGCTCTGGCTGGATGTTGATCGTAAAGATATTCTGGTTCAAACCATTATACATACGTTGCAGCATCTCATCGTGCTCCGCATCTTTACTCTCTACTGGGAAATACTCTTCGATTCGGCTAATGCCCTGTAATCCCATGTTTTGTGTAATCTCTACAGCATTGGTTGACCATGGGGTTACCATTTCGCGACGTGGTCCTACGAAGAAACCCTCCAACTGCTCGGCATCAAGCAGTGTGGCCTCGCCATAGAGCCAATTTAATTCCTTAATTTCCTGTTCGTTCAGTGGGTGATTGATCTCTGTTGCAATCACCGTCTTTTGTGGGGTCTGAAAGAAACGTATCATACTAATTACTAATCTGTTTTTCTTTATTTCTTTGTAGATTTATTTGCTTTTTTCACGACGACTGGCTTGGCCTTTTCTACATAAGGCTTCTGCTTCATCAGTACCCATGCGGCCTCGAGCACCTTGTTTCTCAGGTTCTCAGAAAGACCAGACTCTGACTTCAAGGTGTTCTCAACGATCCAACTTGCCTCCTTGCTCTTATGGCCGCTGAGCAATGCTTTCATCCAGTTGCCAGGGAAGAAGATATCGCTGGTTTGCTGGATATAAGGCAGCGACTTTATACTTGCTGCAATATAATCGTTGCTCTGTGGCTCATAAACATCTGAGTTTAGCAGACGCAACAAGTGGAGCGCCCATGGCTCATACTTACGATTCTCGGGCTTCAGCAGGTTGTTGAATACCTTGGTGCGAGCCTCGGCATTGGGATTACAAGCCTGACTTACATAGTCGAACTCATTGCGCAATTCTTCTGTCTTCAGATGTGCACGCTCCTTGCTCAGGATGTCCTGACGCTGGTCTGGGCGCACGATGGCCAGACGGTAGGCCATGTCCATATAGTCATGTTCATTGAAGAGTGGATCGTTGTGGGCAGACAGAATCTTGGCGATCTTATCAAGTACCTCTTTTGAGATAGCATTAGCAGCCAATTTGCGGATTATCAGCAGGCGACACTCCTTGGAACGGTTCTCGCCCAACAGGTCCATCATACAGAGCTCCAATGTTTTGCGCTGTTCGATGGTCATATCGCTGGCAATCTTAAACATGTGGTCGATAGCTGTTGACATGATGAGCGGATTCTTCTCCTTTATCATCATACGATACAATTCTCCGAAATACGAAGGTGTTATATTGCCCATCAGGTAGTTGTCGTGGATGGTCTGCAACAAACATTGACGGTTCAGGTCGTTGCGTGTGGTGATTAGGCGCAAGGGCAATTTCTTGGCGTAATTATCGTCAACAGTGAAGTTGCCGTAGCCACGTCCGTCGTAGTTGGGGATGATATAGTCGGGCGCTTTAACGATCTTGAACGATACGGTAGGTTTGTCCATATCTACGGTCAGCGTGCGACTGGTGCCGAGGTCGTAGATCAACTTTATCTGGAACTTCTGGCGCCATACCAAACCACGTCCGTAAGGATCGGTCTGCGATACAATCACTTTGTCGTTCTGATAAGTAACGTGAATATTCGGCATACCCTTTTGCTTTACCCATACATCGCTGAACTGACGTACGCCAACGGTAGGTGCTTCCTTATCGAGTGTTTCCACGAGTTCATCCCATGAGGCATTACCATAGGCATGGTCGGCTAAGAACGCCTGTAAGCCACGCTGAAGTACTGGGGCTTCCATCAGATCCTCCAACATGCACATCATCACAGGGGCTTTATCATAGATGATATTGTCGTAAAGCAGACTGGCGTGATCCAGATTGCTGAGTTGCTGGGCAATGGGGTGGGTTCCCTCTGTGCGATCGATGGCAATCGCATCCGCCATGTAAGTCTTTATGAAGTTCAGGTTGTGGTCAACCTTACTATACTGTCTACGTGTAATCTTCTCAGCCATGAAACCTGCAAAAACCTCCTTGGTCCATACGTCCTCAAACCATTTCAGTGAAACCAGATCGCCAAACCAAAGGTGTGCTATTTCGTGGGCGATGATTTCTGAACGGCTCAGCAGATCTTCCTTTGTCGCATTCTTGTCGAGGAAGATACGGCGATCGCTGAACTGGATGGCACCTGGGTGCTCCATACCTCCGAACTGATAACCGGGAAGAATGAGAATACCAAACTTGTCGGCAAAAGGATTGGCTATTCCTGTGTAGCCTTCCATCCATTGCAAATCTTGAGCAGCCTCGTCGAACACCTTGTCGAGTTGGGCCACCTTCTCGGGGTCAGTCTCGCGATACAGGGCACGCATCTCTCTGCCATCGCGGGTGGCTGTCTTTTCAAAGAAGTTTCCTGCTGCAAATGAATACAGGTAGGTGGGTAGTGGACAGCAACCATCGCTTACCATCGTCTTCCAACCCTTTGGGGCATGGATATATGTCAGGTATCTGGCTCTCAAATCGGGCTGATCGAAGCATGGGTAACAGGAACGTGCATGATCAGGCACGAAGAGCGAGTACATATAGTCCTGATGACGATTCAGGGCCTTGTCAAGACTGGTAAAACTCAGCTCAACCTTATTGGTGCCTTCATCTAGCATCCTCGAAGGTATCACGATGTGCTCATTCTTATAGGTACACTGAACAGCCTTGCGCTTTCCTCGTTTGCCTACGAGGACGTATGCAGTTCCGCTAAAGTCTCCTAAAAAGTCGAGTACGACATCTTTCTTCTCCTTCAAATCGAAGGTGATGATGTTCTTACCCGTAATTTTCTCGTTGAGATTAGCTGGAATGTTGAATGTCAAATCGTAAATGACATTACTTATGTTCGCTTTACGTTGCTCGGCAAGTTCCTTGGAAACGCCTTTGGTAAGGCCTTGGGCATTAATGCTGAGAACCATGACGCCTAGCAAGATTGTAAGTATTAATCTGATTTTCTTCATTTTTCCTTTGCTTTTTGACTGCAAATTTATTAAATTTATTTTAATAAACGACATATTTTCATTGTTTTTTCGACTAGTTTGCTAATTTTTAGTAAAAGATGTCGGCAAAGGGATTGGGCAGTTCGAAGTGCATCCGCTCATCCGTCAGTGGGTGGGTGAATGATATCTGGTCGCAATGTAAACAAAGGCGAGGATAATCTTTCTGCCCATAGAGTTCATCGCCCAGGATAGGACAGCCTAAGCCGTCTTCATGGGCACAGTGCATTCTTAATTGGTGAGTGCGACCTGTATGGGGGTAGAGGGCTAATAATGAAACAGCCTCATGCTCCTTTTGTGATGTATCTAACACCTTATATTCTGTAACAGCCGACTTGCCGTGTTGATAGTCTACAATTTGGCGAGGTCGATTCATAGGGTCAAAACGTAATGGCAAGTCGATTCTGCCTTCTGACTCCTTGACTTGGCCTTTTACCACGGCGATATAGCGCTTTTCCACCGTGTGCTTTACAAACTGCTCTTGTAAATGCTGATAGGCCTCTTTGGTCTTGGCAATAATCAGAAGCCCTGACGTGCCCATATCCAGTCGGTGTACGGGTATGGAACCAGGCCATTTCGCTTTTGCCAATAAGGCTACAGAGTAATCTTCATCCTTTCCTGGAACGCTTAGTAGTCCAGAGGGTTTGTTGATAACAGCGAGGGTCTCGTCTTCATAGATGACCTCCAGCGATTGAACGTTGATGCCTTCTTTCTGAGGAATGGGGTCTACCTCCAAACCCTGTAACATCCAGGTGAGAATAGGTAAGCATTTCCCTCTGCAGGCAGGATAAAACTGACCATGATGACGAATCTCGCTCTTTGGCGATGGCCCCCACCAGAATTCAGCCATACAAACAGGCTTCAAATCGTGGCTATAGGCATATTGCAGCAATTTGGGTGCACAGCAGTCGCCTGTTCCGCCTGGGGGTAAAGGGAATTTCTGCTGAATCTTTGGTGAACAATGATAATCCTGCCAGATGTCTATGAGGTCTTTTGTCTCGCCTTTTGCGTTCAGTAGCTGGTATTGGTGGAAAAGCCATGTTTGAAGCGCTTGTGACATCTGTTTGTCACCGCCTTTGGCGGATATTTCCCGTTCTGTCTGTTTGAAATGGCCATCAGGCTGTTGGGCATCGAATACGGGTGGCACAAAGTAATCCCAATCATTCCTGCCCTCCAGCAAACCAGAGTAAGCTGCCAGGAATGCCAAGCCTTCTCCTTGCTTCACAATCAGTACCCCAAACATCTTCCCCTCACTCGGATTGATACGCTGAATCTCTTGTTTTACCACCTCTGCTGCTTGTATGCAAAGCGGATGAGGCTCATAGTCGAAGGGGTATGTAAACCGCTCCGGAGGTAAAGTTTGAGGGGAAAACGGGTGAATTAACATTATTTAACCTGAATTAGTACCTTATTTCGCTGTTCGTCAGTTCTAATAATAGAACGCGTTGAGAAAACGCCATCTGTGCATTATATTTATTAAATCGTAAAAGCCGGACCACTTCTTTACAAGGTGCTCCGGCTTTTGCGATCTGTCTATAGCAAGTCGAGACATTTCTCTACTGGTATGCCACGGTTCTTATCATCAGTATCTTTATAGCGCTCAATCATCTTGAATACCGTGTCCATTGCTGTACGTGTGGAGCTCTTCAGCGACTCGCCATTCAGCAGATGGCCGATGAGTACCGCTGAGAAGATATCGCCAGTGCCATGAAAAAGGCCAGGTATCTCGTGATATTCCAGATGGAAGAAGTTCCCATCGAAGTGGTTGTAGCCTGCAACTGCGTTCTTGCCATCGATTTTACAACTGGTAATCAGTGCTGACTTGCAACCTATCTGGCACAATTTCCTGAGCAACGCTTGCGCTTCATCCCAAGTGATACCCTCCATATTAATAGAGGTGTTGGTAAGATAACATGCTTCCGTATAATTAGGAAAGGTAAGATGGGCTACCGATACCATCTCGCGCATCAGTTCCACTTGGCGATTGGTCATGCCATTGTAAAGCCGGCCTCCATCACCCAGAATAGGGTCTACAAATACGATGGTACCTTGATTGCCCTGCTCGCGACAATAATTGGCCACAAGATTGGCTTGCTCGTCGCTGAACATCAGTCCTGTGCAGACGGCATCGAATCCAAAACCGAGTTCTTTCCATACAGGCAGTGTACCTCGGATATAATCTGTCGTGTCTTGAATGTTGAATTTCCCATAGTCGAGCGTGTTCGACACTAAGGCCGTAGGCAGACTATAGGTAGGAATGCCCAGATAAGAGAGGATGGGCAACATGGCACCCATACCCACTTTTCCGTATCCTACGACATCGTTAATTAATAATACTTGCTTCATTTCGGCTGCAAAGTTATATATAATTCTAGACATAAGAACATAAGTACATAATTTTTTTGTTTCTTTTGTTCATTTGTCTGAAAAATGAAGTATCTTTGCAACCGATTTATGGGAAATATGCAATCTTCGCCAGTGATGGCGCTTCAACAACAGCGGCTTTTGCTCCAGTTGGAGTATCAGGCTGAAAAAGAGGCTTTTCGTAAGCAGTCAGAGGAAATGGGACTGAAACGAAAGGTTAAACGTGGTGATGCCTGGTATCCTGTCAAAATGGGAAAAAGTTATTATAATTCATTGAATCAGCTTGTGGTGGAAGTGTTTCGTCAGGGCGATGAAGACGAGATAGAACATAACTTCGAATTCGGGCGACCAGTCGTTTTCTTCCGTATCGACGATAAAGACCAAATTCACTATTTCAACTTTACGGCAACGGTCAGTTATGTTGATGGCGATCGCATGGTGGTATCTGTGCCAGATAATGGCCAGCTGATTGATGTCACGAGCGCTGAAATGGTTGGTATTCAGCTGTTTTTCGATGAGACGAGCTACAAGATGATGTTCGATGCCTTGGATCGTGTCATCAGGGCTAAAGGCCGCTTGGGCTATCTGCGCGATTTGTTCTATTCAAACCAGAAGGCCGAGACGTTCTCGTTCTCATCCATGCATTTCCCTTATTTGAATCGCACACAGGAGGATGCCGTGAATAAGGTGTTACGTGCCAAAGATGTGGCCATTGTGCATGGGCCTCCAGGTACAGGAAAAACCACAACACTTGTAGAGACTATCTACGAAACGCTTCGTCGCGAAAACCAAGTCTTGGTTTGTGCTCAAAGCAATATGGCCGTAGACTGGATTTCAGAAAAGCTCGTAGACAGAGGTGTGAACGTGCTGAGAATCGGCAATCCCACCCGAGTAAACGATAAGATGCTTTCATTTACGTACGAACGACGTTTTGAAGCTCATCCCGATTACGACCAGCTGTGGGCTATCCGTAAAGCCATTCGTGAGCTAAGATCACAGAAAAAGCACAGGGGCGACAGCTATCACCAGAAGTTGGAGCGCCTGAAGGAGCGTGCTACTGAGTTGGAGCTTCGTATCAATGCCCAATTGTTTGGTGAAGCGCGTGTGATAGCCTCTACACTCGTAGGTTCTGCCAATCGTTTGTTGGATGGTCAGAAGTTTGGCACCTTATTTATAGATGAGGCTGCTCAGGCCTTGGAGGCTGCATGCTGGATACCTATGCGACGTGTATCGAGGGTGATTCTTGCTGGCGATCATTGTCAGTTGCCACCTACCGTAAAGAGTTTTGCGGCCCTCAAAGCTGGCCTTGGCAAAACACTGATGGAGCGTATTGTAGAAAACAAGCCCGAGGTAGTCACCTTGCTCAAGATGCAATATCGCATGAACGAGGAGATTATGCGTTTCTCTTCCGATTGGTTCTACAATAATCAGGTAGAGAGTGCCCCAGAGGTGAGAAATCGTAGTATCCTCGATTTCGATATCCCTATGACGTGGATCGATACCAGTCAGTTTGATGGGGTGGAGGCTGACCTTTTTAAAGAGGAGTTTGTAGGCGAGAGTTTTGGCCGCATCAATAAGGCTGAGGCCGAACTTACCTTGCTTGCCCTCGAAAACTACTTTAATAAGATAGGTAAGGAGCGTGTGCTCGATGAGCGAATCGATGTGGGTATCATCTCGCCCTATCGTGCCCAGGTACAGTATCTCCGTCGCCAGATTAAGCAGAAAGAGTTCTTCAAGCCCTATCGCAGTTTGATATCGGTGAATACGGTTGACGGCTTTCAGGGTCAGGAGCGCGATGTGGTTATGATTTCGCTTGTGCGTGCCAATGACGAGGGACAGATAGGCTTCCTTCGCGACCTGCGCCGTATGAATGTGGCCATTACCAGGGCACGCATGAAAATCATCATCCTGGGCGATGCTTCCACCATGACGCGCCATCCTTTTTATAAGAAACTCTATGAGTATATTGAGGCGCTATAAAACCCAATTAAAATTTTTCAGGCGAATATTTGGAGGTTTCGAGAATTCTTCATACCTTTGCAAGCACGATAAGCAGAAATGATCAAGATTAGGAAAGTTAATACCCGAAAAGAGCTGCAGGCCTTTATACAGTTTTACTACGACCTGTACCGCGGCAACCAGTTTGCCGTGCCTTATCTTTATAGCGATGAGATGGCTACGCTCCGCCGCGACAAGAATCCGTCGTTCGAGTGCTGTGAGGCCGAGTATTTCCTGGCTTATAAGGATAATGAGATTGTAGGCCGTGTAGCTGCCATCATCAACCGTCGGGCCAATGAGCGATGGAATTGCCATCAGGTGCGTTTCGGATGGTTCGACTTTATCGACGATCCAGAAGTTCCGAAAGCCTTGCTGAAAGCAGTCGAGGATTGGGGTGTGGCGAAGGGTATGACTGAAATCGCTGGTCCATTGGGCTTTATCGATACCGATCGCGAGGGCTTGCTGATCGAGGGTTTCGATGAACTTTCTACTATGTACGTCAACTACAACTATCCCTACTATCAGAAGCATATCGAGCAACTGGGTTTCAATAAAGACAACGACTATCTGGAATATAAGGTAAAGGTGCCCGAGAAGGTGCCCGAGAAGTTTTCAAAGGTTACCCAGATGGTGGCTAAGCGCTATGGGCTCCGAGTGCATAAGTTTACCCGTGATGAACTCATAAAGCAGGGCTTAGGCCATGAGGTGTTCCGCTTGCTGAATGCTACTTATAAAGACCTGTATGGCTTCTCTGAACTTTCTGATAGTCAGGTGAATAGACTGGTAAATGACTATATTAAGATAGCAGACCTGAATCTTGTTACGGCCATTATGGATGGCGATAAGATGGTGGGCTTTGGTATTACCTTCCCTTCTTTCTCGCGCGCCTTGCAGAAAACGAGAGATGGTCGTTTCCTGCCCTTTGGTTGGTGGCATCTGCTGAAGATACTGAAGTGGCACAAGACGCCCATTGTCGACTTGTTGCTCATCGGTGTTTTGCCTGAATATCGCCCCAAGGGTGCCAATGCCCTGATTTTCGACGATCTCATTCGTCAGTTCCAGGCGTATGGCTTCGAGTGGGCTATTACTGGGCCACAGATGGAAACCAACGAGGGTGTACTCTCGCAATGGCAATATCTGGAGTCGTACCCCTGCAGAAGGCATCGCTGCTATCGCAAAATACTTAAACAAAAAGAATGATGGAGATGGAACTTGATTTTATATTGCGTATTTTCGTGGCAGCCTTATTGGGTGGTGCGATAGGTTTGGAGCGCGAGTACCGTGCGAAGGAAGCTGGTTTCCGTACACATTTCCTGGTGGCATTGGGCTCCGCATTGTTTATGATCGTATCTGCCTATGGCTTCGAAGATGCTGTCATGCTCCCTGGCCATCGTCTTGATGTATCGCGAGTTGCAGCTCAGGTCGTTTCTGGTATCGGTTTCATCGGTGCAGGCACGATTATCTTCCATAAGAGCGAGAATGTGGTAAGGGGTCTTACCACGGCTGCTGGTGTCTGGGTTGTAGCAGCCATCGGTCTTGCCTGCGGAGGTGGTATGTACAAACTTGCCATCGCCTCTACGCTCCTCGTGCTCGTAGGCCTCGAGGCTTTCAACTATTTCCTTCACAAATTCGACAAGCATAAGAGAAAATAGAGGATGCGCTTAACACACACCCTCTTTTTATTATCTTTCTTCTAGTTTATAGATGTGCCCAGAGGTTTTGCGATCGCTCTCAAAGTCGAAACTCTGGTCGCTCAGGGCCTTGCCCAGTTTCACGTAAGTGGTCTTTGGGTCGTAATTGGCGTACCTGTTGGTCAGCAGTTCGTTTATCTCTTTGAGAGTCCACCACTTCCCCTCGCCAGCCTTTGGCTTGCGGAAGGTCTCGCCAATCATCTCCACCAAATCGTTTAGTTTCTGATAAGGCTCGTTCTCCTTAATCAGCGTGGCGATTTCCTCGTTGTTCAGCCAATACCGCTCACCTTTATTAAATAGGTATAGAGCCTGGGCAAAAAGCTGATGGTGATGCAGATTGTCCTCGAAATCGATGTTGCCCTTTACACCCACGCAGACGAAACGGCGACTTCCCGTGGGGTCAACGAGGGGCTTCTGCTGGTTGGTGGTACCTATAAAAGAGGTGTAGCGACGGAACTGCTTGATGGTCTTGCCGTATGGCGGACGGAACTTCACTTCTGCCGATGACAACAGATACTTCAGCACGATTTGCTGCGAGGCTGTGGTCTTGTCGAACTCATCGATGTTGATCATCGCAAACATCGTAAGGGCGATGTTCAGGTCGAACTCGTTCTTGAAGTTGATCTTGTCGTTGTAATACTCTCGTAGTTCTGGGGGCAGGATAATCTTGCAGAAACGGGTTTTTCCGCAACCCTGACGACCAATCAGGAGTGGCGTCAGCGCATTACCCGTCAATTGCTTGTCGCTCTCTCGCCACTGGGCTACCATACCTATCAGCCACATTTTCAGATACATAGGCCAGTGGGGCTGGTCTGTGGGTACTCGCTCAGCGAGCTCTTGGATATAGTCATGACCATCCCAAGCAGGCAATTTGTCGAGCCAGGTGTTGATGGGGTCGTATTGCTCAATGCGGGTGGAGTCGATAAAGCGGTTTACGTCCCTGTCCCACGATTTCAGTCCCAGCTCCGTTGCTCGCATCGTCATATCGTTGCGCACCTCCTCCGTCAGAGGCTTAAAGCTCTGATCGTCAGAGTATTTCTCGCGATACTCGGCCACGCCCGTCATTAAGTTCTTGCGCATCTCGTAGTTCTCGTTGAGGAAGATCTCCGTCTTCATCATCTGCAGCGTGTCTTTGGGGATGCTCTGAAGGGGCTTGATCTTGTGCTTCTTCATGTAGTCCTCCTGAAGTGTGACAGCATAGACGGCCTCGAAAGTTTTCTTCAGCAAGAGTTCATCGGAGTTGAGGGCAGGGTGTTCCATCGTCATGCCTTGTGCGAAAGCCAAGGGAATGCCCTGATTCAGACATCGGGTGGCGATAATCATCAACAGTTTTTCGAGGCGCTCTTCATCGGGCATCTCGAAATAGTGCCCCAAAGTGGTATCTATGATGAAAAGCCACTCCAAGCGATAGGTGCGCTTGATGGTGCGTCCTGGCATCAAACGGTCGCTCTCTCTGGAGATTCTAACTGGCTGAGGCTCAGTGTGCTTCTGCGTGTCGGCATAAAACGGACGGGCATTGGGATTAAAGCCCATCTCAGGGTCGGCACTCACATACACCGTCCTGTCGAGGCGGGGCTCCAGATACTCTATCTCGAAGCCAAACTGATTCATATAGGCCCTGCGAGCCGTCTGATACAGATTACGATGGAACTGCAAAATGTCGCTTTCTTCGTTAGGCAAGCCTTCATCGCCAAAAAGCGCTCCTCTACATATAATCTTTACGCTTTTTCCCGATGCTCGTCTCTGGCATTTTCTTGGCCTGCTCCCTTACTTCCACCGCCTTCTCGTATGTAGGCAGATTGTTCACCTCGACCACAACCAGTCCGTTGTAGCCAAGAATGCGATGCTGGTCCTTATACTTATCGAACTCCTGAGCGAAACAGAGCCTTTCGAGCTTGATGCCCCCTTCCCAGTTCGTGAGTATCTGACCGTCTGGCTGACGTTCCTTCAGTATCAGGTTGTACATCTCTCGAAGTTCAGTAACGGTGTGTTTACGCCATCCTTTTTCGATATACAATGCCACATCTTCAAGGCTGTGGCGAGTAATGATCTCCTTTTTACCTTTGGTTTTGATAATGGTTACTTTCATGCTTGTATTTCTTAATTTGTTGTTTTAAACGGTTGGCAAAGGTAGTAAAAATATCGCAAACTGCAAAATAAATTTCACAGAAAAATATCAAAATCTAATGACATCCGACATTTGATTATAGATAAACAATTTATTATCAGCTATTTACATTCATTATAGAACTTCGTCATTCGACATTTACCCGACATATATCCGACATTCATCTGACATACTTTTAATGGTCTACCCCTTAGCTCGCATAATCATTACCTGCTTCTCGTACACTTTCAGCCCTTGAGTCGCTGTTGAATTCTCTAGAGAATTTCGAAGCGAGCCTTAGGGTCTCTTCTTTCGATGTCCTAGTGCGTTATTAAATTCTCTAGAGAATTCAGTAACGACCATTAAGGAGAAAGCATTCGATAGCGTATCTCTGAATGCGCTACCTCCCGTATCGACGCTTTCTATGTCGGATTTATGTCGGATTTATGTCGGGTGTATGTCAGAATAATGTCGGATATATGTCATATCGAAATGTAATTAAAGCTTTGATAATAAGGAGGATAACTATTGTTTTATGCCGAATGTCATTAGATTTTAAGATTTCTGATATTTTTTATTTTTCATTTTGTGCTATATATTCTGCAATTCATTACTATTCTCCCATCATTTCATTACGTTTTACTAACTAAAAAGGTACGAATTGAAGTGCGATTAGTTACTTTTCATTGAGAATCTTAAATGAATGTTGACAAAGCAAAAATTGCTGTGAGAAAGCCGGCATGGAAGCCGCTGATCATTTTGTTGACGTCAGCAAAACGATAGAAATTGGAAAAGGTGATCAGCGTGATATCGATAACAATACGGCTGTTCGTGATATGCTGGTTAGTAGAGATATATATCCAGAGCAATTGCCCCCTGCTGAAGATGTCAAAATGGTTGAACGTCGCTTGGTAAAAGATAACAAAACACTTATCTGATAAGAATCTTGGGGCGCAAAGGTTCCTCTTTTGCGCCCTACGGTTCACCTATACAGATTTTTATAACTTCCACAGCATCAGCTAAAGTCACTTTGCCGTCGTCGTTCACGTCGGAAGCAGCCTCATTGAATGCCGTATTAGGCTTGCCCACCACATAGTTTACGATACACACAGCATCGGCAATGTTTATATTACCGTCACCATTGACGTCACCCACTTTAGCTACTGTATTTACAATATAAATGGTGAAAGTCACGTTGTCGAAGGTTATCTTTTGGTTATCCTGTGTATTGAACTCTATATTCTTTACTATGCCCGTCAATTTAGTGCCAGCAGCCAGTGATGCGTCTGCTATTAACGTTACAGAGAATAGAGTACCGCTTGTACCAGGAATTGATTCGCCATCCATTGACGTGGCAATGAAACGGTAGTCACCGCTTGCCAATCTGCTTGATGATTCTGTTTCCGCAAAACGTTCTCCAAGTTTAGCAGCAGGCTTACCATTTGCCTTCAGTTCCAGTGTTAGGCCTTCTGGCAGAGAAATGTCACATTGCCAGCCCATGAGATTTGTTGCACTATTGTTCAACAGTATGTTTATGGGGTGACTTTCGCTTGCAGTAATATTCACATCGGGTATTTGTAACCCTTCACCATCATTATGATTTTCGTCACTAGGGGTCGTTATAATGAAGGACACGTTATCGAAAGCTATCTTTTGGTTATCCTGTGTATTGAACTCTATATTCTTTACTATGCCCGTCAATTTAGTGCCAAAAGCCAGTGATGCGTCTGCTTTTAATGTTACAGAGAATAGTATACCGCTTGTACCAGGAATTGATTCGCCATCCATTGATGTAGCAATGAAACGGTAGTCACCGCTAGCCAATCTGCTTGATTCTGTTTCCGCAAAACGTTCTCCAAGTTTAGCAGCAGGCTTACCATTTGCCTTCAGTTCCAGTGTTAGGCCTTCTGGCAGAGAAATGTCACATTGCCAACCCATGAAGTTTTTAGTCTCGTTGCTAAGTTCGACACTTAAAGTTACGCTTTCTCCAGACGTTATCTGTACATCCTTTACTTTAAGGATGTCGACAGCATGAGCGATGCCTACACAAGCGAGCCACAGCCCAAGTACTATTATTCGTTTCATTTTCATCGCAGTATAACTTTACGATTACCTATCAGATATATTCCTGAGCGAAGACCGCTGAAGGTATTCACACCACGGTCAATCTTAAGATTCCGATAGAGTCTTCCATCCAAAGAATTGAGTTTTAATGTGGTCTCTCTGTCAGAAGTTATTTTAAGTGAGCCATCTTGAATACTTACCTGTAGCCCTTTATTCAAGCTGTAGATACCATTTGTCGTTCCAACATTGACAACAGAGGATAACTCTTTAAATCTAGCCGTGGTGAGATGAGCCTCACTGACAGTCACATCACCTGTCGTCGACAATTTGAGGAGGTTGGATTCATTACCTGTAAAGACGCTGTTTGTTGGCGAATAGCACAGCACGCGATAAGAACCATTGTTCAATTTACGATAGGTCAATATGTGATTGTTGTCTGTCAATTGAATGTCGTTAATAGTAGTACCATCAGTTAACCGTACATCGAACTGAATGGCAATAAATGCCGTCTTATTTTCTAGTTGTAACTCATAACCTCCATCTGTAGGCATTAAAGAAAGATAAGCCTCCTCTGTTCCCTGCTGTTGCATTTGGCGACTGGTTGCCCCCTCGTTGAGAATGAGGTTGATTATCATTCCTACATCCGTTACGGACACGCTTTTATCGCCATTCATGTCGGCAGCATCGAAGTTAAATACCGAAGGTACCTGCTCCAAGATATAATTGATGGCACAGCCCACATCCGTCACGCTTACCGTCCCATCGTTATTCACATCGCCAGGTGTATAGTCTTTAACTGTCAACTTTGACTCTGTGTCTTCTGGCTTCACCACTTTCAGATCATTGCCATTGGGAACACTCAGTTCTGCATTGAGCACCTTTATAGTATATTCGCCAGCTTCCATCGTAGCAGGTATGTCGATAGTAATCTCCATAAGTGTTCCGTTATTGCCTTCGAACGAGTCATTATCCAAAGATGAAATAACAAATCTGAAGTCACCATTGGTAAGCTGCTTACTAGTGACGCTGTGGTTTACTGCTCTTTCCGTAAGCGTGGCATCCAATTTCCCGTTGCTCTTCGTCGCCACCGTCACACCATCCGGCAGCCTCAGGTCAAACTGACACAGCTTCACCTCGTCTTCGTTCGTCAGTTCAATGGGCAGCACCACCTTCGTTCCAGCGAGTACTTCTATTCTATTGCAATACAATGTATTGTGAAGTTCTGTGGGGTCGACAACAGAACTCTCATCCAACTCCACGATCTTCTTATAGTCTTTCCAATAATCCGCAGTTTCATAGATGGCCTTGCACCCTTTTGGAACGAAAAGTGTGGCATTTGCTCGATTAGTGAAAGTGCCAGAATCTATAGAAATAGGTATTGGATTCCTGACTGTCACTGCTGTAAGATTACGGCACTCCTCAAAAGCATAGTTTCCAATAAATACAACAGATTTAGGAATAGTGACAGAGGCAAGACCGCTTATTCCATAGAAAGCTGATCCAGCAACTCCCAATGTGCCATCTTCAATTATAAGGTCTGTTTCATTCGCCATAGCCCCTTTATATTTATAAATCACCTTTCCTGCATATACTAAACCATTTGCCTGATTTTCATACCACTCTGTTCCATGAAATGTTCCCCTAGAAGAGCTGCTATTAATAGTTGTTACACTTGAAGGAATATCTATCGAAGAAAGGTATGTACAACCGTAAAATGCTGCGTCTCCAATGGATGTAACTGAATTGGGGATAACAATAGATGTTATATATGGGCATCCACTAAAAGTCGACCTTTCAATAGCTGTTATAGAATTTCCAATACTTACTGTTGACAACGCTGTACATTCTCTAAATGCACCTTTTCCTAAATATTGGACAGAATTTGGAATGTCAACAGAAGTGATACCACTACAACCCCAAAACGCATAATCTTCGATTGAGGTTACAGAGTTTGAAATATTTAGAGATAGTAACCCCCGACAGTTTAAAAAAGCATGTTCACCAATAGTTATTAATGAATTAGGCAGCGTAATTGATTGTAGAGTACCACACCCTTCAAATGCCCAAGCTGCTATACCTAAAGTTCCTTCCCTTAATGTTACATTAGTAGGCAAAGTGTTTTTATATCCAAGAAGGACATTTCCTGCGTATATTAAACCGTCAGATTGATTCTTATACCATAAAGTTCCATCAAAAGCATCTCTTCCAATACTTTTTACACTCGAAGAAAAAGATATTGAAGCTAAATCACTACACCAAGCAAAAGCATATCCCTCAATTTCTGTAACTGAATTAGGTATTATAATAGATGTTAGACCTTTGATAGATTGAAAAGCTCTTTCTCCTATGGATTTTATAGTATTTGTAATCTTTGAGTTTTTACATCCCGCAATTAACTTCCCAGTTTCTGTATGAACAATAACATTATTATTATTGCCTGAGTTATAAGCTGGATTTTCAACATCCACCATAATTGTAGCTATATTATAACAACCAGCAAAAGGGTTATGTCCAATAGTTTTTACAGAACTTGGAATCGTAATTGTAGTAAGAGCTTCACATCCAGAGAAAGCGCTTTCCCCAATCGATGTGACAGAATTGGGGATATTAATAGTCGCAATCTTTTCGCAATAACTAAAAGCACCATGACCTATAGTCTCTACGGTATTGGGAAGATCCAAAGAAGTGAGATTCCAGCAATTGGAAAAAGCACAATCACCAATGGATGTTAGAAAATCGGGAATATTTAAAGAGGATAAACTGCAACAATCTTGAAAAGCATAATTACCTATGCTCTTTACAGAATTCGATATGTCAACAGAAACCAAATAATTACAGCCGATAAAAGCATAATCTTTAATAGAAGTTACCGTATTAGGAATAACAAGGGAATTAATTTCCTGTCCATCGATATAAAGTTGGGGGCTTTTATTAACAGGTTTACCTGATATCCAAGTTTGACTGTCTTTTTTATAGCTCAACGGATTTGAAAGCCCATCTTTGAACTCTATGGAACACCAAGCAGCAATATCAGTAATATATACTGAAGACAAATCCTGACAACCCTCAAAAGCACAGCTCCCGATAGATTTAATAGAATTTCCGATGGTAACTGACCACAGTCCTGTACAGCCAGAAAATGCACTATTCCCTATAGTTGTTACTGAATTAGGAATGATAATGGAATTCAGACTAGTGCAATTATCAAAGGCCCAACCTTCTATGGAAGTGACTGAATTACCGAGGGTAATCGAATACAAAGAACTACACCTTGCAAAAGCACTTTCACCAATGTGTTTTACGGAATTCCCGATAGTAATAGTGCTAAGACTTGTACAATTATAAAAGGTTGCCCATTCTATGGAAGTCACACTATTAGGAATAGTAATGGAATATAATTCACTACAATCTGAAAAAGCATGATGTCCAATACTCGTAACGGTTGGGGGAATAGCTATCTGTGTCAAGTAGCAACTTGCAAATGTATATTCTCCTATACCAGTAACATTATATGTATGATTGTCAAATGTGACTTTTGATGGAATAATCACATTGCCACCGTAAGTATTAGGGGTACGACTTTTATATGTTAATGAAACAGAAGAGCCATTGACTCCCTCGTTATAATTGTAACATAACCCATCTACTTCAAAATCGTAGGCAGATGCAGAAATACCTATAAAACACATTAGTAAGGTAAGTAGTAACCTCGTTTTGATTTGTTTCATTTTTGTTGTTTTCTATCGTTATTATTAATAAAATATAAAAGAAAAACGTGGACAAGTACTTCGTCTACGTTCTAGAGGCATCGCCAAACGCCCAATCATCTTAAACGAGTAATGCCCACGCCATTCAGCGTGAACTCCTACTTCAGTTCTTGATGATTCTTTCAATTTTGGCGAATTTCTAGAACAAGAATCAAAAGCGGATATTCATCCTATATGTCCTTTGTTATATTTCTCTCAGCCCATAGGCATTATCTTTTTTAGGGTTCAACAATTATTTAAAGAATCTGGAAGGCATCGTGACAAAGAGGTCAACATCGTTTCCTTCCTTGTGGCTATAGCTGACAACAGAGCCCAAAAGGCGCATAGAAGAGATGCCATACCGTGAACGAAGTTCGTCAGCATGAGAACTCAGGATATCTATACATTTAGCTCGTGTAATCATTGTTCTATAGTTTTATTTCGCAAAGATATGAATTTATTCTTAAACGATGTTCGGTATGAGGCAAATTTTTTGTTTTTTTATAAGAATGAGGTGTTTGCCTCTGAAGGACGCGAAAGGGTCAGAGGAATCTTTTCATATCCTTGATTGTTTTATGTTTTTAGCCTCAAATTATATTGTTCCGTCATAGTCATGGGGACAGATCTGGGTATAGTTGCCTGTCCTTATTATTTTTGTCAAACGCAGGAGACATAAAAAAGGGATCAGAGGATTTTTCGAGCCTTTGACCTCGTTGTGCCCTTGACCTTAGGAAAGGCCATATTCGGAAAAGGATGGTGAGCCTGACATTATTTAAAAATAATGCAACTAAATTTGGAATTATCGACAAAATGTCGTATCTTCGCCCCCGAATAAGAAAGGGCGCGAAAGGGACAGGAACCTTCGCGCCCCTTTGAGAAATAATCGATGCATGTAGTGATGCGCTGTATGGTTGTAATGGCTATGGGGCTTTGCGTTTGCAAACATAGTAATTGCGCCTTCTCTCAATGGCGCAACTTTCTGGCGCTGGCGATTGTTGACAAAGCAAAAATTGCTTGTGAGAATGCTGGTATGAAGGTCACTGATCATTTTGCGGACGTCAGCAAAATAATTCCTATAGGTTCTGGTAGCAAGGGGTTTGCCATCTTCCGCTTACCTTGTTATTTATAACGAATCGCAAGCCGTCTATATGCAAGTAAAACTGAAATAGCGTTCGAAAAGTTTGGTGATATCAGAAAAACTTTCTATATTTGCACCATTAAACAATGATTACGTAATGAGCGAGGATATAAAAGATATAGAAACCCACGTGGATAAAGTCGGCGAACCGATCGTTGCTGTCAGCACTAATTATAGTGGTGGCATAACCAAAGTGCATGACGAGATTGATGATCTAGATTGGGATCACTACCCCATTTTTGGCCCAAAAACGGTAGAGGAAGCTATAGCTCGTATTGACCAGGCTTGGAAAGACCGTAACGACCCTAGTAAGTGGATGACATCAGAGCAAATGTGGAACCATCTATATAAAAAATACCCATGGCTAAAATAAAGTGGCACGATTTGGCATCAATGATGCTCGATTATCATGTAGGGTATGCAAGTTTAGAATATGGTAAATCTACAGCGATGAGATGGAAAACAGAGGTTGCGGCTATTGAAGATACTGTGAGCCGTTACCCTGAAGCATATCCACCAGAGGAGCTTCTGAAAGGCAAACCTGTTTTGTATCGTCGCAGAACACTAATGAACCGTCGTTTTAAGTTGATTTATTACTATGACGAAGCAGAAGATACTGTACATTTCATGGACATCTGGGATTCTCGAATGAAGCCAGAAACCTTGATAAAAAGAATAAAATAACAAATTTGCGACAGTGGGATTTTTCCGTTATAACAGAAGTCTCCGTGTTTACATTTATTAGTGTCAATAGAATATGTAACGGTCAAAAGGACGCTAGTTCCTCCCCGTCTTTCAATGAGCGTAACAGATCATTTTGCTGACGTCAGCAAAACGATAGAAATTGGAAAATGCTTCTCAGAGGCTGATTTTAAAGAAAGGTTTGCAAAATGGCTTTAGAAATCAGTTATAGTCCTCTGTTCTTTGAAAGTCTTGAGGCGATTTTAACCTTCTATGATGAACGCAATGGTAGTGATAGGTTCAGTAAGAAATTACTGAAAATGTTTCATAAGCAGATTCGTCTTGTAGCTTCAATGCCTGAAATGGGTCGGCTGACAGATACTCCTGGTGTAAGAATCTCATTATTATAAATGAGAACACGTGAGTCTTTGCATCGCTAAAGTATCAGTTTTCTCAAACACACCTATTATAATAAATGGTGATGGTTACAAACAATTCATGCATCTTATTGCTCGCAATAAACATCAAGCTTTGACGGGAGGTGTACGGGAGGTGTTGCAAACACACCTCCCGTGCCTTCAGCCCTTTGTACATCGGCATTTCAGCCCATTTAGGGGAGGAGGGGAGGTGTTTTTCAAAGTAAACCTAAATTAGGCTTGGGCACAAAGGCTCCAGTCCCCTTTGCGCCCAGAAAAGACGCTAAGTAGGATTAGCTATTTCCTATAGTCAGCCACAGAAGCAACTCTGATGGGTCGGCGTTCGAGCACAGTGTAGTCCAACCCGATCTGTTTTAGTTCGCTGAGAAAAGCATTGAGATATACGTCAGTGGTGAAGAGTTGCATGAAGCTGATGCAGAACGTACCGCCTATAGCACTGATTTCTGCACCCAGGGCATGGGCGGAATAGACTTCGGTGTACATCTCGCGGATGTAATGCTCGGCAGCACCGAAGTTGGCCTTACCCACATAGCTGACGAAACAGGTGCCTATAGTCTGGGTGCGCTGTGTCAGTCCCTTCATGGCTTCATGACGTGCTGCCACCGTGGGCAGCTGGTCCACACGATCTGCACCTTCCTTGCTCTGCCAGAACCGGGCAGCCATCGTGTCTGTATCGTTCTGCAGCAGGGTGATACCACGGAATGCGGTCTGTTGCGTTTCAAAGTCAGCATGACGTATATCGTCAGTCAGTGGCAGAAGCACCGCCGACGTGATGCTTTGGCAAGCCTGCGGGGCATGGACGGCAGGCCGCTGGTTGGCACCCATCGTAACCACGGGCACCGCCTCCCCACTGTCGGGGTGCAACTGGTTGATGGCCCTCGCCATGAGCAGCGACATCAGCGTAGCGGGCGAGGTGTCGTTGCGGCGTACATAGTCCATCAGCTGCTGCTCGGCTACGCGAATGTTGATTACCTCGTATCTTTCCCGCAAGGGGCAGACAGCATCGGTGATGAGATTGAGGGCCTTTGGAAGCGGCGGCACGGGCAGCGCATGCAGTTCGGGCTTAGGCAGCGATGCAGGGTCTATCCACTCGCTTTCGTCGATTGTTTCTCCTACTTTCCTAATGCCCTCGCTGCTGAGACTGCCATCGTATCGGCGACGGCAGTATTCATACATCAGCGTTCGCAACACGTTGTAGGCACCGGTGCCGTCAGTCAGTCCGTGGAAGAAGTCGATGGCCACGCAGTCGTCCCAACAGGCGAAGGCCATCTGGTGGTAGTGCGATGCCGCGCCAAAGAGTTCTACCGGCTCCTGGCCTATGTTCAGCACCCATGGGGCAGGATTGTCGTCATACTCATAATGCTCGTGCCCATTTGC
>CAJOGK010000035.1 GCA_905234145.1 uncultured Prevotella sp. | reverse complement strand
GGACTCCATTCAATATAATTAGGGTCTATAGAACTCCACTTAAAGCCAGGATCGCCTGAAGGAGGATTGCGGAAATCATACACATCATGCCCCGCCTCCATCAATTTAGCGACAACACCCGGATAATATTCGTTGCGCCAACTGCTTGCTACGTATATCTTTCTTTGAGCCATAAATTGTTTAATGTATCAATTACTAGCCCTGACGTTCTCTAACCATTACAATAAAATCAGAAAGACACATAATATTATCATGGAATTCAGGAAGGAACAAATTCTTGTTATCTTTAGGAACAACCAAAGTTAGATTTTCATCTTTCATCTCTTGTAATTGATTCCGGGTAACACCACGTTGCAAAGTAAACAGATGCTTGTGAGGAATTTTGTTTGCCTCATTAAGAACTTGGCGCCACCTGTCTTTACATGTGGTTTTAGCCCCCAACATAGTTAGCTTTTCTGCAGGGAACCATATATTATGATAACTTTCTCCATCAGGGAAAATAAAATCTGGTTTTTTATTGTTCTCTGTTATTACCTGTTCTTCAAATCTCAAACGAGAAGCCGTAAAGATCTCTGCCAAATGATGTTCTAGAGATTTTCCTGCCCTTGATTTCCTTCTATTGAGAATGGTGTTTGAAAAATCTACAAGACTTTGACAACAATCAAATGGCCTAGTGAATACAGGTCGATAAATCTTCTCTTCTAATCCTCTGAACAATTGATACTCAGCATCAGTCCATTCAAGAATAATTCTATCTGCTTCATCTGAAATTCGTTGGTTAGTATAATTATTTGCGTTTATCACACACTTACGTACAAAAGAAGCCATCTCCACAGTATCGGGGAAATCAATACGACTCTCGATAAATGTCATGAAATCATCTCTTAGCTTCTGGTCTGGAGATATAATGACAGATTTGTCGATTACCTGATTGCCCTTTGTTACATCAAGACTGAAAGTATCAATAAAATCTTCTATATTGTCTTGGTTTGACAAAACATAGGCAAAATACTCACCATCATGATTCTTCGTCATAATCTGAAGGCAACCTATGTAGTCTTCACGAAGGAACTCAAAACCTTTGCCAAATCTAGTCAGTCTGTATTCATTTCTGGTACCAACACCATAATAGATAGCTCGACTATCAGTTGTGATACGACCTTTCTGCCAATCGATTTTGACAAAGACCTCCTTATTTGTACCTTTCTCACCCGGCTCGTCAAAGAACATCTTGTAGCACGGCTTAGCAAAAGTAAATCCACATTGATGCCCTCCTGTCTTACCAACGTCGTTAGGGGTAATATAGTGACAATAAGCAAATGCAGAATCATGCACTAATTGAATCGCTTCTTGCAAATATTCATCTATCATAATTTAGCCTCCATACATTTTATAATTTTTTCTGAAACAGCCGTTATTAAAGGTACAATAACAGAGTTGCCACATTGTCTGTATGCCTGAACATCTGAAACACGATCTATCAAATAATCATCAGGATATCCCATCAGACGAGCACATTCTCGTGGAGAAAGGCGGCGAGGATTCTTTCCATCGCCTTGAGGAATGAGGATCTCTGAACCATCTTTATAATAGCGGGCACTGAGCGTTCTCGTGATACCATTGAGGTCAACAAGCCCATAACCAAAACCGTTACCTTTGGCACGATGTTTTTCTGCGTAGTTCTGCAAATATGACCAAAGCTTATCACTCAACGTGTATTTGGGGTCAATATAGGGATCAAGGATTTCTTTGACACTTCGAGTAGCCTCATGCTGTTCAGGAAACTCAAACTTTTCCGTTCCATGATATAGGTCTTTGTCGAAGCCAACAATCATGATACGTTCACGATGCTGAGGTACATACGTTTGGCCATCCATCACTTTATAATGGAGTGAGTAATTCAGTTCTTCCAATGTTTCACGAATCACTCGGAAAGTGTTACCCTTGTCATGAGAAGTCAGATTCTTTACATTTTCCAGATAGAAAGCTTTGGGTCGGTGGCGATAAATAATATCAGCAACATCAAAGAACAGTGTACCTTGAGTTTTATCTTTGAAACCCGTCTCGCGGCCTAGGCTCTTTTTCTTGGAAACGCCTGCTATCGAGAATGGCTGACAAGGGAAGCCAGCACAGAGGACATCGAACTTTTTAGGGATATACGACTTTGTCACCTCTTTGGTTATATCACCAAAAGGCATATCACCAAAGTTAGAAAAATATGTTTTCTGAGAATAGGCATTCCATTCTGACGAGAAAACGCACTTTCCACCTTGAGCCTGCATAGCCAGTCGAAAACCGCCCATACCTGCAAACAGATCAATAAATGTAAACGAGGGGTGTTTTGGTCCAGGGAAAGGAACATCAAGGACATCCCTAAACAAGTCAAGTTCGATTGCAGGTTCTGCTACGCACCCTCCTATTTTGGAATAATCCAAGGGAACCAATTTGCGATAGGCATCATATACATATCTGCATGCCTCATCAAACTTTTCTCGTTGCCATTCCTCAACTCCGACATGGGGCATGTTGGGGATGCAGTGTGTCAGTATTGCTAATAATTCTTCAGGAGTGGCTTCATCATTAAGGGTATCATCACAATACCCTTCTCCTTGTGCATAATCTATAAGTGCACGTACTTTATCTGGAATTGGTTTTTTAAGAATCTCTTTTACCATTTTATAATATTGATTTTCAAAGCCCTCCTTTTCGTTTTGAAAAGAAGGGCGTGGAAGATTGAGGGAAGCAAGGCTTAGGACGGCCCACGTCAGACAACAACCTTTTGGTCCACGCCCCAATTGGAGAGCGCGAACACCCGTTGCCTTGTCTGACTGACGTTACTTTCCAGAGGTCCTAATTCTGCTTCTCAGTCTAGTCAAGGATGTTCTTAGACTCTATTTCTCGTTTATATTTTCATACCATACATTCGTTTTAATTTAAATTACCCTGCAAAGATAGTGAAAATCAATCAGAATAATAAAGATTCTCTTTATATTTTAACAATTATAATTATTTCCATACTCATACCACCAATAAACGGCATCTGCGGAAATACAAATAAATCTTAATTTCTTTGGTGTTTTGCTCGATTTGCACTACCTTTGCACCTGATTAAAGATAATAATATGAGAAACTACGGTTTCTGAATAAATTAACATAGAAATGGCGAAGAAAACCAAGAATAAAGAGGATGCACCTAAAAAGGTGGTCACAAAATGCGACCACCCTGAAGAGGTTATCGCAAATTCTTTCCTGGAAAGCAACCAGAGGTCGAACGGCGAGACCCCTCAAGATACCTCGCTCAGTCAATATGATATTGAGAAGCTGATAGTTACGGTTAGAGGCGAGCAAGTACTTATAGATCAGGATATTGCAAGGATTTATGGTGTGGAGACAAAACGCCTTAATCAGCAGGCAAAACGTAATATTGCAAGGTTTCCAGAGTCTTTCCGTTTTGAATTAACCAAGGAAGAAGTTGGCGAGGTGGTTGCAAATTGTGACCACCTCCAGTCCTTAAAATTTCGCCCCACCCTGCCTTATGCTTTCACGGAGCAGGGTATAGGACAACTTTCAACCGTTGTACATAGCAAAATAGCGATAGAAAGGAGTATCATGATTATGAATGCTTTCGTGGCTATGCGTCGGTTCCAGCGTGAAAGATATGGGTGTTGGTATGTGTGCTATTACCAAGATGCAGGTATCACCTGAAACGATATTAAGATTCATTGTAAACAAATAAATTGATGACGATTGTTTTCATTTTATTAGGGTAATATTAGAGTTCGGGACCCGCAGAGATGCGCGTCCCCTTTTTTTGTTTTACTATTTTACCAACTAAGTTTACAGATATATCGACGGCACAGCCCATAACATGATTGGAGGTGGAAACACCACCTACTTTCTAATTCAATTGGGGGCTACGATAGCCGGAGTTTATAATAATAGGGGTGTGTCTCGCTGTCACGAAATTGACATATTGACATATTTACATTTTTGAAAAAACAAGAATGTGTTTTTCAGAATTTTAGATTCAGGGTGCAAACTGTTATTGGAGAAAAAGTGTGTCGGGACAAGGACAATTGGGACAATTTGTGTAATTTAACTGTGTAGTAATAGGACTAATAATTTATTAATAATATAATATTATATATAATATTATATTATTAATAAATTATATATAGATTATTTTGTCTAATAAAAATTCAAATTGTCCCAATTGTCCTTGTCCCATCGCATTGAATTTGCATCTGTCCAAATTTGGACAGATGCAGTTCCTCCACTACAATCTCCATGTTTCGGATTTGTAACATAGAAAAACTAAAAATGTAAATATGTCAATATGTAAACATGTGTAGACATACATCTGCTCAAATTTGAGCAGATGCAAATTTGGGAGGCGACAGGCGACAAGGCGACAAAACACGGAATTAGACATACCCTACTTTTACGACGTAAAATCTATATAATACTTTAATATTATTATATATTATAATATATAATAATATTAATATAATAATTAGTATTTCTTGTCGCTTTCGGAAATCCAATTTGTCGCCTTGTCGCCTGTCGCCTACTTGATTTCGCTGACGGATTTCTGTAAAAAATAACGAGCCTAACTCTCACTTGCCCGTTACCTTACTTTTTGAGCGTCGAAGAGTTAGGCTCGCCTCTACTGCACCATGCAGTGCAAGCCAGGCGGTGTTCTGAAGGAGGAGGATTTCAAGGCAAACCAGAGCGTGGAGGCACTCCACATCCGATTCCTGCCCGAGCAGGAGACCGAGAACAACATCTCCAGCCACGAATTCCTGAAGAAGGCCGAGTTTATCAACATCAAGGAGCTGGTAAAGGGTGACACTACTACCCCAGCCTCGGAGAACGGATCTACGGATTCAGGGAACAGCGGAAACCAGAACGGCGGTGATACCGGAGGCGGTGATGACAACGGTGGAAGTCAGAGCGGCGACGATGATTAAACGGTAGAGAACGGGAGGGAGGAGGGACAACGGATTTATCGGATTAAACGGATTTTTAACGACCACGAATTAAACGAATAAGACGAATTATTTCGACCACAGATTTCTTAAGACTCGCTTTGCTCGAATAAGCGGCAGAGCCGAGCGCGCAGATTACACGGATTTATTAAAGACCATAAATGAAGCGAATTAAACGAATTATTCGCTCGGCTTTGCCGCTTTTACAAAGGCGACAGCCGACTAAAAGAACCATTAAACATTAACAATTATGACAAAGAAAGAAACCGTAAAGTGGATTGTGCAGATCATTGCATCAGTGGCTACAGCTATTCTGACAGCGTTGGGTGCTACTAGCTGCATGAGTATCTAGCTTTGTACTTTTGCAACAGAATCAAGAAACAAAGCGTTGTTTTCTCATAAGTCTTTTCATTTGAATTTAGGTTTGTTCATTTTGCATTAATTTGGGTTTTAGTTAGTTATTGTTAGTAATGATCAGTATTGGCTCGCAGGGGATGCGGGCCAATACTGTGTTTATTTATTGTTTCTTTTTCGTTCGGTCGTAGTATTCGGCGGTGGCGGTGAAGAAGACATCGCCGCTGGAGTTGAGGGCGGTTTCTACGCTGTCTTGGATTACGCCGATGATAAAGCCGACGGCTACGGCCTGCATGGCAATGTCGTTGCCGATATTGAAGAACGAACAAGCCATCGGTATCAGCAACAGCGAACCTCCGGCTACACCTGATGCACCGCAAGCTGCCAGTGTGGCGATGATACTCAAGAAGAGTGCAGATGCGAATGATACGTCAACACCTACAGTATGCGCTACAGCCAGCGTCATGACAGTAATGGTAACCGCAGCACCATCCATATTGATCGTTGCACCAAGGGGAATGCTCACAGAGTAGAATTCTTCGTCAAGTCCCAGTTTCTTACACAGATTCATATTGATGGGGATGTTAGCTGCCGATGAGCGGGTGAAGAAAGCCTGCAGGCCACTCTCCTTCAAACAGGAAAACAGCAATGGATAGGGATTGCGACGAAGCAAGAAGATGGAGATAAGCGGATTAAAGATAAGGGCATTGGCCAGCATACAACCCACGAGCAGCAGGTAAGCAGGTTTGTAAAGACATCGGTGAGCGCACCTGGGGCTGAAATTCCTACCACATCGCGCAACTGGAGCGTAACGGAAAACAAGAAACTACCTATTACGGCACACATAGCAGCTATAAACGTGCTGAACAGATAGCAAAAGATAAGTACGCGGAACCTGGAACCAAGACCTCCGCCAGCCTTGGCAATACTCGCAGCCACCAAAACGGCCACCAAAATGGGGGCAATGGCTTTCAACGCGCCAACGAACACGATGCCAAGAATGCCGATACCCGTCCACTGGGGAACAAGGAGTCCGAGACTGGCACCAATGATAAGACCTACGAGTATGCGGAGCACAAGGCTTGTCTGACTCCACTTGCTGAAAACGCCGTATATTGTCATTTCTTTGAGTTTTTCCGCAAAGGTACATCTTTTTTTGGATTTTTGCAGGAAGAATAGAATATTTTTCTTATCTTTGACCCCGATAAGATTAAAACAATGGAAACAAGATTCAAGAAACCACTCAGCGGGATTATTCCACCGCTGGTAACACCACTGAAAAGTAACGAGACGCTCGACATAGAGAGCCTCGAGCGACTGATAGAACACCTCATTGAAGGTGGCGTACACGGACTCTTCGTACTGGGTACTACGGGCGAGGAACAAAGTCTGTCGTACGATGTGCGTAAACAGATGATTAAGGAGTCGTGTCGCATCAATCGCGGACGACTGCCCCTGTTGGCATGTATTACGGATACGAGTATTGAGGAGAGCATCCGGCTGGCACGTAAGGCTGCTGACTATGGTGCCGATGGTGTGGTATCAGCCCCACCCTACTACTTCGCCACTGGTCAGCCAGAACTGGCGCAGTTCTATGAGGAGCTGGTGCCTCAGTTGCCGCTTCCCGTGTTCCTTTATAATATGCCTTCGCACGTAAAGGTAAGCTTTGCGCCCGACACTGTGGCCCGCATTGCGAGAAACGAACAGGTGGTAGGCTTTAAGGACTCATCGGCGAATGCGGTTTATTTCCAGAGCGTGATGTATAAGATGCAGCATCGCAAGGACTTTGCAATGCTCGTGGGGCCTGAGGAGATTACGGGCGAGTGTGTGCTGCTGGGTGCACAGGGTGGCATCAATGGCGGTGCCAATATGTTCCCGGAGCTCTATGTGGCGATGTATGAGGCAGCCTCGGCGCGCGACATCAATCGCGTGCTACAGCTGCAACAACTTATCATGCAGATATCGACTTCGATCTATACCGTAGGCAAGCATGGCTCGAGTTACCTGAAAGGACTGAAGTGTGCGCTCTCGCTGCTGGGTATCATCAACGATGACTTCGTGGCATCGCCTTTCTATAAGTTCGAGGCACCGGAACGCGAGAAAATTCGCGCAGCACTCGACGCACTACCGATTGAAAACGGAAAATTGAGAATATAATAAAAACAACGGATTTTACGGATTAAACGGATTATTTGAGAAGGTTATTCACATGGCTAAATCCGAGAAATCCGTGTAATCCGTTGTTGAAAGAAAATAAATTATGCACGTTATAGACTTTATTGTTTTCTTGGCCTTTACGCTGGGGGTTGTGGTGTTCGGCTGTTCGTTCTTTAAAAAAGGATCGAGTGCTGAGGAGTTTACCTCTGCCGGTCATTCCATCCCCGGATGGGTGGTAGGCATGAGTATCTTCGCCACTTACGTATCGAGCATATCGTATATAGGTTATCCAGGTAAGGCGTTTGCAGCTGATTGGAATGCCTTTGTATTCTCGCTGTCGATACCCATCGCCTCGTACTTTGCCGCCAAGTACTTCGTGCCATTTTACAGGAAATCGGGGTCTGTTTCGGCCTATACTTTCCTGGAAGAGAAGTTCGGTGCCTGGGCGCGACTGTATGCTTCAGCCTGTTACCTGTTGACGCAGATTGCGCGTATGGGCAGTATTCTCTATCTGCTGGCAGTGCCGATGTATATCCTTATGGGATGGGACATGCATACCGTTATCATCCTGACTTCGATAGGTATCATTATCTATTCGATGATGGGTGGTTTGAAGGCTGTGATCTGGGCAGACGCCATTCAAGGTATTATATTAATAGGTGGCGCCTTGCTGTGTCTGGCGATACTGATGTGCTCGATGCCAGAAGGACCGATGCAGACTTTTGAATTGGCGATTAATAGTCCAGAAGGCAACAAGTTCTCGCTGGGTGCGTTTACGTCTGACCTTACCACCTCGACGTTCTGGGTATGCTTGATATACGGCATCTTTATCAACCTGCAGAACTATGGCATAGATCAGAACTACGTGCAGCGCTACCATGCTGCCAAGACAGACAAGGACGCGAAGTTTTCGGCACTCTTCGGCGGGTATCTGTTTATCCCCGTCTCTGCCCTCTTCTTTCTTATCGGCTCAGCACTCTACTCGTACTATCAGGCTGGTGTAGCACCACTGCCTGCGGAGATTCAAGCCAAGCCTGACTATGTATTTCCGTATTTCATAGTAAACGGACTGCCCATAGGACTACGTGGTCTACTTATCGCCTCGATTTTTGCAGCTGGCATGAGTACGGTATCCACCAGTGTAACCAGTGCGGCAACGATTCTACTGACAGACTACGTAAGACCCTTCTTCCTGAAAACACGTCGTCAGAAACTGGAGCTTGCCATCGTGCGCCTATCCAGCTTTGGCGTAGGTATATTGGGCGCTTGCGTAGCCATCGCCATGCTGAGCGTGGAGAGTATCATTGATGCCTGGTGGACACTCTCGAGCATCTTCTCAGGGGGTATGCTGGGACTTTTTCTGCTAGGTTGCATTCCTGCACGTATCAATCGCATAGCAGCCTTTATCGGCTGTATAGCAGGCATCGTGGTCATCGCGTGGATATCCCTTGCCTCGATGTGGAACCTGCCAGGTATACACCTGCATCCCTATCTGGCCATCGTACTGGGTACGACGGTGATCTTCCTTGTGGGATTTCTAGCCACGTTGTTATGGCACAGGAAATAAATAAAGAACCCCCGCAACTGCGAGGGTTTCTTTATTTTTATGAGAAGGCGACTGTTAAGCCAGCCATTACGATACTTACCATCGACATCAACTTGATGAGGATGTTAAGTGACGGACCAGAGGTATCCTTGAAAGGATCGCCAACGGTATCACCTACGATACAAGCCTTGTGGGCAAATGAGCCCTTACCACCAAAATTACCTTCCTCGATATTCTTCTTGGCATTATCCCAAGCACCACCGGCATTGGCCATGAATACTGCCAGTGTGAAACCACCAGCCAGTCCGCCTACGAGCAGACCCATGACACCAGCCACACCAAGGATGATACCTACGAGGATAGGAATCAAGATAGCGAGGATAGAAGGAACGATCATCTCGTGCTGAGCGGCCTTGGTGGAGATCTCTACGCATCGTCCGTAGTCGGGCGTGCCTGTACCTTCGAGGATACCGGCAATCTCACGGAACTGGCGGCGAACCTCCTGTACCATCTTCTCAGCTGCACGACCTACGGCTTCCATCGTCATACCACAGAACAAGAAGGCAGCCATCGCACCAATGAAGGCACCTACGATGACGCGTGGGTTCATGAGGTTGATCTGGAAGTAGTTCATGAAATCGGGAATGGTAGCATTAGAAGCATCAATCACATCGCCTGCCACATTCGTAAGGGTCTGACCGGCACGTGCCATCGCAATCTTAATCTCCTCGATGTAAGAAGCCAAGAGTGCGAGGGCTGTGAGGGCTGCAGAACCGATAGCGAAGCCCTTACCAGTAGCAGCAGTCGTATTACCCAGAGCATCAAGGGCGTCAGTGCGATGACGAACTTCCTCACCCAGAGAACACATCTCTGCATTACCACCAGCATTATCAGCAATAGGTCCGTAAGCATCGGTAGCCAGGGTGATACCCAGTGTAGAAAGCATACCAACGGCAGCGATACCGATACCATAAAGACCATGAGACAGTGACTCAGAAGAGAGTGAGAGGTCGAAGCCATTGGCGCAGAGGTAGCTGAGCATGATGGCAACACCAATCGTAATCACTGGGATGCAGGTAGAAATCATACCTGTACCTATACCTTTAATAATAACAGTAGCGGCACCAGTCTGTCCTGCCTCAGAAATCTTCTGAGTAGGTTTGTAAGAATGAGAGGTATAATACTCGGTAGCCTGTCCGATAATCACACCAGCTGCCAGACCAGAGATAACTGAGAATGAAAGGCCAAGCCAATTCTCGATGCCTAGCAAGTACAGGATTGCAAACGATGCGCATGCAATCAGCACAGCGCTGACGTTGGTTCCTACAGAGAGCGAACGAAGCAGATCTTTCATAGTTGCACCTTCCTTTGTACGAACGAGGAAGATACCCAGCAATGAGAGGAATACACCTACAGCGGCAATCAGCATAGGTGCGATAACGGCCTTGAGCTGAATATCTATACCTGCAACGGCAAAGGCTGCAGCACCCAGGGCGGCTGTCGATAGCACTGAACCACAATAACTCTCATAGAGGTCGGCACCCATACCGGCTACGTCACCGACGTTGTCACCAACGTTATCGGCAATGGTAGCAGGGTTACGTGGATCGTCTTCAGGAATATCAGCCTCTACCTTACCTACGATGTCGGCACCTACGTCGGCAGCCTTGGTGTAGATACCACCACCGACACGGGCGAAGAGAGCCTGTGTAGAGGCACCCATACCGAAGGTCAGCATGGTGGTGGTGATGGAGATGAGTCCGTCGGGATCGAAGCGGTTCAGTACTACAAACCATACGGCGATGTCGAGCAGTCCGAGACCTACGACAGTGAGACCCATCACGGCACCGGAACGGAAAGCAATCTTCAGACCTGCATTCAGACTCTCACGGGCCGCATTGGCGGTACGGGCTGAAGCGTAGGTAGCGGTCTTCATACCGAAGAAGCCTGCCAGTCCGGAGAAGAAACCACCGGTAAGGAAGGCAAACGGCACCCAGCGGTTCTGTACGTTCAGGCCAAAAGCCATAAAGGTAAAGAGCACGCAGAGCACTACGAAGACGATGAGCACGACCTTGTACTGTTGCCAGAGGTAGGCCATGGCACCTTTGCGCACGTAAAGTGCAATTTCTCTCATGCGTGGCGTACCCTCGTCAGCACTCATCATGCTGCGGAAGAAATAATACGCCATGCCTAGTGCCACCAGCGATGCCACTGGCACTAGCCAAAATACTGCGGGAATGTTCATGTTTTTTAATTATTGGTTGGGTTATTGAATTAAGTTCTCGCTTTACTCATCAGCAAAATCGATCAAACCAGCGGCTTCTTCGTCTTCATCGTCACCGCCAAGATCCATCATCGTTGAGTAGTTGTCCTCGTTGATATCGTCGTCATCGGGACCTTCTACCTCGTCATCAACTTCATCGTGAGAGCTGTAGTTGTCTTCTACCTCGTAGTCCTCATCATCATTTTCATCATCGCCATCACCATCCTCATTACTCTGCTTGAACTGCATTCTGAGTTTCTCCTGCTCTGGCTTCAACTTGGCAAAGATAGCCTCTACCCAGCCACCCTTTTCAACTTCGAGCACCTCGAAACCATCCTCTACCTTCTTTTCGTACATGCCACCTTTCTTGTGCAAACGGTCTTTGGGTAATGTCGTCGTAGAAATGTCGAAACCACTCTGGATGATGTCTTGGATAGACTGTGAGAGCGAATCCCAGCCACCGCCGAAATTACGATCGAGCACCTCGATAAGCTTGGCGGCACTGATATGACGGATGTTCTCGTAAGTAAGATCGGTAACACGCATTATGGGGCGCTTCTTAACAGCCCAATTATACTGCATGCCACCCTCGAACTTGAGTTGCAGGATTTTGTAACCACGCGCCTCATAGCTCTTCTTGACGAGCATTACATCTTCCTTGATATCCTCGATCAGGAAGGCACTCTTAAATATGTCGAGATAATGATTCACGTTTTCACGAACCTCTGCGTCCTTCACAGCAGCACATCGTTCTCCTGGATATCCCAAACACTACTCTTTGTAACCGCCTTGATTGATAATGACGGGTTGCTTTCTGGTTGTTGTTGTTTTGTTCTTGCCATAAATTTCAGATTAATTTTTCTGCAAATGTAACAACTTTATTTTTTATTCGCAAGTTTTTGCCCGTAATTTTTGTAATTTTCGCATTTTAACGTACCTTTGTAGGCAAAATGGCACAACCACTGGCTGAAAGACTACGTCCTCGCACGCTAGATGACTATATTGGACAGCAACATCTTGTGGGTGAGGGAGCCGTCCTGCGGAAGATGATCGACGCAGGACGAATACCTTCTTTTATCCTCTGGGGACCTCCAGGTGTGGGTAAAACGACGCTCGCCCAGATCATCGCTCATAAGCTGGAAACACCCTTCTATACCCTCTCGGCAGTAACGAGTGGTGTGAAGGATGTGCGCGACGTGATCGAGAGAGCGCAGAAGGGGCGATTCTTCAACGAGGCTTCACCTATCTTATTTATAGACGAGATTCATCGCTTCTCGAAGTCGCAGCAGGATTCTTTGCTGGGGGCTGTGGAAAAAGGGATCGTAACCCTGATTGGTGCTACCACCGAAAACCCATCGTTTGAGGTGATCAGGCCATTATTATCACGCTGCCAGTTGTATGTATTGAAATCGCTGGAGAAAGATGATCTGCTGAAACTGCTCGATCGCGCCATTCATACGGATAGCATTCTGAAGGAGATAAAGATCGAACTGAAAGAAACAGACGCACTCTTGAGATTCAGCGGCGGTGATGCACGTAAGCTATTAAATATCTTAGAGTTGGTAGTAGAAGCTGAAGTAAAAGACGAAATTATTATCACGGATGAAATCGTGGTAAATCGCTTGCAGCAGAACCCGCTGGCATACGATAAAGACGGCGAGATGCACTACGATATCATATCGGCCTTTATCAAGAGCATTCGTGGTTCTGATCCTGATGCAGCCCTCTACTGGCTGGCCAGAATGATTGAGGGTGGCGAGGATCCACAGTTTATCGCCAGAAGACTGGTAATAAGTGCCAGTGAGGATATCGGACTGGCCAATCCCAACGCACTCCTGCTAGCGAATGCGGCCTTCGATGCTGTGATGAAGATAGGATGGCCTGAAGGCAGAATACCTTTGGCAGAAGCAACGGTATATCTGGCCACATCGCCTAAGAGCAACAGTGCCTATCTGGGCGTAGATGCAGCCTTGGCTCTGGTAAGACAGACGGGAAATCTGCCTGTGCCACTGCCCATACGCAATGCACCTACACAACTGATGAAGGAACTGGGGTATCATGACGGGTATAAGTATCCGCATGATTACCCGGGACATTTTACAGCGCAGCAATACTTGCCCGATGCGCTGAAAGATGTAAGAATATGGCATGGGCAGCACAGTCCGCTGGAGGATAAACTGTACCAGCGTATGGTAAGTTATTGGGGAAAGAGATATGAATAACGAGTTGATCATATACATTATAGAATTGCTTGGTACCTTTGCCTTTGCGATTTCAGGTATCCGCCATGCTGCGGCTAAAAACTTCGACTGGTTTGGCGGCTATGTGTGTGGCGTGGCTGTGGCTATCGGCGGTGGTACCATTCGTGACGTGATGCTTGGTACGACCCCATTCTGGATGACGACACCTATTTATTTAATATGTACAGCAGTGGCACTACTTACCGTAGCCTTCTTCGGCAAATGGATGGAACCCCTGAAGAATGCATGGTTTGTGTTCGACACCTTAGGACTGGCACTCTTTACCATCGCTGGTATTCAGAAGAGTCTGGCCTTCGGACAACCTTTCTGGGTAGCCATCATCATGGGATGTATCACTGGTTCGGCTGGTGGCGTGATTCGTGATGTGTTGCTGAACAACGAGCCAGTCATCTTCCACAAGGAGATTTATGCGATGGCATGTGTGCTGGGTGGCGTTGTCTACTGGGGCTTAGAGGCGATAGGTCTCTCGGCAGAAGTGAGTGCCATCATCAGTTTCATAACAACGTGTGCCATCCGATTCCTGGCTGTACGCTATCACCTGTCATTACCCGTACTGAAAGAGAAAAAATAGTCAAATATAATATGCCCGAACAGGAAAATAACACCCGAAGAAGACCCAGAAAGGCGCAACCCGTAGACAATACCTACGGCCACCTGCAGCCTCAGGCACTGGAGATGGAGAAAGCCGTGCTGGGAGCTTTGATGATTGATAAGGACGCGTATGCCATCGTGTGTGAGACATTGCGCCCTGAGAGTTTCTATGAACCACGTAACCAGATGGTTTACTCGGCCATCATGCAACTGAGCATGGCAGAGAAACCCGTAGATATCCTGACGGTTACAGAGCAGCTGGCCAAGATGGGACAACTCGACGAAGTGGGTGGCCCTGGCTATGTGACAGAACTTAGCTCGCGCGTGGCGTCATCAGCGAATATCGAGTATCATGCCAATGTAGTGGCGCAGAAATCACTGGCACGACAGCTGATATCGTTTGCCAGTTCGATAGAGACAAAAGCTTTCGATGAGACCATTGATGTGGAAGACCTGATGCAGGAGGCAGAAGGTTCGCTCTTCGAACTATCGCAGCGCAACATGAAGAAGGACTATACGCAGATTAACCCTGTGATTGATCAGGCCATCAAGACCATTCAGGCAGCACATGCCAATACCGACGGATTGACGGGTGTATCTACGGGCTACTTTAAGCTTGATGACATGACCAGTGGCTGGCAGGCTTCAGACCTCGTGATTATTGCCGGACGTCCTGCGATGGGTAAAACATCGTTTGCACTCTCCATGGCTAAGAATATCGCTGCTGACATGCGAATACCGATGGCTTTCTTCTCGCTTGAAATGTCGAACGTGCAGCTGGTAAACCGTCTGATTTCGAATGTCTGTGAGATTCAGGGCTCAAAGATTCTGAATGGTCAGTTACAGCGCGATGAGTGGGATCGTCTCGACAAGCGTATCAACAATTTGCTAGACGCCCCGCTGTATATCGACGACACCCCGGGTCTATCGGTGTTTGAGCTACGCACTAAAGCCCGCAGGCTGGTGCGCGAGCATGGCGTGAAGCTGATTATGATCGACTATCTGCAGCTGATGAATGCTAACGGTATGCGCTTCTCGTCACGACAGGAAGAGGTATCGACCATCTCTCGCTCACTGAAAGGACTGGCGAAGGAGTTGGATATCCCCATCCTGGCACTGAGTCAGTTGAATCGTGGTGTAGAGAGTCGTGAGGGTTTGGAAGGCAAGCGCCCACAATTGTCAGACCTGCGTGAATCGGGAGCCATCGAACAAGATGCGGATATGGTGCTCTTCGTGCATCGTCCTGAGTATTATCATATCTATCAGGATGATAACGGGCGCGACCTGCATGGAATGGCGCAGATCATCATTGCCAAGCATCGTAAGGGTGCTACAGGTGATGTATTACTCACCTTCCGTGGCGAATATACACGCTTTGAGAATCCTGAGGATAAGAATCTTGGAAATCGTGCGCCTATAGGTGGCGGAGAGATTATTGGGTCGAAGATTAACGGCAGCAATACGCCTCCAGATTTGCCAGAAGGCTATGATCCCTTTGGAGGTAGTGCACCAACGCCACCACCATTCTAAAATAGTAAAGCCCTACCGTTCGTTCGGCAGGGCTTTTATATTGATGATCAAATCTTTCTATTAGAAGAACAAGTAGCGGTTATCTACTACATTAGCCTTCTGATAAAGTTCCTGGATGAACAGACGAGCTGACTGAGCTGCCTGCATCTGAAGCTGCTGCTCCATCTGCTTCTCATCGAACTTAGCACCCTCATGATCAGCCTTCTTCAGTACCTGGAAGAGGTAAGCACCACCGTTACCCTTTACCAGAGCCTTGCTGAACTCACCTTGCTTAACAGCTGCTACAGCACCTGCAAGAGCGGGCTCGCTAGCACCTGTGGCCTGTACGAATACAGGAGCAGTGAAAGTAATCTGATTAACTGAGTCAATAGTAGCACCCTTAGCCTTTGCAGCAGCGATGTCAGCTACACCAGCCAACTTAGACTTAATCTGCTCGAACTTCTTATCACGGATAACCTGAGTCTTAACCAAATCCTTCACAACACCATCAAGTGTGCGATAGCCTACGGGGTGAACCTTTGTCAGAGCGACTACGAGCAGGTGGTCATTGTTACCACACTCATAGAGAGGACTAACCTGACCCTCCTTAGCATCGAAGATCCACTTCATGGTTTCGCGGGTAGCACGAAGACCAGCTACGTTGTGCTCTGAATTTGCAATCTCAGCACGAGGTGTTACAGTGAAACCGAACTTAGCGGCATTCTTCTCCATATCCTCAATGGTCTTGTTCTCGCTTACAAACTGACTGAACTTGTTGTAAGCATCAGAATAAGTACCCTTAGAGAAATCGATGGTGTGCTTAACAACAGCTACATCATACTTGTCGACCATAGCCTTGCGAGCTGTAACCTGCAGGATGATGTTACCCTGTGAGAACTCGAGGTTCTTCAGATCGTTAGTTTCCAGGTTGTTGATAGCATTCAGATAGTTCTTAGACTCCTCGTCCATGGTGTTTGAATTCTCATACATAGCAGAGGTGAGCCACTGCTTCTGACCAGTCTGACCATACTTCTGTGCGAGTGCGTCGAAATCAGCACCAGCCTTCAGGGCATTGTAGATGCTATCTGCAGTCTTGTGAGCTGCCTCAGCAGTTGCACCAGCAACCTGAATCTGACGATACTCAATAGAGTCAGGCATCTGAGTCTTAGAAATCAGCTTCACAACATTCAAAGTATTGTCAACAGTTGTCTCGAAAGGAGCTGTGGTCTGACCTACTGACATAGAGTCGAGCTTAGCGGCGATGTCTGCAGGATAAGCACGCTTGGTAGCGGCAATACCTGTGTAAGCGAACTGTGACTGAGCCTTACGAACAACCTCTGCAGGATTTGCACCACTCTGGAGCTTGTTAGAAGCGTCTGTCATTGTCTGCATAAGTGCCTTACGATCAGCAGCAGAAGCTACAACCTGGAAATCAACATACTTGATATCGCGGGTTTCAACATCCTGCTTGTATCTCTCCTTCTGCTCGTCATACTTAGCCTTGAGGTCACTCTCCTTAATCTGAATGTCGTTGTCGTTGATTGAAGAGTAAGGAATAGAAGCCAACAGAATATTGCTCTCTTGATTTCTGCCCTCGAAAGCGATCTTTGCAGAAACAGGGTTAGAAAGCATACAGTTAGAGAGCAGAGCCTGGTACTTCTGACCCAGGGTCTGAACACGAAGCTGCTTCTCGATAAACTGCCAATACTTGTAAATCATCTGGTAAGACTCTGCAAGCTGAGGATTAGTTCCACTCTTCTTGTAGTCGTCCAGGAACTTAGTAAGCATGGTAACGTCGAAGCGACCTGTCTGCTGGTTAACGAATGGAGACTGCAACAACATGGGGTTTGTACCCTCTTTTAGGATGTTCTGAAGTTCCTCGTCTGTAACAGTCAGACCGAGCTTCTTAGCCTCGTCCTTAATAACCTGCTCATTGATGTATGAGTTCCATACCTGATCTTTAATCTGGTTCAGTTCCTCCTCTGTGAAGTTATCACGACCCTGAGTCATCTTAATCACATCCTGGTACTCATCTACCATTGCCTGGAATTCCTGAACATTGATTTTGTTTCCTAACACTTCACCTATCTGCTGACGCTGCTGGTTCTTGGTTGCTTCACAAGAACGGAAAGCTTCTTCAGCAATAAAGGCGAAAAGGCCAAGACCGATGATAATCACCAGTGCGACGCCTCTTTTTCTGATTTTTCCTAATGCTGCCATTTTTTAATTTTTTATTTCGAATTTATTCTTTTCACAATCAGCGTGCAAAATTACATAAAATGAATGAAACTAAAGAATTTTTTTTGGAAAATTAGCTTATTCTATAATGTTTAGACGCACCAATTCGATTTTTGTAGCTGTATTCTTGACGATTTTAAACTCGTAAGTGCCTATTTTGATGATTTCGTTCAGTTTGGGGAACGACTGATATTCATGGAGAATCAAACCTCCTAATGTCATATATTCGTCACTCTCAGGCAGATTGAGATTGAACATTTCGTTAACTTTCTCGATCTCCAAACGTGCTGAGAGCATATACTCATGGTCGGAAAGTTGCTTAGCCACAAGGTTCGTATTATCATGCTCATCTTCAATTTCACCTGTGATCTCCTCCATGATGTCCTCTAATGAGATCAATCCTGCGGTACCACCAAACTCATCTACTACAACAGCCAAAGAGCGCTTCGTCTGCATGAGTATCTTCATGAGTTTCGATGCCAACATTGTTTCTGGCACGTAACTGATTTCGCGCACCAGATCAGCACAGACACCACTACTGGGGGCAGTAAACATATCGGAGGAATGGATGTAACCAATGATATGATCGATATCCTCATGATAGACCAAAATCTTGCTGTGGCCACTCTCGATAAACACTTGTTTGAGTTGTTCGATGGTGGCTGTATCTTCAACGGCATCAATCTCTGTACGAGGCACCATACAATCGCGAATCTTCGTCTCTGAGAATTCAAGGGCATTCTGGAAGATCTTCACTTCCTCGCCTATCTCATCCTCGTTATTGGCATTATCGATACTACTCTGTACGAGGTAATCGAGATCTACTTTGGTAAATTCATGCTCCTCATCGTTCTTGCTCATGCGGATACCAAAAATACGCAGCATACCCTTGGCAATAAGGGTGGCAAAACGCGAAATGGGATAGAGCACGACATAACAGATCCATGCAGGAACGGCAAAGACCGTAAGCATGGTGTTGGGATTGTTCTTGAAGATGGTCTTGGGCAAAAATTCGCCAGTAAAGAGTACAACGACAGTAGATAACAATGTATCGGCAGTCACACGCATACCATCGCTCAGCGAGGCAAATAGCGTGGCGTCGAAGATACGGGCAAATAAAATACCATAGATTACCAGTGCAATATTGTTGCCCACCAGCATGGTAGACACAAAATTGTTAGGATGCTGATAGAAAAGACTAATCGCTTTTTGCGAAAAACCATTCTTTTCGCGATCCATCTCAGCCAACAGACGATTACTTGAAACAAAAGCAATCTCCATACCAGAGAAAAAGGCAGAGAAGAGCATCGCTACAACGAGCCAGATAATTGTACTTGTCATATCTCGTTCCTCCTGTGTTTCTGAGCCTGCGGACGAACGTATGGCTCAAACTGATGTATGGTATCGTTGGGAGATTTAGGCTCTTTCTCTTCTTCGCTTTTCTCGCCAGTCATATCCTCACGCTCAAATGAACCCTTAGAGTTGCTTACGGTGTAATGGGTCATGTGTTCATCGCTCAGGAAGTAAGTACCTTCCATATTGCGCTCTGGCGTAGTAACCTTTGAGAATACATTGGAATAGAACTCATGTCTCGTTCCATCCCAGAACAGTTCCTCGCTTTCGTAAAGCATGCCATTGTTGTTACGGATACGCACTCTGCCACGCAGATGCCAAAGCTTTTGCTGGTCGAAATACCAAGCTGAATCTGCCTGAATATAGGCTTCTACATGGAATCGCTCATCGAACTGCTCGAAGAAAATACCTTTTTCGAATGTCCAGCGTGACGGGTTCTTAACCGTATTGATGTCCCAGCGCTCTGTCACAATTCGGTATTTAATGACACCAGAATCACTAATTAGCGTATTGATGCCATACGACGTCATCACAGAGGCAGAATCACGATCGTATACAGGAGGCGCAATATGTTCTTGCGCCTCTGAGCAACTGATGAGAGCCATTAAGACGGCTATCACACAGATGCTTATTCGACCTTCCATTTTGCGAACCATTTCTCGTTGAACGTCAAGCCTATCGTAAAACCGAAAGTATTTTCTTTAATGAGGTTCTCGGCTGCACGATGCACATACTGAGCACTGATATTCAGAACACTGCGCGAGTTGTAGCCATTCATGATGGGAATACCAAAGCCAATACTGGCACTGAAGTCTTTAGGACCTTCCTGACCATTAATATAATAATAAGGTGTAGAGTAGCCCACGCCAAAGCGATAACGAATACGTTCAAAGAAGTTTCTGCTCATGATACGTGGCAAGATTTCTGCACCAGCGTTAAAGCGAACATTATCTTTCAGCACGCCTTTTTTCAGAGAATAAGTATTGCCATCGTCAACTGGGAAATCAAGGCTACCCCATTTCTTCATCGTGAAATCTATGCCAGCACGAAACTTATTAGCATGGTTATAAGACAATCCAATACCAATAGAAGTGGGCAAACTCAATGCGTCTTTAATCACTTGTGTCGTGGTATCCTTCTTATTAATTGTAGCGTTACTACTAATGATACTACGGGTTGCATCTGACTTTAGTGAATGACCAGGTGTCCATGTGGCACCAATCGTCAGATAATCGTTTTTAGCGATTTTCTGCTCGTACTGCAAACCTATATCCAACTTATAGTTACTGATGTCTGCAAAATATTGCTTTGAAAGATTGTTGATGGAACTATTGTTGGTAGAGATGTTACGATCGTACTCACCCCACAAGTAAGCGATATTAAAACCTACCGACAGTGGTTTAATGATTCGGATACCTGTACCAAGATAAAGCTGATGAATACCACCATTACCAGCATAAGTACATGATACAGATGTATTCGCATCATTGAGTCTTGTAACAGTATAGTATTTGTAGCCAATATTTGAATAAGGTCTGATACCAAACGAAACACCCACATTTCTAATGAGACGGAACAAAGCAACGGCATAATCGAAACCACCATTCTTGGCATTTACTTTTGTACCGTTTTCATTGTAATTTGTAATCTGACCAGAGAGACCAGCATCGAATATCATGGTGACAGAATCGATAACTGAATACGAAGCAGGGTTCATGGGATTTACCTCATAACCCTTTCGCATGGCCAGTCCTACACCATTCATACCTTTATTGAATCCCACACTTTCGTCTACCAGGTCACCTAATCCATACTGACTATAAGGTGAGTTAGAGCCACTCTGGGCAAAAGCCGTTGTCGCCATGGTTGCCAAGACGAGTCCGACGATCATTTTATTCATATTCTGCACTTTATTTCTATCGAAATTCGTGCAAAATTATTGAAAAAAATCGAGAAAAACGCTTTTTAGTGAAAAATATAGAGTAATTTTGCATCATGAAACAAAAAAATAGCTTTTTTAGTAGATTCTTCCTGTTGGTTTTGGGTTTATTATCCACCACACAGGTGATAGCCAATGTAAATATACAACCCGAGAATTTGGAGAAATATGATTCTATTGAGGTAAGCTTGCTTACCTGTTCTCCTCACGAAGAAATATACAGCCTTTATGGTCATACAGCCCTCCGATGGCACGATTTACATCAATCTGGTCCATTTGCGGGTACAGATATCGCCTTTAACTGGGGCATCTTCAACTTCAATAAGCCATATTTCGTATTGCGATTTGTGTTTGGACTGACAGATTACGAATTAGGACCAATGCCTTTCTCTTATTTTTGTGACTATTACGAAAAATGGGGCAGCAGTGTTACTGAACAGGTACTGAATCTGACGAACGAGGAGAAAATGAAACTGGAAAAAGCACTCCAAAAGAACCTTCAACCAGAAAACAGAATTTATCGTTATAATTACTTCTACGACAATTGCTCTACACGTCCTAGAAACATTATTGAGCAATGCGTGAACGGAAAAATAGAATATGCTGTACGTGAGCAATATACACCATCTTATAGAGAGATGGTAAGTGTATGTACAAGAAATCATCCATGGGCTACGTTTGGTAATGATATTTTGCTTGGTATCAAGGCTGATTTCAAGACAACGATGCGCCAGCAGGAATTCCTTCCAGAAAACTTGTTGTATGATTTTGATCGTGCCCAGATTTATGCTAATGGCACGTATCGTCCATTAGTAAAGGAACGTAGGATGCCTGTTACTCCTGGTGTACAGATTATCGAGAACGATTTCCCATTTACACCGATGGAATGTGCCATTATTTTGCTTCTTTTATCACTGGTACTACGAGGTTTTGAGTGGAAATTAAAGAAGGTGTTTATATGGTGGGATGTCATCCTGATGCTCACACAAGGTCTGGCTGGATGTATTCTCTTTGCGATGATTTTCTCTCAGCATCCCACAACGAGTCTGAATTTGCAGATTCTGTTGCTAAATCCCCTACCCTTGTTTTTCATCCCTTCGGTTATCAGAGGCAAAAAGACAAAATGGCAGAAGTTGCTGGTTGTTTTAATTGGTTTGTTTATCTTGGGCAGTCTTTTCCAACACTATGCTGAAGGCCTGCTGATTGTGGCACTATCTTTGCTCACCAGATTCAGAAGATGAGGAATAAGTATCTTTATATCACCCTGCTGGCAGCACTCGGCTTTAATTTCGAGACACAAGCCCAGACAAATCCAAAGCAACCTAGGCTGGTGGTAAATATTACCATTGACCAATTAAGGAGCGACTATCTGGATTTGTTTGAGCCTGCATTTGGAAATGAGGGTCTGCGGCGACTTCTGCAAGAGGGTATGGTATTCGAGAATGCCTCTTATCCTTTCCATGATATTGATTTTGCTTCTGCCATATCGTCAGTCGTATCAGGCACTACACCTTTCTATCATACGATTACCGGTGAACAGTGGATAGACAGACAAACCCTTCGCCCTGTTATAGCGACTCCAGATCAACTTGCTGTATCAACCATTGGCGACGAGCTGAAAATGGGCACGCAAGGACGTGGAATGGTGTTTTCTGTAGCAGCTTCAAAAGAGATTGCCTCACTTGCAGCTGGTCATACGGCAGATGGTATCTTTTGGAATCAGCAACCTAAGAATAAATGGACCTCGAAGGATATCACTGAGCAAGCTATACAGTGCATCACGGATAGAGGACTTGGTCAGGACAGTATTCCTGATCTGCTATTTCTAAACTATGATGCCAGTGGTAACGATCAGCAGACATATACGTCGCTTGATACTGAGATTGCCCGACTGATGAGCCATACGGAGCAAACAATTGGCAACAAGCATACATTGTTTATACTGACGAGTACAGGTTATTCTGAAATCGACTTCAAGCAGTATGAACAGTATAAGATCCCCACAGGTACATTCTTTATTAATCGTACAGGCAATCTGCTCAACATGTACTTTAGTGCTTTATGGGGACAAGGCAAATATGTTGAAGCAGCATTTAAGAATCATCTGTACCTGAACAGACAACTCTTTGAGAATCGCAGGATTAATCTCTCAGAAGCCATTCAGAAAGCAGAAGATTTTATTTTACAACTAGCTGGTACAAAGAAGGTTGAGACGCATTTGTTCGAGTCACATATAGGCGATCTTGTGATTGAATTGTCCCCAGGATGGCAATTACAGAATGAGGATACACGCGATACTTATCCTTACCATTATCACCTTGCGTATTTCCCACTTATTATATTTGGTGCAGATTATCAGTCACAGACTGTAAAAACACCTGTTTCTATTGACCGGATAGCCCCTTCTATTGCTAAGGCTATTCGCATTAGAGCCCCCAATGCATGTAAGACAGAACCATTGTTCTGACCCTACAGAACTATGTTCTGAGCATTTTCTTTGGCTGTTACAATTATTTTTTGTACCTTTGCAGCCGTTTTACATAGTCAACAACAAAAAAAGAGATAAAAAAATGAATTTCAACAAGATTTTGAAGTCCTTGTTCGGCGATAAATCATCGCGCGACATGAAACTGATCCAGCCATTAGTGGAGAAGGTAAAAGCAGTATCTCCACAGATTGAGAAACTGGATAACGATGCGCTTCGTCAGCGCACCAAAGAACTGCAGAAGCAAGTTCAGGATTCTGCCAAAGAGCAGAAGGCCCGTATTGAGGAACTGAAGGCCACCATTGAAGATACACCTATCGAAGAGCGTGCCGATATTTTCGACAAAATTGATAAGATCGAGAAGGATGTACTCGACATTTACGAGAAGGCCCTCGACGAGGTGATGCCAGAGGTGTTTGCCATTGTTAAAGAGACTGCCCGCAGATTTGCAGAGAATGAAGAGACAATCGTGACAGCTACCGATTTCGATCGTGAGTTGGCAGGAGATCCAAAGAAAGACTTCATCACCATCGATGGCGACAAAGCTATCTATCACAATCATTGGACTGCTGGTGGTAATGACCTGAAATGGGAGATGATCCACTACGATGTGCAGCTGTTTGGTGGTGTCGTTCTGCATCAAGGTAAAATTGCCGAGATGGCAACTGGTGAAGGTAAAACCCTCGTGGCTACCCTGCCAGTATTCCTGAATGCCCTCACAGGTAATGGTGTGCATGTAGTTACTGTGAACGACTATCTGGCTAAGCGTGACTCTGAGTGGATGGGTCCTCTTTATATGTTCCATGGCCTTTCTGTAGATTGTATCGACAAACACCAGCCTAACTCAGAGGCACGTCGTAAAGCTTACCAGGCTGATATTACCTTTGGTACTAACAATGAGTTTGGTTTCGACTACCTGCGTGATAACATGGCCATTTCGCCAGCAGACCTTGTACAGAGAGCGCACAATTACGCCATCGTCGATGAGGTCGATTCAGTATTGATTGATGATGCACGTACTCCACTGATCATTTCTGGTCCTATTCCAAAGGGCGACGATCAGATGTTTGAGGAATATCAGCCTTTAGTAGAGCGCTTAGTTGGTGTTCAGCGCCAGTTAGCTACCCAGTATCTGGCTGAAGCAAAGACTCTGATTGGCGAAGGTAATAAAATGATAGAGGCTGGCAATAAGAAAGAAGGTCAGGAGAAACTTGATGCAGGTTTCCTGTCGCTCTATCGTTCTCATAAGGCAATGCCAAAGAACAAGCCTCTTATCAAGTTCCTTTCAGAGGAAGGTATTAAGAGTGGTATGCAGAATACGGAGAACATCTACATGGAGAACAACAACCGCCGTATGCCAGAGTGCGTAGAACCCTTGTACTTTGTAGTAGATGAGAAACTGAATTCGTGCGACCTTACTGATAAGGGTACTGCATGGTTAGCAAAACAGGTAAACGACAGCGAACTCTTTGTATTGCCCGATATCACCTCTGAGTTGTCAGCTTTAGAAGCAGAGGAAGGTCTTACCGATCAGGAGCGTCTCGATAAGAAAGATGAGATGCTGAATCACTACGCAGTTCAGAGTGAGCGCGTGCATACCCTACAACAGTTGTTGAAGGCTTACTGCATGTTTAATAAAGATGATGAATATGTAGTTATCGATGGTGAGGTAAAGATCGTCGACGAGCAGACAGGTCGTATTATGGAAGGTCGTCGTTGGAGCGATGGTTTGCACCAGGCAGTCGAGGCTAAGGAGCATGTAAAGGTAGAGGCTGCTACACAGACCTTTGCCACCATTACCCTGCAGAACTACTTCCGTATGTATCATAAGCTTGCAGGTATGACCGGTACTGCTTCTACTGAGGCAGGTGAGTTCTGGGATATCTACAAACTTGATGTGGTTGAGATTCCTACCAATCGTCCTGTGATTCGAAACGACCAGGATGATCGTGTCTATAAGACAGCTCGCGAGAAGTATAAGGCAGTCATCGAAGAGATTGTGAAGATGCGTAATGCAGGTCGTCCAACGCTGATTGGTACTACCTCTGTGGAAATCTCTGAGTTGCTGAGTCGTATGCTCGATATGTATGTGAATCCAGAGACAGGTAAGCGCGAAGGAATCCCCCACCAGGTGCTGAATGCCAAGTTGCACCAGAAGGAGGCAGATATCGTTGCCCTTGCTGGTCAGAGCACTAATGGTAAGGGTGCTGTTACCATCGCTACTAACATGGCTGGTCGTGGTACCGATATCAAGCTCTCACCTGAGGTTAAGGCTGCTGGTGGTTTGGCCATCATTGGTACAGAGCGCCATGAGAGCCGTCGTGTAGACCGTCAGTTGCGTGGTCGTGCAGGTCGTCAGGGAGACCCAGGTTCTTCTGTCTTCTATGTATCGCTCGAAGATAAACTGATGCGCCTCTTTGCTTCTGAGCGTATCGCTTCTGTGATGGATAAGCTTGGCTTCAAAGATGGTGAGATGATTGAAAGTCCGATGATCTCGAAGAGCATCGAGCGCGCCCAGAAGAAGGTCGAGGAAAACAACTTTGGTATCCGTAAGCGTTTGATTGAATACGACGATGTGATGAACAAGCAGCGTACTGTCATCTACGAAAAGCGTCGCCATGCTTTGATGGGTGAACGTATCGGTATGGATATCGCCAACATCATCTGGGATCGTGTGGTAAATATCATCGAGAACTCTGGCGATTACCAGGGTGTAAAGGAGGAGTTCCTCCATGTGCTTTCTATGGAAGTACCATTCTCAGCAGATGAGTTTATCAACCAGCCTCGTGAGGTGCTCACTGAAAATGCTTTCCAGGCAGCCATTGGTAACTTCAATCGTCGTATGGAGCGCATCCAGACTGTTGCACAGCCTATTATTAAACAGGTATATGAGAATCAGGGCAATATCTACGAGCGCATTATGGTACCTCTCACAGATGGTCGCAAGATGTACAACATCCCATGTAACCTCAAGGAGGCTTATGAGAGTGATTCGAAGACAATTATCAAAGAGTTTGAGAAGAGCATCCTGCTCCATATTATCGATGACTCTTGGAAGGAAAATCTGCGCCAGCTCGATGAACTGAAGCACTCTGTACAGAATGCCTCTTACGAGCAGAAAGACCCATTGCTTATCTTCAAACTTGAGAGTGCGAAGGTTTGGGATGGAATGATCAATGAGATGTATAATCGTATCTGTTCTATCCTTACCCGCAGTCAGATTCCTGAGATGCAGCAGCAAGTTCAGGAAGCAGCTCCCGAGCAGCGCACTCAGCGCCAGCAGTATGTAGAGAGTAAGCAGAATCTCGGCGAGGAACAATTGGTAGATCGCAATCAGCAGGCAGCAGCCCAGCACGATACACGTGCCCAGCAGCCTCGCACACCAGTCATCAAGGATAAATTGCCTGGACGCAACGATCCATGTCCTTGTGGCTCTGGTAAGAAATTCAAGAACTGTCACGGAAAGGGAATTGTGTGATAGTGAATAGTTGATAGTGGATAATTTATAGTTATGATTACTATTAATAATCTGAAGAAAGCTTTTGGCGAGACGGTAGCTTGCGATATCCCTGAGTTTACCATAAACAAAGGCGACATCCTTGGTCTGGTAGGCAATAACGGTGCAGGCAAAACAACTTTGTTTCGTATGTTGCTCGATCTCTTGAAGACTGATGAGGGTTATGTAGCCCTTGATGGTATTAATCCAGCAGAAAGCGAAGAGTGGAAGGCATGGACTGGCTCTTACATCGATGAAGGTTTTCTTATCGATTTCCTTACTCCTGAAGAGTATTTCGCCTTTATTGGCAAGATTACCAATATGACACAGGAGCAGGTCGATGATCGCCTTAAGGACTTCGAGCGTCTGGCTGCTGGCGAAATCTTTGGTCAGAAAAAGCTTATCCGTAACCTCTCTGCAGGTAACAAGCAAAAGGTTGGCATCATCTCTGCTCTTTTCAATTACCCAAAATTGGTGATTCTTGATGAGCCATTCAACTTCCTCGACCCTTCATCGCAGAACACGTTGAAGCATGTGCTGACACGTTATCAGCAGAAAACGGGTGCTACAATTCTGATTTCGAGTCATAACCTTCAGCATACTGTTGATATATCTACACGTATTGCCCTTCTCGAAAAAGGTCATATCATTAAAGATATGCCAAATCAAGAAGGAAGTGCACGTGCTGAGCTCGAAAATTACTTCGAAACAGAGTAATTGATACTTAAAAGTAGGTATTATATAAAAACTTGCGGCTCTTTGCAATTGAGTTGCAAGTTTTTTTATGTATCTTTGCAAGCAGAAATTGAAATTAGTTATGAAACTGTCGGAACTTAAAACAGGCGAGAAAGGAATTATCGTAAAGGTACAAGGTCATGGTGGATTCCGTAAGCGTATCATTGAAATGGGATTCATCAAGGGTACAGAGGTTGAAGTATTGCTAAATGCACCCCTGCAAGATCCAGTCAAATATAAATTGATGGGCTATGAAGTATCGCTGCGCCATCAGGAGGCTGACAATATTGAGGTGGCAGAAAGTAATCTCATTCCACCTTCCTCCTTCTACCTTCCGCTAGAAGAACATAAGGACGACTACATCCACCACTTTGCCATGCACGAGCGTCGTATTATCAATGTGGCATTGGTTGGTAATCCTAACTGTGGCAAGACATCACTTTTCAATTTTGCTTCAGGTGCTCATGGTCATGTGGGCAACTATTCTGGTGTTACTGTAGATGCTACCGAAGCTCATGCCTCTTTCTTTGGTTATGAGTTCAATCTCACAGACCTGCCTGGTACATATTCTCTCTCCTGCTACTCTCCAGAAGAATTATATGTAAGAGAACATCTTACGGAGAAAATGCCCGACGTAGTGATTAATGTCATCGATGCCTCAAATTTGGAGCGCAACCTTTATCTCACCACACAATTGGTTGATATGAATATCCGCATGGTATGTGCTCTCAATATGTATGATGAGTTTGAGCGTCGAGGTGATCAGGTAAATATCGATACCCTCAGCACACTATTTGGCACGCCCATGATTCCCACCTCTTTTAAAAATGGTACGGGCGTGAAGGAGCTCTTCAAAGCAGTAATCCAAGTTTACGAAGGCGCCAGCAAGTTCTCGCGCCACCTGCATATCAACTATGGTCATGAGATTGAGGATGGTATCAAGCGCATTCAGAAATATCTGAAAGCCGATGAGCATATCACGCAACACTACTCTACCCGATACTTGTCTCTGAAGTTGTTGGAGCACGACAGTCAGGTGCTCGACTATCTGGGCAAGCACATGCAGGGCGAACAACGTATGAAGGACTTCCAGACACTAACCAACGAGCGCGACAAAGCTTCTGCACGTGTAAAGGAAGAGACAGGCAACGACTCGGAAACAGCTATCATGGATGCAAAATATGGTTTTATTCATGGTGCACTCAAGGAAGCCAAGTTCAAGACTGGTACAAAAGAAGATACATATAAAACCACCCACCTTATAGATAGCGTACTTTCGCATAAGTATTTTGGATTCCCTATTTTCTTCCTCATGCTTTATATCATGTTCGAGACCACCTTTACATTGGGACAGTATCCCATGGATTGGATTGAGGAAGTTGTAGCATGGCTGGGCGACAGACTGACTATTACTATGCCAGAAGGACCATTGAAAGCGATGCTTGTCGATGGTGTGATTGGTGGTGTGGGCAGTGTGATTGTCTTCCTGCCTCAGATTTTGATCCTCTATTTCTTTATCTCGCTGATGGAGGATTCGGGCTATATGGCACGAGCTGCTTTTATCATGGATAAGCTGATGCACAAGATGGGCCTTCATGGCAAGTCGTTTATTCCATTGATCATGGGCTTTGGTTGTAATGTACCAGCTATCATGGCCACACGCACCATCGAGAGTCGACGCTCTCGTCTCATCACCATGATGATTCTGCCTTTCATGAGTTGTTCGGCTCGCCTACCTATTTATATAATGATAGCAGGCACGTTCTTCTCGCTGCAGAGCCGTTCTTGGGTTATGTTATCGCTTTATGCCATTGGAATTGTAATGTCTATCATAGTCAGCAAGGTTTTCTCATCGTTTGTAATTAAGGGCGAAGACACACCTTTCGTGATGGAACTTCCACCCTATCGCTGGCCCACACCCAAGGCTATCTGGCGCCATACATGGGAGAAAGGTAAGGAATACCTGAAGAAGATGGGAGGAATTATTCTTGTAGCCTCTATCATTGTCTGGGCACTGGGTTACTTCCCACACAATGAGGAACTGTCACGCGAACAGCAGCAAGAGCAAAGTTATATCGGACGCATGGGTAAGACTATCGAACCTATCTTCACACCACAAGGCTTTAACTGGAAACTCGACGTTTCGCTAATAGCAGGTGTGGGAGCAAAAGAGATTGTGGCATCTACAATTGGTGTTCTCTATTCTGGTGATGATTCATTTGGCGATGATGACACCTTTAGCGATGACAACGAGAAATATACACACCTGCGCCAACTAATGCTGAAAGAAGGTATTACGCCATTGGCAGCATACGCATACCTTATATTCATACTACTTTACTTCCCCTGTATCGCCACCATCGCAGCAATCAAGAACGAAACAGGGTCATGGAGATGGGCTAGCTTCGCAGCTATCTATACCACCATTGTGGCTTGGGTCGTAAGTATGGCCTTTTACCAGATTATTTCTTCTTTTTAGCAACCATTGAAGGATGTTGCTTCAAGTTACGCATGCGATATTCGCGAGGCGTAATGCCCATAAAGCGATAGAAAGCAGCATAGAAAGACTGGCGGTTAGCAAAACCTACCATTGAAGCTACTTCCTCCATGCGGAGTTCCTGATAACGCTTGTCCACCAACACACTCATGGCCTCGTCAATACGATATTTATTAACGAATGAGGTATAGTTCATGTGGAAACGAACATTAACAACGGCAGAAATGTAACGGGTGTTAGTACCGATGTCCTCAGCAAGCTTTTTTGCAGAATAATCCTTATCGCGATACTTCTTATCCATCACGATAATTTTCATAATCTGCTCCTGCATACGATCCATTGACTCAGGGCTAACAATCTTACGGTATGCTGCCTCTTTTTCCTTGATTTCAATAATGTTGTACTTTGGCATAACTAATTAGATATTTTAAATTCGAGACAAAGATAAGAAAAATTTAAATTGGTTGTATATCTTTTTTTGTTAAAATCTGTTTTTTTTGCATTTTTTTGCTAAAAAGTTTGGAGTGTATCTAAAAATTTCCTAAATTTGCACCCATCAATTGAACTTGATTCAGGGTTTATCCCTGAAATCTTTCTACGTTAGTTTGAAAAATCCCCGTAAGAGGGAAAACACTACTGTGTAATTCATGGTATTAAAAAGGGACTCGCAGTGATGCGCGTCCCTTTCATTTATCCATGGCGTGAATGAACCTTCTTCTTCTTCCTCTTACGATACAAGTACCCAGCTCCAATGAAACCAGCTGTAACTAGGAACACGATAATACCAGTAAGTATCAGTTGTATTTTGTGCATGTGAGAACGAGTAATGTCTGCATCAAACTCGTTTTTGATATTACTCATAGTAATAGTAGATATTTTGTTATTACGATGAATAATGGCATTGATCAACTTGCGGAGGCTTTCATTCTCATTCTGCATATCGCCAGACATGTGATAGAGAGTAGATTTGAAATACATGCGCCCTACTTCAAACGTAATAGAATCACAGATCTCTTGCGCCTTATCAAACTTACCATCGAAGGCAAAGCGACCCATACGCACATAGCGACCATATTGATAATCTCCGGATTTACCCTTACGCAGTTTTCGAATCTGATTATAGCATGACTCAAACATCACGCGATCGTCATTTGCCAAGGCAACCATTGATTTGAGTGCATAGGTCGTACAAAGGTCTGTACTATCTTGACTGATGACAATGGCACTATCAGCATATTCATAGCCCTTTGCCATATCATCAAAGATATTAATATTTGTGAGTGTATTGAGGATATTAATACGTTCATGTGCCAAATCATCGTCCTTGATTTTTTCAAAGGCGCTACGAAGATGCTCCTGACTGAGTTCATTATTATCGCGAGTACCATAAAACACGCCCATCAGATAGTCAATCATGTAATAATACTTTTCATCTTCTTCAGATTCCAAGATATTACGTAACTGTTCTGTCTTTTCAAGAGCCTCATAATAGTGGTTATGATTGATATCGTACATAATTTCCTTATGCCACGAGCGATAATATTTCATCTTAAGATTATTCGCTTTCGTATAATTGCGATAGTTCTCAATGGCTCGATAGAACTCATAGTCATTAGAACCTTCAAAATAGATGTCAACAATATCAGCCAAACGACGTTCTACATTATCTGACTTTTGTGCTGCCATGGGCATAATACCCATCAGCAGACAAATGAAAAACAGGAGAATGCGATGTCGGAATATATTCATAATGTCTAATATTTTGTTTAGCCAAACACGAACCACAAGGATTCGTAAAACTGAATAAAAAAAATATAGAGTATAATCATCGGAGCCGATTGCTGCAGACCAAAACAGAGGGCACTAAGCATGCTGGATGTCGACGTGAGAATACCAGACACGAGACCATAACTAATTGCCAGCAGAGCGATGCCAAAGCAGATGATAGGTACCAAACTGCTACTGAATGCAGAGGGGAAAAGTGCCCCTGTGGCTGAAAGCAGAATAGCATGAGGCATGAGTGTAAGCAGACATACGATAACCACATAAACCACCAGCAGAAAAGCAGAAACTCGCAGAGCGATGCGCTGACGATAAGACCAGTGGCCACGACTCTGAAAAAGACTCAGAAAACCGCTCTTTTGTAGCGCACCCAAAGCTATCAGCAGTAACAGCAGCCAAGCTAGAAGGGGCTGCAACAGCATACCAGTAAAGCCACCAATAAACCATCGGATACCCTCGCCCGAAAGCAACGAGCGCACGCCCTCAACCCGCATGGCAGAAAGGAGCCACGACAGGATGACGAGCAACAGCTGAAGAATGCCCAGAGAGAGGATTAGTCGCGAGAGTTTATTCATCATCGGGTTCGAGATTATCAATATCAAGTACACGCAGTTCGAGGGCTCGCACTACCAGGCGCGTGGCATTCACACCACCTGTACCCTCTGGAAAAAGCTTCTGTACAAGCTCATTCTGACGCTTTTCGAGACTTTTCACACCAAAGGGCATGCCACGAAGATTAGTAATCTGCTCTTTGGTATAGCCCAATGCCAGATGGCGCAAGAAACGCTCATCATACTCATCAATCTCGTAATTCACGACAGCTTCCTGCTTTATTAACTGACCACTGACTGCGGCCTTGAAGCGCTCTACAATCTTTTCGAGGATAGGTTCATTAAACACCAGTTGCTTACCATCCATCACGGCAGAGACATCACGACGTGTCAACAACTCACCAGTCTTCAGGATAATGCCATCAGCACCAGCATCAAGCACATCTACCCAGAGTTTCTCATTGAGTATCTCGCCTGTAAAAATGAGCACCTTTACATCGGGATGTACCTCTTTCGTATGGCGACATATTTCGACACCAACAGTGGTAGAACCACCAAGACCAAGGTCGAGCAGTACAAGGTCAGGCTTTTGCTGTTTGAGAAGCTTCCAATATGCAGGCTCGTTTTCAGCTGTGCCAATAACCTCAGCCTCTGGGATATCTGTGCGGATGATACCCAGTGTACCTTTCAGTTCCAGAGGAACATCCTCGACAATAATAACTTTAAAATTTTCCATCTTATTATTTACTATTTACATAATTCTTTTAGTCGCTACGCTTTGTAAAAGCGCTAAAGCGAGTCCGAACCGCTGGGAGGGTAATGATGATCACATTGCCCTCGGCCCTGATGCCACAGCCTCGCCTGTTCGTAGCCTCACCATGATCGCGAATGATCTGGCGACACAACAGGTAAGGAATATGCTCCTTAGCTGGCGTGAAGAGGGTATCAGCATCAGACAAGGCTGTCTTCAGCGGCACTCGGATTTCTACATACAGAGAATCGTCACTACAACTGAATGTAAGTGCAGACATGGGTTGTCCCGACTGTTTGCGCAGAATCTCAAAGAGATAGCGCACCATATTCTCATCGCCCAAAATGGGCACAGGATATTTATTGAGAGGTTTAATATGAAGGTGGGCGCGCTCTACTTGACGCATAGCCTGACTACTGAGCACACCATAGAGCTCACGGTAGTAGCTTGTTACTTCGCTGAGCGAACTGATATCACCTCCATCAAGCAACTGACGAATACGCGAGGGATAATACATCGTTTCGTGCTTGAGAGTAGACAGACAATTATCAAGTACAGCATTCGATACGTGGAGATTGTTCTCCTCCAGCTCTGCACGTCGCATTTCATCATCGAGCATTTCCAAATCAGTCTGACGCTGTTTCTCCTTAAAGAACCGTTCATAGAGACGATGGCGATAATACAACAGATAATAAGCTGGTACGATGGCGATGAGCATCAGTACAAGCAGGATAACAGCTATGGTCTTATTCGTCTGCGATTGCTGCATGTTGCGACAATAATCACCAAGAGTATTATCAGCAGAGAGTTCCTTAAACAACTGTGTATAGATGCGATTGTTATAGCTATAGAGTTGCCACTGGTGGAGGGCCAAGGCTGCTACAGCACTCTCGTTGCGAATATCAAGGATAATCTGATAATTAGTCTGCAAACTATCGTGGAACCATTTAATCTCTGGTGCCAAAAGCGATGGGTTACCATTGGGTCGCATAAGATAACGCCCACGAGGATACTGCTGCAAATAATGCTGATTAAGATACTGTCGACAGCTATCTGCAAATTTGAGCGTGCGCTCATACGTGCCATTGATATTTGAGAAATAGGCGCTATCAGCATAGATTGCAGCCCTCGCCAAAGCATCGCTTGCCCGATGTCTATTCTCTGCAGCTTTTGTTTCCAATCCGCAAATCGTCATGCCGTAAATCGTAAATAAAGCGACGATAAGTCGTACTACACCCTTAGGCAATCGGAACATCAGTCTTGTGCCCTTACCCGGCGTGCTGGAGGCAGAGATGGCACAAACAGAAAATATCTGTGACAGCTTACGATACTTCTCGATGATGCCCTTGCAATTTAGCAAGCCAAAGCCATGCCCACCCTCAATCTTATGATCAAAGAGATGTGCCAATTGTTCGCCCGTCATCCCCTTACCTGTATCGCTCACGGCAATCTCTACGTAATCGTTCGTTTCTGTTGCGTTTACGTTGATATGTCCGCCATGGTCAGTAAACTTACGGGCATTGTCAGCTAAGGTGTTGAGCATGAAAAGCGTCAGCACCTTATCTGCTTTCACGATGGCCTGTGTGGGTTCTACTTGCAGTTCTATGCCCTTCATCTGGAACGAGGTTTTGCTCTTACCTAACAAATCGAAAAGCGACTGCAAGGGGAAACTCTCAATATGCAAACTAAGTTCGCCTTGACGCAACTGAATCCAATAGGTCAGTATTTCGTTATAATCATTAATCTGGTCTATAAGTTCCCGAATATATTCCTGATCACCCTTCTCGCCCGCTTTCGATTCGTGGAGAATACGATCGATAAAGGGTGTGATATTATTGACGAGTGAGATCTTGGCACGCTGTTCCAGATTGCGTCGCTCGCTGTTTTCTACACGTAGTTGCAAAGCTGCCAGTTCTTCTTGTTTCTGTTCAAAAAGGTCGTTGTCTGCATCGTCATGGGTATGTTTCTTATTAAGATGGTTGAAGAGCCACAACGAAAAGAGTAGCAGTACGATAGCCACAACCACAGCAATAAGCATCATGTTTAGTTGATTAAGCTGATGCTCATACTGTGCAGCTCGGGCTTCGAGTTGGCGATCCTGACGAGTTGTTTCCTGAAGGTCGAGATACAGGTTGCGATGGTTGTCGCTCTGCGGTTTATCATCGATGGCGGCATAGGCCACACTGAGTTGTTCATGGATAGAAGCCACAAGATCGGGCGCCTGATTGATAACAGAATCCTGAAGGGCTTGCTCCAGATTATAGAGTGCACTTTCATAGTCGCCTATCTGTCGATAGCAGGAAGCCAACGTACGATAAGCACCCGCTATCTGATACACGTCACCATACTGTTCGAAGAGATAGAGCGCATTTTCTGCCAGATAGCCTGCCAGCATCTCTTCGTCTACACCATCAGGATTGAGGAATTTCATGGCAGGCATGTTGTCAGTCATGAGTTGATGTCGCCATGCAGGTTCCATCAGGTGCTCACTGAGTGCCTCAAGTGCATTGGCCATGAAGTAAGGCATACCAGCCTTTCGCGCCATCAGGAAGCAGCGCATCAGATGGTCGAACTCTTGCTGGTTTATCTCTTGCTGGGTACCCTCGGTAATGATACCACCAGCACCGATGTTATACATATAGTTAAGGTATTGGGCTGTGTCGCGCAACACCTCATTGGGATTGATGACATTGAGCGCCTGAATAGACTGACGCTCAAGACCCACATAATAATAATAGGTGGAATTCACGATGGCATACTCTGTTTCTGCATAGAGCAGGCATCGCTGGTCGTGAGACGAGAAGGCACTGCGCTCTTCATAGATACGACGCAGAGTGCCATCAGCCAGTTCACGATATTCGTGGAAAGCGCGATTATTGGAACGACGCTGACAAAGACGCATCTGCTGCACATAAGCGGTGAGTAGCTGCACCTGATGACTGGTAATCTCAGGTATCTGGAGCAGAAGTTGTTCTGCTTCATCGTATTGCATACGTACAATGTGTACAAAAGCCAGATGATTGAGTGCCTCGGCCCTACCCTCCGGATAGTTGCCAGCCAATGCTAAAGCGCGTTTTGCATTGACCTCTGTAGAATCAATATCGCGATAATGACAGGCATAAGATGCATCATTCAGCTTGTCAACTGCCTGCCTGTCAGGACGCGAACATGCTGAAAAGAGAATGGTTGATAGTATGAATAGCCAGAATTTCATGAATTAACAAAGATATTCCCTCCCGCCAATTAAAACAGCGAGAGGGATGATATTAAGCGCGAGCCTTAGCGATGTAACCAAGTGCCTCTTTACACTTATCGGTCACGTACTGCCAGTCGCCAGCCTTCACCTTGTCTGAGGGGAACAACTTAGAGCCCATGCCTACGCAGAATACGCCAGCCTTGAACCACTTAGTGAGGTTCTCCTCCTCAGGGGCAACACCACCAGTAACCATGATCTTCGACCAAGGCATGGGAGCCATCAGACCCTTGATGAGGTTTGGTCCAACCACGTCGCCAGGGAACACCTTGGTGAAGTCGCATCCAACCTCTTGTGCCTTACCAATCTCAGATGGTGTCAGACAACCTGGGCAGTAAGTTACGCAACGACGGTTGCAGACAACGGCGAGATCAGGGTTGAACAGCGGACCAACTACGAAGTTGGCACCCAGCTGGATGTACAGAGAAGCAGTAGGAGCATCAACTACAGAGCCAATACCCAGTGCCAGTTCAGGACATTCTGTGTTAACCCACTTTGACAACTCACCGAATACCTCGTGAGCGAAATCTCCACGGTTGGTAAACTCGAACGCACGAACACCACCCTCGTAGCAAGCCTTAATGACATTCTTACAAACTTCAACGTCCTTGTGGTAAAAAACAGGAACCATAGGTGCAGCGGCAATCTTTGCCATCACCTGAAACTTATCAAACTTTGCCATTGGATTATTTACGATTTACGAATTTACTATTTACGATTTAGCGCTGAACGCGACCACTGGCATTACCACCTGCGAGACTCTCTACCTCGTCAACAGATACCAGGTTGAAGTCACCATTAATCGTATGCTTCAAAGCTGATGCAGCAACAGCAAACTCGAGTGCCTCACCCTGAGTAGCCTTTGTCAGCAGACCATGAATCAGACCGCCAGAGAATGAATCGCCACCACCTACACGGTCGATGATTGGATTAATCTCGTAACGCTTGCTCTGATAGAACTCCTTACCATCGTAAATAAGTGCCTTCCAGCCGTTGAAGGTTGCGCTGAAGCTCTCACGCAGGGTAGAAACTACATACTTGAAGCCAAACTCAGCTTTCATCTGCTTGAAGATACCCTCGTAACCAGCAGCATCGGTCTTACCACCTTCAACATCAGCATCGGGCTTGAAACCAAGACAAAGCTCAGCATCCTCCTCGTTACCAATACATACATCAACATACTGCATCAATGGGCGCATGATTGAAATAGCCTTTTCAGAAGTCCACAGCTTCTTGCGGAAATTCAGGTCTACAGATACTGTTACGCCATGACGCTTTGCAGCCTCACAAGCGAGCTTGGTGAGTTCAGCTGCCTTGTCACTGATAGCTGGTGTGATACCACTCCAGTGGAACCATGCAGCACCCTCCATGATAGCATCGAAATCGAAGTCCTTAGGATCTGCCTCTGCGATAGCACTGTGAGCACGATCGTAAATAACCTTAGAAGGACGCATAGAAGCACCCGTCTCAGCATAATAGAGACCTACACGATCGCCACCACGGGCAATAAACTGTGTATTAACGCCATAACGACGCATTGCGTTAACAGCAATCTGACCGATTTCGTGCTTTGGAAGTTTTGTTACGAAATAAGCCTCGTGGCCATAGTTAGCTACTGAGATAGCTACGTTAGCTTCACCACCACCAGGGATGATGCGGAATGATTCACTCTGAATGAAACGATCGTTTCCCTGAGGGGAAAGGCGGAGCATAATCTCGCCCAATGTTACAATTTTAGCCATTGTCTTTGATTTTATTTTAGATTAAAAATTCGTTTGCGAGCACAAAGATAGGAAGTTTTTTTGAGATTACAAAATATTTAAGAGATTTAAACAAAAAAATCCACGGAAACGATTTCGTGAATATTATTTTGGTAAAGATGTTGTTTGTATCAGATTTTATTCGTACCTTTGCAACAAAATCACAGGAATTATGGCAAAAGAAAATATTACCATCAAGGATATTGCTGCTAGAGCAGGTGTTTCAACAGGCACTGTGGACCGTGTGTTGCACAATCGCCCCAATGTATCGAAAGCAGCTTTAGAGAAGGTAAACAAGGCACTCGAAGAACTCGATTATCGCCCTAACATGTATGCGTCTGCGCTCGCGTATAATAAGGAATATACCTTTTATTGTGTGCTGCCTAAGCATGAGCAAGATGCCTACTGGGATGAGATAGAAGAAGGTGCATTGGCTTGCACTGAATTCAGAAGAGACTTTGGCATTACGCTGAAGTTTATGTACTACGAGCGCTTTAATGCAGCAGCCTTTACACGCATGGTGCGCGAGTTCTTGACAGAAAAGTTCGATGGCGTTATCATCGTACCTACCACGCTTGAGCAGACAGCTCGCTTTACCGAGAAGTTGCAGCAGCGAATGATTCCCTACGTCCTGCTCGACTCATATATGCCCGATCTCAAGCCCCTGTCATTCTTTGGTCAAGACTCTTTCGCCAGTGGTTATTTTGCCGCCAAGATGCTAATGCTCATCGCCAGTAAGGAGAAAGAAATCGCCCTGATGAAGCAAACACGCGATGGACGTGTGGGTTCTAAGCAGCAGGCTAACCGTGAAACGGGATTCCGCCACTATATGGTAGACCACTTCCCAGAGATCAAGATTACAGAAGTAGACCTGCCCCTTGATGAGGATTTGAGCAAAAGCGACTATGATACCATTCTGGAGAATTTCTTCAAAGAGCATCCACTGGTACACCATTGCATCACCTTCAACTCCAAGGCACATCTGGTAGGCGAATTCCTGGAGCGATCAAATCGAAGAGACATTCAGATTATGGGTTACGATATGGTGCCTAAAAACGTGGATTGCATCCACAATGGCAGTATTTCCTTCCTCATTGCACAGCATGCTTATCAGCAAGGCTATGCCAGTGTCGATGCACTGTTCAACGCCATCGTTATGAAGCGTGCCGTAAACCCTGTAAACTATATGCCAATTGAGATACTGACCAAAGAAAACGTAGACTTTTACCGCAGAACAGCGATATGATTTACGATTTACAGATTGACGATTGAAATGATTACTAAAACAAATACAAATAAAAAAATGGAACAAGCTACTTATTTAAAAATCAATCCGGCAGACAGCGTCGTTGTATGTCTGCAGCCCAAGAAAAAGGGCGAAGTAATTATTGTCGATGACCTGAGAGTGGTGTTAAACCAAGATACCCCTGCTGGTCATAAAGTGCTCATTAAGGATGCACCAAAGGGTACTGATATCATCAAATACGGCTATCCCATTGGTCATGCAAAAGAGGATTTAAAGGCTGGTGACTGGGTGAATGAGAATAATCTGAAAACCAATCTTTCTGGTACACTAGAGTACACATATAATCCTGTAGACGAGCCACTTAAAATTAAAAAAGAAAACAGAACCTTTAATGGATATGTGCGCAAGAATGGCGATGTAGGTGTACGCAATGAGATTTGGGTTGTGCCTACAGTAGGCTGTGTAAACGGCATCGCAGAGCGTCTGGTAAATCAGTTAAAGAAAGAAACCAATGAAGAGGGCATCGATGCTATCTATGCTTGGCATCATAACTTCGGTTGCTCACAGCTTTCGGGAGATCATGAGAATACTCGTAAGGTATTGCGCGACATCTGTCTGCACCCCAATGCTGGCGCTGTTCTCGTATTAAGTTTGGGTTGTGAGAACAATCAGCCCGACGATTTTATGGCCATGTTGGGCGATTACGACAAAGACCGCATAAAGCTGTTAATCACTCAGAAAGTCGACGATGAGATGGAGGCTGGTATGCGCATTCTTCGCGAATTGTATAACATCGCCAAGCAGGATAAGCGCGAAGAAGTGCCTGTATCGAAACTCCGTGTGGGTCTGAAGTGTGGTGGCTCCGATGGCTTCTCTGGCATCACCGCTAATCCGCTGGTAGGCGAATTTTCAGACTGGCTCGTAACTCAGGGCGGCACATCTGTACTTACTGAGGTTCCTGAGATGTTTGGTGCTGAGACAATCCTTATGAACCGTTGCGAAACAGAGGAACTCTTTAACCAAACGGTATCGATGATCAACAACTTTAAGAACTACTTCCTGTCGCATGGAGAGCCTGTAGGCGAGAATCCATCACCAGGTAACAAGGCTGGTGGTATTTCTACCCTTGAGGATAAGGCCCTTGGATGCACACAGAAGTGCGGTAAGGCGCCTGTAAGTGGTGTGATGGAGTATGGCGATCGCTTGGAGCACAATGGATTGAATCTGCTCTCAGCACCTGGCAACGACCTTGTAGCTGCCACCGCCCTCGCCTCTTGCGGTTGTCATCTGGTACTCTTCACCACTGGCCGTGGAACCCCATTCGGTACCTTCGTGCCCACCATGAAGATAGCCACCAATCCTGATCTTGCTCGCAGAAAGCAGAACTGGATCGACTTCTCAGCAGGACAACTCGTTGAGGGTCGCACCATGCCAGAGCTCGTACCCGAGTTCATCGATAAGGTGCTGTCTATAGCTTCAGGCGAAAAGGCCAAGAACGAAGAAAACGGCTATCGCGAAATCTCCATCTTTAAAAATGGTGTTACGTTGTAAATGAAGAAAGGACTTCTAGCATTATCACCACTCGTGGTGTTTATCTTGTTTTACTTAGTCACCAGCATTATCGCTGGTGACTTTTACAAGATACCAATCACTGTGGCATTTATGGTGTCGAGCATGTTTGCTATTATCATCAATAAGGGCAAACCCCTGATGAATCGCATCAACACCTATAGCCGTGGTGCAGCCACAGAACAGATGATGCTGATGATCTGGATCTTTATTCTGGCAGGCTCCTTTGCCTGTTCAGCCAAAACGATGGGTAGTATCGATGCCACCGTCAATCTTACCCTCTTCCTCCTGCCCCCGCAGATGCTGCTGGCAGGCATGTTTCTGGCAGCTTGCTTTGTATCCATTGCAATAGGAACGAGCGTGGGCACGATAGCAGCCTTGGTACCTATCGCCGTAGGTGTAGCCCAACAAACGGGTACCGATATTGCGATGATGACAGCTATTATCGTAGGTGGCTCTTTCTTTGGCGATAACCTGTCGTTTATCTCCGATACCACCATTATGGCCACACAGACACAAGGTTGCCGACTAAGCGATAAGTTCCGTGTCAATGCCTTTATCGTGGCCCCTGCAGCTTTGCTCATCCTCGTGGCTTATATCTTTATGGGCCAACAAGTAAGTGCCCCGCAGCATGTCGATGAGGTGCAGTGGGTAAAAGTCATTCCTTATCTCGTCGTATTGATTACAGCCATTTTGGGTATGAACGTGATGGCCGTACTTACCATCGGCTTGATACTAACAGGCATTATCGGACTCCTGACAGGCTCTTTCGATATCTACGGATGGTTTGGAGCCATGGGCGAAGGTATCCTGTCGATGAGCGAACTGATTATTGTGACGATGATGGCAGGCGGCATGCTGGAGATTATACGCGATATGGGTGGTATCGACTTTATCATTCGTCTGCTCACCCGTCGTGTCAGCAGCAAACGAGGTGCTGAACTCAGTATCGCCACGCTCGTTTCGTTTGTGGATGTCTGTACCGCCAACAATACGGTGGCTATCCTTACCGTTGGCAGCATTTCGAAGCAGATTGGCGATCGCTATGGGGTCGACAATAAAAAATGCGCCTCGATACTCGACACCTTCTCATGCACTATCCAGGGGGTGATTCCCTATGGCGCCCAGATGCTGATTGCTGCAGGCCTCGCCTCGATCAATCCCATTGCCATCCTCCCCTATCTCTATTACCCGCTTGTACTGGGCATTGTGGCCCTTCTCTCTATCTTCCTTCGTTATCCTAAACGTTACTCCTGATGAATATTATACAGCGTAATTTCTACAAACTCATTCGCATTGGTCTCTTCGATCAGCAAGAACTCGTAGAACCCATGTCAGCCTTTAAGTGGGGTAAGCTCCATCAGTTGGCGATGGTTCACAATATGGTTAAGCCCGTATATCAGGGTCTGCAAAAGAGCAAGCATCAGTTCTTTTTGAATCTAACCGATAAGCAATGGCAGGTTTGGGAGAAGACCATGAAAGAGTATCAGGAGCCAGCGGATAGCGATGAAGATGCTTTTCTGAGTCCCGATCATTTGACGAATCCTGTACTCAATATCAAACTCCAGAGTATCCTCGACGATGAGACATCAAATATGGCCACGCGCCAGATGCTGCTTATCATCATCCGCATAGCCCGACATATCCTGAATGAGGGTATGCCCGTAAAAGAGTTGTCGGAGCTGGGGCTTTGCCTGTCGCAGAAAGACAAGCAGATCGATTACCCCATCCTGCGCAAATGGCTGAAGAGTATCGGCTTCCTGCAGATGGCCCAGCTCGAAGGCTCCCTGCTTATCCATCTGTTCCGATTTGAAGAGAGCGAGATTCCCTTCCTCGACGGCCATATATATAATAAGGTGGAGAAAGTGGCGCTTGAACTGACAGAGTTTTCGAATACCCATATCGAGGATTTCACTTTCTCGCAAGATGCAGAAAGTATCTTCGTCCACACCAGCAACAGTTCGGCTGTGCTAGGCCATATCTGTCGCTCAGCACGCTACTTCCGCTATCTGCCATCCGAGACGGTAACAAATTTCTTTGCCACCTTCGCCCGCTCTCTTAGGAAAATCGAAGAGTAATTTGCGTTTTTACCAATCGTAGTGTTGGTATCGGATTTCGCGCAAGCCGTGATTACCCATAAACCTGCTCTTGTCTACAAAACCTCTAATACCTACGATTCTGCCTTTGCTGGTATATTGCCACATGGTAATATCGCGCCCGTCAGCCAGTACAGGTTCCTCTGGCGTATACATGGCAATCATAATCTTGTAATCGTCTACTAATCCCTGCAAATGCTTATTATAGAAGTTTCGCCCAGTATAGAGCAAGGGCATCTGGCGATACGTCTTCTCTACCATGGCTAGGAAAGTAAACAGTGAATCGCAAAACTCATAAGTCGATAAGCCACCCGTCGACTCGATATCAATCATCGGTATCAAATCCTGCTCGCCAGGTCTGCACTGCATTCTAAAATTCCGCAGTTGTTGTAAAAGCGGCGTCTTGGGTCGGAAGAAATGATACGAGCCCACCATCAGACCATGACGATGCGCCAACTCGATATTTCGCTCATACTGACTATCGATACGATCGCCGCCCTCTGTAGCCTTCAGATATACATAGGCCATCTTCGTATTCTCGCCTACCGTTTCCCAGAACACCTCGCCCTGATAGTGCGAAAGGTCAATACCATGCACATGGTTGCAGGTATCTTCGCATTGCAGATAAGGGTCGTAATCAGGGTCTAGCAGTCTAGGGTCAGGAATCGGCTCGAATCTGGCCGTTTTCTTCCTGCTGCGCTTCTTCTTTTTCGTAACCTTATGGGTCTTGTGCTTACCCCGATGCTTATGTTTGCTGCGCTGGGCAAAGCCATCGCCAATAGCCATCATGGCGATGCAAAAAACCAGCAAAATATATAGTTTCTTCATTGTGAATTCTAAATTTTGAGTTGCAAAGATACTAATTATTCCTAAATTATTGCCCTTTATTCTCAATTATTTCGTACCTTTGCCGAAAATTTTGATACATGAAGCATTATTTAATATCAATCATTCTTTTGACAGCCCTCTGTGCCTGCCATCAGAACGATGATCCCGAAGATAGAATATCGCAAAGAACCGTCATCGTCTACATGGCGGCAGAGAATAATCTTTCATCCTATGCATACGATGATTTAGAGGAGATGAAGGAAGGTTCGCGTAAACTCTCCGACCTTCAAAACCTGATTGTCTACGTCGATCGCGCCAATGCCACTACCACTCCCTATCTCGCACGCGTCAAAGATGGAGCACTCGTAGACACCCTGTATATGCCCGAGGGCGTTGCAGCCGATCCATCGGTGCTCAAGAATGTAGTAAGCAAGGCCAAGCAGCTCTACCCCGCCAAGAGCTACGGCCTCGTATTGTGGGGCCATGGCACGGGCTGGATTATCTCCGATAGCGAATATCCATCGCAAGCCGCTTCGCGCGCCTATGGCGGTTCTACGGGCAACAACTCCTCCTCGGGCAGTGGCCGCTACTGGATGAATATCCCCAAACTCAATGCAGCCCTTGTTCAGGCCATGGGCTCCGATAAGTTTGCCTTTATCCTGGGCGATTGCTGTAGCTTTGCCTGTATGGAAGTGGCTTACGAACTAAGAGGGCTTACCGATTGCGTGATAGGCTCTCCTGCAGAAGTACCCGATGCCGGTGCACCATTCGACTTGATAGTACCTACGATGTTTGAAACCAACGATCAGTACGCTCAGCATATCATCGATCAGTATTACGAATGGTATCTCGCAGCCATCAAGGCAAATCCTAATGTCTATTACAACAGAACGCCAGGCGATTTAGAGGGTTACAGCGTACCTCTGACAGCTATCGTAACATCGCAAATCGAAACGCTGGCTAATGCCACATCCAGCATACTGAATACCATTTCAGATAAAGTAAGCAAGGGCGGAACGCTCGATTTCGACAATGTAGTTTTCTACGCCATATATAGCTCCTATCGCTATTCTTACGATATGTGTCAGGTGCTCAAAAAGAATGCAGCAGCCTCCGATTACGAATCGTGGCTGTCTGCATACAAACAAGCAGTGCCCTACCATCGCCACTCCAATAAATGGATGACCAATTCCTCACAACTGATGACGTATATGAACAATTTCAGTGACGATCAAGAAGAATGTGGCGATGTAAGCATGTTTTTCCCAAACAACTATTACAGCAATACAAATCCCAATTGGAATCAGGCCATCCAGCTTTTCCAGTGGAACAACGTCATCCGCTGGCAGCAATATGGGTGGTAATGAAACTGATCTTTCTACGAATTTGCGTTTTTCTATGTCGGAAAACATCGTTTTCTGCAATAGAAAATACTATTTTCTGAAGACAGAAATAGTATTTTCACAAATTGAAACAATTATTTTCCGCCATAGAAAACGGCATATTTAGCGTAATCTACCGATTGCTCAAAACTATTAAAGACAAACAATATACACCTACCTTCCATTTTCCTGCCATCTACCACACTCCTGCCACCACCTCAGAATACCTTTTTTTAAAGTCGATTCCATAAGCCTGTGGCAGCGTGGCAGTAAGTTTTAAAACTTTTTTAAGCAAATTGGGGCCCGGAACTTCTTGCGCCCTTTACTGATATTGGCTTTTCCATTTCGTCCATGTAACAGAGTAATCCTTTGAATGGTTTTCCTGAACGTAGCGATATAACAGTTTTATCATCACCGCCTTCTCCTTGTACAGTTCAACCTTCCACTCTTTCTCATCGGGATCATCGCCTTGATAATACAGGAAATTGCCGCCTTGCAGGTAATGACGATAGATGACGTCCTTCTCGGCGACATTAGGATTACGCATGAAGTCATAGAGCGCAAGGAAAAGGGTAGTTCGCCCCTTACCTGCCGCACAGTGGACGTGGAGCCAGGTATTGGCAGGGAGAGCCTTGACGAAAGCGACGAAAGGAGCCATTATGAATCGTCCGCAACGTATCGAGCAGACCGTCGAGTTCGTTATTACTGAATTCAGAACTGGCACTGATCTTCAGGCTGTCAAGTCCTTTGCGCGAGGGTATGTAATTGGGGTCAAAACCATTGTGTGCATCACGCTCTTTGAAGTCGCTCATGCAAGTGCGAAAATTCTTCGGCATAGTCGACTCGGGACTGCGCTCGTTACGCCAAGCAAAGGCAGCATATTCCTGTCGTTCCTCATCGGAAATGCTTTCACGTTCTTCCGCAGCATTGATATACTTGTAAAGGTCTGTTTCCTCTTGATTTGCCGAGTCTTTCTCATTGCCGCATGATGTGGTAACGACGCTCAATCCAAATGCATATATCGCTACAAGTAGGACATTAATCATCCATAAATTCAGTTTCTTCATTTGTTTCATATCCCCATTGTGTTTTTTAAATTTTTAGCCATCTTTATTTAAATAACTCGCCCTCCACAAATGTGATTTTTATTCGAGGCTGCTTATTAGCATTGCTATTTACACATTTATTCGCAGTCTGATCCTCGTTTGAGAAACGAATGCTTGGCATAATTTCGTTAGAATGGATTGGTTCAACGGTTTGTGGTCGCATATTGCGACCGCAAGCGCATGATGTCTTTTCACACACGTACTCTGCCAACATGAACAACTTGGTCATCATCAGGTCTATCAGCACATCCATCGAAAAATACTTTTTTGCTATCATAACACTATAATTTTAAGTTTCCGACTGCAAAGTAAAAATGATGGTGTCCCAAAAGTCAGGACAACCTACTACATTTTAATATCTTTTAAGAATTCCAACTATTATTTGCCGCATTTTCTCACGCAATTCCAGTGGCTGGAGCACTTCGATGCCATCGCTGTGGCGCAGCAGTTCGCCAATGAAATCAGACGTTGGGCGGATGTCATAGGAGAAATCAGTATAGTCGGGGGTGGATTCGAGCTCGCGCTGGGAGTGATGCAGGGGGAGCGTACGCAGATAGTTAGGCATCCACTTATGGGCACGTAAGATAACGTGGGCCATGGGCGTATCGTTGGTAAGTACGCCAAAGTATTCCGAGAAGTAGTCTTGCGATGAGAATTCTGCAGGCATCTCAAAAGTCTCGTCCATCAGTTCTATCATCGTCATACGGTCCAAGGCGTAGATGCGCATCTGATTCTCATCATTCAGCGCCAATAAGTACCAGCGTTGGCGAAACAGCTTCAGGGCGTAAGGGCAAACCACCTTCTCGTAGCCTTCAGCCTCGAACTTTTTGTAACCCATAAGCAGGCGGTGGTCTGTACGAATGGCACGGATGATGGTGTCGAGATACTGTTCGCCTGCAGGAGCACTTTCCAGCACCAGGCGTTCTTTCACGGCAGCACTCTCAGCCAGCATACCATGCACGGTGAGCGTGGAGAAGAGCCACCGCTCGATGCTATCGTCGCAGAGCACCTCTTTATTACTGATGTAATACTTATAGGTACGGGGCTCGCATTCGATAATGATGCCAAACATATCAAGGATGGCGTCGCGATGGCGATTGAACGATGAGCGTTGCAGGGGATTGCCGTCTGCCACACTATCGTTAATCCACTTCTGATTCAGTTCTTCGAGGGTCAATTTGCGATAGGCCCTGAGCGTATTGATAATCCAGATGTACTGGTGAAATATCTGAGCTGGTTTCACACTAATTTGGTCAGTTATGGATAACGACTTTGATTTTTGAGATTCGGTGGCCATCGAGCTCGGTTACTTCGAAAGTGAAGTTCTGGTAATTGATGCGCTCGTGGAGGGCTGGGAAATCGCCTTTGATCTCCAACAGCAATCCGCCAAGGGAATCGGCATCGCCCTCTACTTCTTCGAAGGTCTCATCATCGAGATCGAGAATCTTATAGAAATCGCTCAGCAGCGTCTTGCCTTCGAAAATATAGGTGTTGGCATTGATGCGAACGTAATTCTTTTCTTCCTCATCGTACTCATCGTTGATCTCACCCACAATCTCTTCAAGGATATCTTCGAGGGTGATGATACCGCTGGTGCCACCAAACTCATCGACCACGATGGCGATATGCACCTTATTCTCCTGGAAATCGCGCAAGAGATCGTCGATCTTCTTCGTCTCGGGTACGAAATAAGGTGGACGAATCAACGATTGCCAGCGGAAAGAGGCGGGCTTGGTAAGATGGGGCAGCAAATCCTTGATATACAGAATACCACGGATATTATCGATGGTATCTTGATAAACGGGAATGCGCGAGTAATTATTCTGGATGATGCACTTAAGCACCTCGGGGAATGGCAATCGGAAATCGAGGTCGACTACATCCTGACGGCTTGTCATCACCTCCTTCGCTGTCTCATCGCCAAAGCGCACGATGCCCTCCAGCATATTCTTCTCTTCCTTGAGCTCGTTCTCGTCGGTAAGTTCGAGCGCCTGTTCGAGTTCGTCGACACTCAGAACATGGTTCTCTTTCTGTACCACCTTCGAAGCCCAAATGCCTGAACGGATAAGCACGGAAGAGATAGGATAAAACACCTTGCGCAGAAACGTGATAGGACCAGAGAAGCGGCGACACATGGCCAGTGGATGCTGTCCGCAATAGACCTTTGGCATAATCTCACCAAAGAGCAACAGCAGGAATGTAAGCAAGACGGTGATCACAAGGAATTCGAGCCACCAGGCTGCTGGTCCGAAGTAAATAAGATGATCGAAGAAATAGGTACAGAGCATGATGATAGCCACATTCACAAGATTATTCGTAATGAGAATGGTGGCGAGCGTACGCTCTGAATCTTCACGAAGGGCGAGTATCTGCTTGTCGCGCTCATCGGTGCTTTCTTCAAGCTCATTCATATCGTTTGGCGACAGCGAGAAGAAAGCAATCTCAGAACCAGAGGCAAAACCCGAGAATATTAAAAGGATAGCAGCCAGTATAGCTGAAAAGATGGCCCCCATGGAGGGAGCCATGATTGTTACTTCACTGATTATCGCTTGAAGATAGTCCATTTTCTGTCTTTGGTGTTAGCATTTCCATATTGTCGGCCCAGATTTCCGTCACATAACGGCGCTGGCCCTGCTTGTCGTCGTACGTGGAATAACGGATACGACCCTCGATGTAAAGCTTGTCGCCCTTGTGTACATATTTCTCTACAACCTCAGCCAACTTGCGCCACAGGATGATATTATGCCAATCTGTATGGTCGGGCACGGTGGTGCCATTCTGGAGTGTATAGCCACGCTCCGTTGTGGCCAGGCGAAGACGGGCTACTGCCACACCTTGTTCTACATAACGCACCTCGGGTTCTTGGCCTACATTGCCAATTAACATCACTTTATTCATTTTGCCTTACCTAAATAACGGAACTTGAAATTCTTACCCTTTGCTGATGGGAACTGGCTACGCTCATCGACCAGCTCGCGGAGATGTTCTACAATACGCTCGTAGCAATCCATACCAGATACGGCTTTTACACAAGCCACAAACTGGGTATCGCGATACTGGAACTTACCGGTGCCTGGCACCAAAAGCACGCGCTTGAAATCGATCATACCTTCGTACCAGCCTGGGCGCTCCTCATTGAGGCGAACAAGCGTAGGAATGGCTGACGAACGGTTATCTGACGTGGGAATGGTTGGATGAATAGCTTTCTTTTCTTTAAAATCTTGCATGGTTGCAGCTTCAGTCTTAATGATAATAAAATAAACCTTGGGGTGTACTTTATACCTCTTGGGGTAATACATATCACTGGCTGCATATTCGCGGATATCAGCTTCTAAAAGTGGATTCATGTCTATTTCGTCGATGGCTCTAAGGAAATCTATAGCTTCATCAACAGTAGAAACTAACGTTTCTCGGTCAAAGTATCTTAAGTATAAATTCATTTTAATGAAAGTTGTTGTTTTCCTAAAAAGAGCGGAAAACGGGACTCGGACCCGCGACCCCAACCTTGGCAAGGTTGTGCTCTACCAACTGAGCTATTTCCGCAATAAGTCAAAAAGTGAAGAGGAGGAGACTCGAACTCCCACGTCGCAATTGACACTACCCCCTCAAAGTAGCGCGTCTACCAATTCCGCCACCTCTCCATGTGAAGAAAAAAGAGTGCCCAGAACAGGACTCGAACCTGCACGCCTCGCGGCACACGCACCTGAAACGTGCGCGTCTACCAATTCCGCCACCTGGGCATTTTTACTCGCAGGGCCAGTCCCTGAAGCTCTTTTTTGTTCAACAAGTGAGCGGAAAACGGGACTCGGACCCGCGACCCCAACCTTGGCAAGGTTGTGCTCTACCAACTGAGCTATTTCCGCTTGTTCTTCGAACAATCGGTTTTTCCGGCGGCGCCTCGGCATAAAAAACAAGTTTTTCTGCTCTCGGCTTGCGCGGAAATTCCGCATGTCCTAGGCCATCTCTCTCGATTGCGGATGCAAAGGTAATGCTTTTTTCGGAACTGGCAAACTTTTTAGCTGTTTTTTTTCAAAAAAAAGCCCATTTTATCGAAAATAGGCCGTTTTTAGGGCATTAATCCATCCGATCACGGTAATCTTCATACCCAAACTGGCGCAATATCTCTAATTTGCCATCGGCATGAAGCATGCCTATGGCGGGGTGAGAAATACCATTAAACGTGTTCGTTTTAACGGTGGTATAATGAATCATATCCTCGAAAATGATTTCTTCGCCAATCTGTAGTTCGTGATCGAAGCGCCAAGAACTCATAAAATCGCCACTCAAACAGCTGTTACCGCCAAGACGATACTCTGATTTACGATTTACAGATTTACGATTTACGTGAACTGCGCCACGGACATCGGGGAAGTAAGGCATTTCGAGGCAATCTGGCATGTGGCAGGTAAAACTTACATCGAGAATGGCCGTCTTGATACCTTTATCTTCTACAATATCGACCACATGCGATACCAGCGGACCCGTTTGCCAGGCGAAAGCACTACCTGGCTCGAGAATAACCTTCAACCAAGGATAGCGCTTGTGGAAATCCTGCATCAGTTGGATAAGCAAATCGACATCATAATCTTTTCGCGTCATAAGATGACCTCCGCCAAAATTAATCCATTTCAGCTGAGGAAACCATTTCGAGAATTTTTCTTCGATATGTACGAGGGTGCGCTGAAACACATCTGCCCCACTCTCGCAATGACAATGACAATGGAAGCCCTCGATATCGGAAGGCAACTGAGCAGGCAACTTATCGGCTGTAACCCCAAAGCGCGTACCTGGTGCACAAGGATTATATAATAAGGTGCCTACCTCTGAATACTCAGGATTAACACGAAGGCCAATGGAAACAGACTTTGCCTTCTGATGGAAACGCTCATACTGCGACAGAGAGTTAAAGGATAAATGAGATGAACATTTCACGATCTCATCAAACTCATCGTCGGTATAAGCTGGCGAATATGTATGGGCAGGTGCGCCAAATTCCTCGAAAGCCAAACGCGCCTCGGAAAGCGAACTGGCGGTCGTAGCATGAATATACTCGCGAAAAATGGGGAATGTCTTCCACAAAGCAAAGGCCTTGAATGCAAGAATCACCTCAATATTTGCTTTCGCCGCAACTTCAGCAATAAGCTTGAGGTTGCGGCGAAGTTTTTGTTCCTCTATAATATAAATAGGTGTAGCCATTATTTCTTTAACGGTATGAGAACACTGAACGTACTACCCTGGCCTTCGACAGATTCTACAGTACAATCGCCACCATTCTTACGGGCAAAGTCCTGGCAGAGCTGCAGACCGAGTCCGGAACCTTCTTCACCACCTGTTCCGTAAGTGGTTTCGCCCTTATGGAAAATCGATCCCAAGCGATTAGCAGCAATACCAACACCATGGTCGCGAACACTTACTTTAGCGAAATCACCCTCAGTAGTCATGCTGATTTCGATGGAAGAATTCTCTGGCGAGAACTTGATGGCATTCGAGAGGAAATTACGAACTACCGTCTTCAACATATCATTATCGGCATGTACCAATAGCGGTTCGCTAGGCTTCTGCAAATCGAGCTTGATATGCTTGGTAACGGCTATCATCTCGAAGATCTCTACCACGCCAGGGATGATATCGTTCAGATCCAAATCCTGCAATACCACAGAGAGGCGACCCGTCTGACTCTTCGTCCATTTTAGCAGATTATCGAGCAGATCATGTACCTCCTCAGATTCTTTATTAGCCTTATCGAGCAATTCGAAAAGTTCTGGGCCAACAGTTTCTGGCGATGTAGAAGCTACAACCAGATTAAGCACCATACGAATGCTGGCCATAGGCGAGCGCAAATCGTGGGCAATCACGGAATACATTTTATCACGATTGCTCAGCGTAGCGCGGAGCTCCTCATTCTGCTTCTCGATAATGCGCTTGGCGGCTACCAATGATATCTGCTGCGTGACACGCATCACCAACTCTTCTTTATTAAAAGGCTTGGTTAAGAAATCGCTGGCACCTACCTTGAAACCATGCACCAAATCTTGTGGTGTATTCAAAGCTGTGAGGAAAATAATGGGTATTTCTTTTGTTTCTTCTTCTCTCTTCAAGACAGTGGCCACTTCGAATCCGTTCATGTCGGGCATCATGACATCCAGCAAAATTAGGTCGGGATGTTCTTTCCTTGCCTGATCGATGGCAGTCGTACCATTGTTGGCTGTACATACCTGAAATTTCTCGTTAGTTAACAATATCTTCAACAGTAAGACATTGCTAACAACATCATCGACAATAAGTATTTTATACTCACTTCGGTTTATTTTTGATTCTAGAGTTTCACCTGCATCCATTTTAGTTGGTCAGTAAATAGTATTTTCAGCCTGCAAAAATAAAGCAATTTCTCGGATTCTCCAAATATTTTGCGAACTTTTTTAAGTTTTTGCTTATAATATGACAAAAGGGCAAACAAAAACCCCTCGATTTTCATCGAAGGGTTTCTGCGGTGCGTACGAGATTCGAACTCGTGACCTCCTGCGTGACAGGCAGGCATTCTAACCTACTGAACTAACGCACCATATACGGTGGAAGATCTAAAAAAGATTCGAACTCGTGACCTCCTGCGTGACAGGCAGGCATTCTAACCTACTGAACTAACGCACCAGAAAGCACTCTTTCTTATTAGCGGGTGCAAAGGTACTAATATTTTCCGAATCCACAAAATATTTTGGGATTTTTTTTAAGCAATCGCAAAAATATCGCTAAAAAATCAGTTGTACCATCATGGCATCGCGATATTCGCGCCCATCATAGAGCCAATCCTTAATCATGGCCGATGACTGATAGTTCATCTCACGGAACAAATTTACCGAGGCTTGATTGGTGATATCGATAAAGGCAAAAAGCTGATGCAGATGGAGCACATTCAGGGCATAGTCGGCTATTTGGCTAAGCGTACTGCTGCCATAGCCCTGGCGACGATAAGCATCAAGGATAATCAATCCCACTTCTGCACGACAATTGCTGGGGTCGAAATTCACGATATCAGCAATACCCACTATTTCGCCCTGCTCATTCTCAACCATCATCCTTACCTGGCGATCGGTATAGATGTCATCCGAGGCATTAGCCACATAATCATGCAACGTATAGCGTGAGTATGGCACATTCGAGGCACCGACATTCCAAAGCTTGCGGTCGTTCTCAATACGATACAACAAATCAAGATCCTCGGGCTCAATGGCTCGCAAATGTACAATGGGTAATGATTTCATAAATGCATTTTTTTACGTAGCAAATCAATTAATGCGATAGAGGCCCTGAAATAAATGGCCATCTTAACTGGGAGGGTATAGAAGATGCTTAAATGGCTGTAATGCTTCCTGAAGAAGATCAGCATGGCCTGATAGAAGATATGCACATAGCGGTAATCCGACTTCTGGGTGGACTTACCTTTATGGTGAACGATGGCATAAGGCAGATACCAATTCTCCCAGCCAGCTTTCAGCAGGCGATAGGATAAATCGATGTCTTCTCCATACATGAAGAAATCCTCATCTAAGAGACCAATCTTATCAAGTGCTTCTTTTCGCAACAGACAGAAGGCACCACTTACCACATCGATACGGCCTGGTGCGTCCCAAGGCAGATGGCTCATGTAATAGCGCTTTGTAAAACCAAGCATCTTCAGGCAAGATACCCAAGGCGTAGGCAAGGCCCTTCGCGATTCCGGTGCACGGGTGCCATCGGTATTGAGCATCATCACACCTGCCCCACCCGCTTTGGGATGCTCGTCCATAAACAGCAAAGCACTACGGAGTGTTTGCTCTCCAACAACAGTATCAGGATTGAGCAATAAGACATAGTCGCCCTGAGATTGACGGATCGCTATATTATTCGCCTTGGCAAACCCCAGATTCTCTTGATTCTCTATCAGACGTACCCAGGAATATTGGCTTCGGAGCACACTAACGGTATCATCAGAAGAATGATTGTCAACTACAAACACCTCGCCCTCGATACCTTCAAGGGCCTTGCGTACACTCTGCAGACAAGCCTCCAGATAACTACGCACATTGTAGCTTACAATCACAATACTCAGTTTCATGCCTCTTCTGTGGTTTCAGCGTTGCAACGACTCAGACTGGGATATACAAACGGCAAGCAGAGCAACAGGATAATAGCCAGATAGCCGAAGGTGGTGTTCATATATATATAATATAATAAGGTGTTAATCACCATCGGTGCTTCGAGTATCAACAGTCTTGTCATTCCCCATTTCCACATCGCCTTCTCCTTGCGACGGACAAGATCCTTCTGGATGGTCTTGAACTTAAACAGACGGAGGCCCAAGAATGCTGCACCTAGCGATACGATCTCCATCAGGGCCGTGAGTATAAACTCCGACTGCTTGTCAAAAGCCTGCGTGCCCACTGGCAACAGTTCCAGTTCGAACAGCACCACGAACACTAATGCCAATGCAATCTGTGCTATATAAAAAGCCATCAATTGTTTGCTTACTTTCTTCATCTTATCTTCGTTTTTATTTTCCATCAAATAATGTTCTGTTCATTATTGAGCGACCCAGTGTTACCTCGTCAGTATATTCCAACTCATTGCCCACAGCCACGCCTCTCGCTATCACACTCACCTCAATATTATAAGGTATCAGCTTTCTGTAGATATAGAAATTTGTGGTATCGCCTTCCATCGTAGGACTGAGTGCCAAAATCACCTCTCTCACATCACCCTTAGCCACACGCGCCACCAGAGAATCGATTTCGATATCGCCAGGACCTATACCGTCCATGGGCGAGATGATTCCACCAAGCACATGATAGAGCCCATGAAACTGCTGGGTATTCTCGATGGCCATCACATCCTGAATATTCTCTACCACACAGACGGTCAAGGCATCTCTTCTGGGATCGGAACAGATGGGACAGATATCAGTATCGCTGATGTTATGACAAATTTGACAGTACTTTACTTCATGCTTCAGCTGATAGATGGCTTCAGCAAACTGCTCAATGTCTGCATCGTCTTGGCGCAGCATCCACAGCACAAGTCGAAGTGCTGTCTTTCGTCCGATGCCTGGTAGTTTTGAAAACTCCTGCACGGCCTTTTCGAGTAGCTGAGAGGGATATTGTTGTTGTAACACGATATAATCTGAAATTTAATGTTTAATCTTTAATGTTCAATCTCGCTCAGTTCGAGCCAGCGAAGTGATTTCTCGTCAAGCTCATCTTTTAATTGAGGAAGACGTTTACTCTTCGCTGTTAGTTCGTCAATAGAAAGCGTACCACTACAAAGCGCATCCTCTAATTGTTTTTGTTCTGCTTCGAGGGCGGCAATCTCTTTTTCCAATTGCTCAAACTCGCGCTTTTCCTTGTAGCTCATCTTGCGCTTCTCCTTGTTTTGTGGAGAGTTATTTTGTGGAATGTGGAATGAGGAATGTGGAATGAGATTACTATTACTTGTACTATTACTATTCTCATTCCTCCTTCCACATTCCACATTCCTCGAATACTCACGATACTGCGTATAGTTGCCTGGGAAATCCTTAATCTCGCCATCGCCCTTAAACACCAACAGATGGTCGACCACCTTATCCATATCATGACTAACCACAATCACGCAACCAGGGAAATCCTGCAGGTATTCTTCCAGTATCTGGAGGGTAATGATATCCAAATCGTTCGTAGGCTCATCGAGTACCAGAAAATTCGGGTTCTTCATCAGAACAGTACAAAGATAAAGTTTTCTCTTTTCACCACCCGAAAGCTTATACACATAGTTATGCTGCTGCTCGGGCGTAAACAAGAAATATTGTAGGAACTGCGAGGCGGTAAAATGTTTGCCGCCACCCATATCGATATACTCTGCGATGTTTTTAACCACATCGATAACTTTCTGCTGAGGGTCGAATTGCAATCCTTCTTGTGAGAAATAGCCAAAGCGCACGGTATCGCCAATATCAAAACGACCACTATCGAGGGGCTCCATACCCAATAGCATTTTAATAAAGGTAGATTTGCCCGTACCGTTATTGCCCACGATACCCATCTTCTCAAAGCGCGAAAAGTTATAGTAGAAGTCTTTCAGAATAACCTTATCATCAAACTGCTTCGAAACGTATTGGCACTCGAAGATTTTCGAACCGATATACACATTGCGGGATTTCAGACGAATCTGTCGCTCCTCGATGCGCTGTTTTGCAATTTTCTCCAACTCGTAGAAAGCCTCTTCGCGATAACGGGCTTTATGACCCCTGGCCTGAGGCATACGTCGCATCCATTCCAGTTCTGTGCGATAGAGATTATTGGCCCTTGCGATTTCAGCACGCTTATTATCGATACGCTCCTGTCGTTTTTCCAGATAGTAACTGTAGTTACCACGATAGGTATAGATGGTTTGGTCGTCGAGTTCCATAATCACAGAGCACACACGATCCAAGAAGAAGCGATCGTGGGTAACCATCAGCAAGGTTTTGTTGCCTCTGTTCAGAAAACCTTCCAACCATTCTATCATCTCAAGATCGAGATGGTTAGTGGGCTCATCGAGTATCAAGAAGTCAGGATCTGTAATCAGTACATTGGCCAAGGCTACACGTTTCTGCTGACCACCACTAAGTTCCCGCATAGGTTGCTGCAGGTCGCGAATCTTCAATTGCGTCAGAATCTGCTTGGCTTTCAGAACCTTCTCTTCTTCGCCCTGATGATTAAAACAAGCATCAAGCACACTCTCGTTGGGATCGAACGTTGGCGACTGTTCCAGCATGCCTACCTTGATATCGCGACGAAAGATGATATCGCCAGAATCGTAGCCTTCCTTGCCCGAGAGCACAGAAAGCAGCGTCGATTTTCCTGTACCGTTTTTGGCAATCAGTCCCACCTTCTGACCTTCGGCTATCGAAAAACTAATGTCTTCGAAAAGCACCAAAGAGCCAAACGATTTCGTGAGGAGCTGAACATCGAGATATGGATTCTCTTTAGCCATCGGATGATTTACGATTTACGGATTTAATACCTCTTTATTAATTGTGTCGATATAGTCGAGGATTTCGTCGCGACCTTGTTTCTTCTCAGAAGAGGTGACGAAAATCGGCGGCAATTCTTCCCACGTTTCGAAGAGTTTCTTTTTGTAGGCTTCTACATTCTGCGCAGCCTTACCCGCTGACAGCTTATCAGCCTTAGTAAACACGATGGCAAAAGGTACACTGCTATCGCCCAACCACTGGATAAAATCCAGATCGATTTTCTGTGGTTCTAATCGGATATCGACGAGAAGGAACACATTTACCAGCCGCTCTCTCTGCAGGATATAGCCATTTATCATCTGCTCCAATTTGCCCACCTCTTTTTTAGAGCGCTTGGCAAAGCCGTAGCCAGGCAAATCTACCAGATACCACTCATTATTAATAATAAAATGGTTGATGAGTAACGTCTTACCAGGTGTCGCTGATGTCTTAGCCAATTTCTTGTTGTTCGTGAGCATATTTATCAAGCTCGACTTGCCTACATTCGACCTTCCGATAAAGGCATATTCAGGCTTTGTATCTTTGGGACACATCGACTCCATTGGCGCACTCAGCGTGAATTCTGCTTTCTTAATTTCCATATAATTTCATTATTTTGGGGGCAAAGGTACAAAAAAAATGAGAAAAATTTGGTGAAATGCCAAATAATCACTACCTTTGCATCGTTTTTCAAAACATTGTTTCCGTTCGTGAAGCATTTCCAATCACATTTTTGAACTCAATCGAGAAATAATATCAGACTGTATTATGTATACAAAAGGAGAATTAGAAGCTATGGATATACCCCAGTTGGTGGGTATAGCAGATGAGTTGGGTATTAAAGTTACACCCGACGATCAGATGGAGGACGTGATCTACGCCATTCTCGATAAAGCTGCCGAGAACAGTGCTACAGATGATGCAGCCCCCAAGCGCAAACGCACACGCATTACGAAAAAAGACACAAGCAAAGTCTACACCGTTAAGGGTGAAGATGGCGAGAATCTTGATAGTAAAACCAATCGTAGGAAAAAAGTAGAAACGCCCTCGCTCTTTAGCGATATGCCAGCAGAGGCACCTGTTGAAGAGGAAAAGCCCAAACGCAGAGGACGTCGTACAAAGGCAGAAATCGAAGCAGAGAAAGCTGCTGCTGAAGCTAAGTTGGCTGAAGAAACAGTTGAAGCAGAAGTAGCAGAAAATGCGGAGTCTGTACCCGAATACATGGTGCCTGAGCAGATGGAAAATCTCAACGATGCTGTGCCCGAGGCCAATTTCAATAATCAGTACGAGGCTGATGCCGATGAGGTAAATGCGATCGAGCAGTTGCGCGAAAAGATGATGGCTAATCATAAGGAAGCAGAAGCTGCACAAGACCAGAACGATCCTCAGAATGAAGGCGGTACAGAAGTAGACGAGAATGGTGTCTGGGTAGGCGATCCAGGCGATGGTACAGATTTCATTACTGTACTTGATATCCCCATCGAGGATCAGGGCGCTATTCCTACACTCGACATGTTCGATCGTCCGATGGTTCAGCAGAATGTAACAGAGCAGGTTTCTACCCGTCAGCAGACGACTGTACCCAAATACAACTTTGCCGATATCATCGAGGGCAATGGTGTACTAGAGTGCCTGACTGATGGTTATGGTTTCCTGCGTAGTTCTGACTATAACTATCTGTCATCGCCTGATGATATCTACATTGCGCCACAGCAGATTAAGAAATATGGCTTGAAGACGGGTGATGTGGTAGAGTGCTGCGTTCGTCCTCCTCACGACAATGAGAAATACTTTGCCCTTACCTCCGTTAAGAGCATCAACGGACGTGAGCCTTCTGAGGTGCGCGACCGTGTAGCTTTCGAGCACCTTACTCCTCTCTTCCCAGAAGAGAAGTTCACCCTTTGTGGCGATAAGGCTACTACGAATCCTAGTGTTCGTATCGTCGATTTGTTCTCACCAATTGGTAAAGGTCAGCGTGCACTGATTGTGGCCCAGCCAAAGACTGGTAAGACTATCCTGATGAAGGATATTGCCAATGCCATTGCCGCAAACCATCCCGAGGCTTATATCATGATGCTGCTCATCGATGAGCGACCTGAGGAGGTAACAGATATGGCACGTACAGTTGATGCCGAGGTTATCGCATCTACTTTCGACGAGCCAGCTGACCGTCACGTGAAGATTGCTGGTATCGTACTCGAAAAGGCAAAGCGTATGGTAGAGTGCGGACACGATGTAGTGATCTTCCTCGATTCTATCACGCGTTTGGCACGTGCTTATAACACCGTTGCGCCTGCTTCTGGTAAGGTGCTTACTGGTGGTGTGGATGCCAATGCCCTGCAGAAGCCCAAGCGCTTCTTCGGAGCTGCCCGTAACATTGAGGGTGGTGGTTCGCTTACGATTATCGCTACAGCCCTTGTGGATACCGGTTCTAAGATGGACGAGGTTATCTTCGAGGAATTCAAGGGTACTGGTAACTCTGAAATCCAACTTAATCGTCAGTTGTCTAACAAGCGTATCTTCCCTGCTATCGATCTGGTTCAGTCGTCTACACGTCGCGACGATTTGCTGCATGACGAGACCACGCTCAACCGCATGTGGATTATTCGTAAGTTTATTGCTGAGATGAATCCTATCGAGGCGATGAACACCATACGCGACCGATTGGTAACAACACGTTCTAACGAAGAGTTCTTGCTCTCGATGAACGGCTAAACATAATCAATTAATCCCTGCCAGCTGGCGGGGATTAATTTTTATCTACTTACAACGATCGTACCACTCTTTAAGTGCTGCTCTTGGTACGCCTTGTTTTACTGCAGCATTCAGCACGTCTTTCGCTTCTTTGTTTTTATACTGGCGCAGATACACATCAGCTTTCGACACATAATAGCCTGCATTTTGAGGACGTCGACGGATGGCCTCGTCCCAATCATACAGGGCTACATCGTATTGCTTCAGCTCTGTTTCGTAAGCAGCACGCGAGGCATAGGCATCAGCAGAGTCTGGGAAGACTTGTACCATCCGATTATACTCATCGATGGCTTCCGTTTTGCGCCCTAGTTTCTGCAAGACATGCGCCAAACCCAAGCGGGCTTCAAAATGCTGGGGCTCTATCAGCAGGAACGATTCGTAGTCTACTTTTGCCAAATCGTAATGTTTCTGCTGCATGTGCACGTATGCCCGGAAGTAGAGTGCGGCCAGATTCTTTTCGTCAGCATGCAGTATCTTGCCGTATTCAGCGAGCGCATATTCCCATTGCTCCAGATTGATATTGGCTTCTGCTTTCAACAGATGCAAATTCAGATTCTGGGGATCTTTCGCAATCCTTGCATTAATCACCTCCAGCGAATCGCGCCATTGCTGACGTGTTTGTGCTGGCAACAGTGTTGCCGCCAGCATAAACACCAGTACAACATACTTACGCATTCTTGATGTAGTTTACAATCCACTCTCCTACTTCGCGTGTGCCATACTTCGCACCACCTTCTACTTGGATTTCAGGCGTACGCACATTGGCATCGAGCGAAGCATTTACAGCTTCACGGATAAGTGCACCTTCCTGGGTTAATCCAAAGTGTTCTACAAGCATGGCGGCTGATAGAATCTGTGCCAAAGGATTCGCCAGATTCTGTCCTGCTGCCTGAGGCCAAGAACCATGTACAGGTTCGAAAAGTGGTGTGTGCTCGCCTAGCGATGCGGATGGCTGCAAACCCATAGAACCAGTAATACAAGCGGTCTCATCAGTAAGGATATCACCGAAGGTGTTCTCTGTAACGATCACATCGAAGTAGCGAGGCTCTGTGAGTACACGCATCGAAGCATTGTCGATAAACATATAATCGGTGCGCACTTCTGGATACTGAGGCTCTATCTCCTTGGCTATCTGTCGCCACAAACGAGAAGAAGCGAGGATATTGGCCTTGTCAACAACCGTCAGATGCTTATTGCGCTTCATGGCCATCTCGAAACCGAGTTTTACAATGCGCTCAATCTCTGGACGCGTGTAGATATCGGTATCGTAGGCCTTGTCGTTGTCTTGATAGCGCTCGCCAAAATACATACCACCCGTGAGCTCACGAAGTACTACGAAATCAGCACCACGAATCAACTCATCTTTCAAGGGTGATTTGTGTAGCAAGCAATCGAAGGTAGCCACAGGACGCACATTAGCGTAGAGTCCCAACTTCTTACGCATAGCCAGCAAACCTACCTCAGGACGAATCTTCGCTGTAGGATCGTGGTCATACTTCAGATCGCCTACAGCAGCAAAAAGCACAGCATCTGCCTGCATACATACCTCATGGGTACTGTCGGGATAAGGGTCGCCCACCTCGTCGATGGCATGGGCACCACAGATAGCTTCAGTGTAAGTAAACTCGTGACCACACTTTGCTGCAATCGCATCAAGTACAGCCACACCTTGTTTCATAATCTCGGGTCCGATTCCATCGCCCGCAAGAATTGCAATGTTAAGTTTCATAGCTCGTTATTTTGTTCGTTTTCGTAAATATTCAACATCTTAAAAGTAGCCTTGATGGCAGCTTCTGTCTGGTCTGCATCCAGACCTCTGGTACGCAATACTCTGCCATTGTCGTTCCAAGTGATGACTGTCTGTACCAAGGCATCTGTTCGTCCACCTGGGGGAATCGTTACCGCATAGTTTTGCAGAATGGGGAACGTACGACCCAGATATTTCTTGTAGATATAACGGAGCGACTTTACAAAGGCATCGTACTGACCATCGCCAGTAGCCGAAGCCTCATACTGCTGCCCATTAATCTCTACCTTGATATTAGCACCAGGCTTTAAGCCATAGGCTGTAGATACCACATAGCTCAAGAGTTTTACTTTATCCTCAGGAGCATCGTGTTTTAGCACATCGCTTACGATGAAGGGCAAATCTTCTTGCGTTACACGCTCTTTCTTATCGCCCAGCTCCGTGATACGTTGGGTAACCCTGCGTGTCTGTTCTGGTGTCAGTTCTAAGCCCAGTTCTTCGAGGTTCTTGGCGATATTAGCCTTACCGCTATTCTTGCCCAGCGCATACTCTCGCTTACGACCAAAGCGCTCTGGTACCAGCTCGTTCTGATAGAGGCCGTTCTTATTATCGCCATCCGCATGCACACCAGCCACCTGGGTAAACACATTGTCGCCAATAATTGGTTGATTTGGCGCGATGGCAATACCACTATAGCTTTCCACTAGTCGTGAGATATCGTTGAGTTTGTCCTCGTTGATATTCGTCTTGGCATGGAACTGGTCTTTCAAGATCACCTGCACACTCGATAGCGGGGCATTACCACAGCGCTCTCCTAGTCCGTTTACCGTAACGTGTAGTCCCTTGGCACCACTCAGCGCAGCAGCCAGCGAATTACTTACGGCCAAGTCGTAATCGTTATGGGCATGGAAATCGAAGTGGGCATCAGGATAGCGCTTTATCATCTTCCGGAAATACTCAACACATTGCAGCGGATTCATAATACCCAGCGTATCTGGCAACATAAATCTGCGGATACCGATATCGCAGAGCACATCCATCATCTGATACACATACTCTGGCGAATCCTTCATGCCATTGCTCCAGTCTTCGAGATAAAGATTCACTGTAAGCCCCTTACTACGGGCATATTTCACCGTCTGGCAGATATCCTCCATGTGGGCTTCGGGCGTTTTGCCCAGTTGCTCCATGCAATGTCGAAGCGAACCCTTAGCCAACAGATTGATAACCTTACCACCACACGATGATATCCAGTCTACGCTCTGTCCGCCATCCACGAATCCCAGCACTTCTACCTTATCCAGTTTGTCTATTTTCTCTGCATAGCGGCATATCATGCTTACAGCCTCTTTCTCGCCTTCAGATACACGAGCGGAGGCTACCTCGATACGATCCACATTCAGATCGTGGAGCAGCATACGGGCGATGATCAGCTTCTCATGAGGTAGAAAACTTACCCCATTGGTCTGCTCACCATCGCGCAGCGTAGAGTCCATGATCTCTATAAACGTTCCCATAATTCTGTTTTATCTTTATTCGCTACCAGAAAATCGATATCGTCGAGGCCGTTCATCAGGCAATGTTTCTTATAGCCGTTGATATCAAAGTGTTCACTTCGCCCAGTAGCGATATTCGTAACTGTCTGATTGGGGAGGTTTACCTCTACCAGCGTTTCCGGATTATTCTGTATCGTCTGGAATAGCTCTGCTAAGAAATCCTCACTCACCTGTACTGGCAATACGAAATTATTCAGTTCGTTGTTCTTATGGATATCCGCAAAGAAACTGCTGATAACCACTCTGAAGCCATAGCCTGCGATAGCCCAAGCTGCATGCTCGCGCGATGAACCATTACCAAAGTTCTTGCCCGCTACGAGGATACAGCCATGATAAGTAGGATCGTTGAGCACAAAGTCTTTATTCAGTGAGCCATCTGGCTTGTAGCGCCAATCGCGAAACAGATTGTCGCCAAAGAATTTCTCCTCTCGCGTCGTTGCCTTTAAGAAACGAGCGGGTATAATCTGGTCGGTATCTACATTCTCTAATGGCAGAGGAACGCAGGTCGATGTTATAATATCAAATTTCTGTTTCATAATAGCTCTCTTGGATCAGTAATTACTCCTGTTACAGCTGCTGCAGCAGCTACTAATGGCGATGCCAGAATAGTGCGGGCACCAGGGCCTTGGCGACCTTCGAAATTTCTATTCGAGGTGGATACCGATAGCTTACCTGCTGGTATTTTATCATCGTTCATCGCCAGACAGGCAGAGCATCCAGGCTGTCGAATCTCAAAGCCTGCTTCTGACAGTATCTTGTCGAGGCCCTCTTCGCGAATCTGACGATCTACAGCCCACGAACCTGGTACCAGCCATGCGATGATATCCTGTGCTTTCTTTCTGCCTTTGGCGATCTGTGCAAAGGCTCTGAAATCTTCGATGCGACCATTGGTGCAGGCACCCAGAAATACATAGTCTACCTTCGTGCCCAGCAACTTCTGCCCTGCCTTAAAGCCCATATAATGAAGTGCCTTCTCAAAGTTGGCATCGCCTGCTGTCGGAACAGCTTCTGTAATACCGATTCCCATACCGGGATTCGTTCCATAAGTAATTCTAGGTTCGATGTCGTCTGCGCTGAAAACCAGTTCTTTATCAAACACAGCATCATCGCCGCTCTTCAGGGTTTTCCAATAGGTAACGGCCTTATCCCATGCCTCACTCTTAGGCGCAAACTCACGCCCCTTCAAATAGGCAAAAGTCGTCTCATCTGGGGCTACGAATCCACCTCTGGCTCCCATCTCTATCGATAGATTACAAAGTGTTAATCTGCCCTCCATCGAGAGATTTTTCACCACGTCGCCTGCATACTCCACAAAGTAACCTGTAGCCCCGCTCGTGGTCAGTTTCGACATCAGGTAAAGGGCCACATCCTTTGCAGTAACGCCCTTTTGCAATGTGCCATTAATGCTGATGCGCATCGACTTGGGTTTCTGTTGCAGGATACATTGCGAGGCCATGACCATTTCTACCTCGCTGGTGCCAATACCAAAGGCTACAGCACCCATCGCACCATGGGTAGAGGTATGTGAGTCGCCACACACGATGGTCATCCCAGGCAGCGAAAGTCCCTTCTCTGGGCCTACCACGTGGATGATACCGTTATCTTTCGATAGCATGCCGTAATAGGTTAGCCCGAATTCAGCTGCATTCTTAGCCAGCATATCCACCTGCGCCTTCGATACGGGGTCGGCTATGGGCTTATCCTGATCGTGGGTCGGCGTATTATGGTCGGGCATACAGTAAATTTTCTCTGGGCGGAAGCATTTCAGTCCCCTCGCCCTCATACCCTCAAAGGCTTGCGGTGATGTTACTTCGTGGCAATACAAGCGGTCGATGTAGAGTTGTGTTGGTCCGTCCTCTACCTGCTGCACCACGTGCTTATCCCAGATTTTGTCGAATAATGTGTTCATTCTTCCTCCTTCTTAAATTTATTAATACAGTCAATGTAAGCTTCTACAGAGGCAGTAACGATATCCGTATTGGCACCAAAGCCATAGTAAAGACTGCCATCATACTCTACCTGCATGTGAACCTTACCCACATCGTCACTTCCCTTCGAGATAGCCTGAATGGTAAACTCCTTCAGCGTCATCTGTTTCATAATAATCTTCTTCAACGCCTTGATAGCGGCATCTACAGGACCATTGCCAGAGGCAGCAGCCTCAAACTTCTGTCCGCTGATATCGAGACCAATAGAAGCCACATTCCTCACGCCCTTACCCGATGTAACCTGCAGGAAGTCGAGTCTTACAGCGTGCGTATCAGCAGTATCTGCACCAGCAAGCATCAGGGCATCGGCATCTGTTATCTCCTTCTTCTGATCAGCCAAAACTAGGAACTTCTCATATACCTTGTCGAGCTTCTCTTCAGGCAGATCCACACCGTTTACGTGCAGACGATGCTTCAAGGCTGCACGACCTGAGCGAGCAGTCAATACGATGCTATTGTCGTCGATACCCACATCCTTGGGGTCCATAATCTCGTAGGTATGTACATTCTTCAATACGCCATCCTGATGGATACCGCTCGAATGGGCAAAGGCATTACGGCCTACCACCGCCTTATTAGGCTGTACGGGCATGTTCATTAGCGAAGATACCATTCTCGAAGTGGGATAAATCTTCGTCGTGTTGATGTTGGTTTCGATACCGATGCCCTTATGACATTTCAATATCATGGCGATTTCCTCAAGACTGGTATTACCAGCACGCTCACCAATACCGTTGATGGTAACTTCCACTTGTCGGGCACCAGCCATCACACCGTTGAAAGTATTGGCTGTAGCCAAACCCAAATCGTTATGACAGTGGGTAGAAATAATGGCACGATCGATACCGTCTACGTGCTCTTTCAGATACTTTATCTTCTCGTAATACTCCTGAGGCAGACAGTAGCCTGTAGTATCTGGGATATTCACCACAGTGGCGCCTGCTTTAATCACGGCTTCTACCACGCGCGCCAGATACTCGTTATTCGTACGGCCTGCATCCTCGCAGTAAAACTCCACATCGTCTACGAATCGCTTGGCATATTTCGTAGCAGCTACGGCTCTCTCCAGTATCTCCTCGCGGGTAGAGTTAAACTTATACTTAATGTGTTCGTCGCTCGTGCCGATACCCGTATGAATACGCTTGTGCTTGGCATACTTCAAGGCCTCGAAGGCGATGTCGATATCGTGCTCTACGGCACGCGTCAATGCACAAATCACGGGCCACGTTACAGCCTTCGAAATCTCAATCACACTGTTAAAGTCACCAGGACTTGATACTGGGAATCCTGCTTCGATTACATCCACGCCGAGTTGCTCCAGCGCCTTAGCCACCTGAATCTTCTCTACGGTATTCAGTTGGCAACCAGGCACCTGCTCCCCGTCGCGGAGTGTTGTGTCGAAGATAAACAATCTGTCACTCATTTGATTTACAATTTTATTAATTTGATTCTAAAGAAAAAGCCTTTCACACTCGGAAGTGAGAAAGGCTCGTATCTTAATTTAATGTTTAATCATACACCTTATCACTTCCGGCCGCTCTCTGCAGTCGAATAATAATAATGGCGCTAAGTAGATTCATACTCTTCATTTTCTGTCGATTTTTTAATTTCGCCGGCAAAGTTATACATTTTCTTCGAATCAAACAAATAAATTGTAACTTTTTTAATCATTTTGATTACATTTTGTCGTTTTAACCGTTCGCCAGCTTATAAATTGCAGCCATATCGGCTTGCGCGAGAACTTCCATCGCACCGAGGGTTATCTTGCCGCCACGACTGCATTTTTCCACCATCGTTGCTATTTCTTCATCGGTGGCCTTCCTGCCAATCAACTCAGGGATCGATGTCGGCATGCCTATCGAATGGAAGAAGGCTTCCGTGGCCTCAATGCCAGCTAGCGCACCCTCTACGCCCATCACGTTCTTGGCATATTTCTCGAAACGTGCCTGATGCTTATCCATCACGTAGCGTGCCCAACTAGGCCAGATAGCAGCCAAGCCTGCGCCATGGGTTACGCCAAACAAACCTGAAAGTTCGTGTTCCAGCTTGTGGCTCGCAAAGTCTTTTTCTGTTCCACACTCTGTCAAATCGTTATGTGACAGCGAGCTGGCCCACATGATAGCTGCACGATGCTCATAGTTCTCGGGCTCCTTCAGCACGATGGGTGTCGACTCCTTTACCGTTCTCAGTAAGGCCTCGGCGATGGCATCTGTTAGTATCGCATCCTCGTATTTCGAGAAGTAGCGCTCCATGGTGTGCATCATAATGTCGGTAGCACCTGCTGCCGTCTGATAAGGCGATAGCGTAAAGGTACGCTCTGGGTTCATGATAGCAAACTTACAGCGGCACAGGTCGCTGTTAAAGCCACGCTTCAGCATACCTTCATCGTTGGTAATCACAGTACTCGACGACATCTCACTACCAGCGGCAGGAATCGTCAGCACCACACCGATAGGCATACAAGCCTGTGGCACAGCCTTTCCGTCCCAAAAGTCCCACACGTCGCCAGGATAACCCACACCGTAGCCGATAGCTTTCGAAGAATCTATCACACTACCGCCACCTACGGCGAGGATGAAGTTTACATGTTCTTTGCGACAAAGCTCGATACCCTCCCTTACCTTAGACAATAGTGGATTGGGCACCACGCCACCCAGCTCTACATAGCTGATGCCAGCCTCGCCCAGCAATTTCTCTACTTTATCGAGCAATCCCGAGCGACGGGCACTGCCGCCACCATAGTGTATCAACACCTTACCACCGCCATACTGCTGTATCAACTGTGGCAACTTTTCTTCTGATTCGCGTCCAAACACCACTCTCGTAGGTGCGTAGAAATTAAAGTCTTTAATCATTGTTTTTTGCGTTTAGAAATTATTTTTGCTGCAAATATACACAATAATCAAGAATAATTAGTAATTTTGCGCCATAAAAAAATGAAAAAAACTCTATACTATATTATATGCCCCTTTGTGGCCCTCATTGCGGCCACTCCTTTTCTCCCCCAGCCTAGCCATCAAGGCATGCGGCTGAGCCATGCTTTCGAGCCAAAGCCCATGGCAAAACCTGGTGCCGATAGCAGCATGGTGCGCTTGAACGATGAACTTACGTATTATTTCGATCGTCATAACGTGCAGGATGAGGGTTACGAGATGGTAGCAGCCTTTGCCAATGGTCATCGGTTGCAGGTAAAAACCCGAGGCTATTTGTCGGCTCTTTCCGTAGGCACTTGGCGTCATCATCAGCACCAAGGGCTTGGTGTGGTGCTCGATTCGCTCCGTCGCACCATTATCGGTACTTGGCAGGCTGATACGCTCGTACAGGGTGTGCGCCTCGATTCTTTGGGCACGTATCGTGGCGATTTCTCGGGTCTCGTGGCGCAGGGTCATGGCGCCTATCAGCAGGCTGATGGCAGCTATTTCGAGGGTCACATGGAGGACGATCTTCGTCACGGCTTCGGCTTAGAGATGCTACTGTCCACTGATGGCGAGTCTCGCTTGCGCGTAGGCGAATGGCAGAAAGGCCGCTTCTGGGGCGAGCGCATGAAGTACACCTCCGAACGTATCTACGGCATCGATATCGCCCGCTATCAGCACGGCAAGGGGCGCAAGAAATATCCCATCCGTTGGGATAAGTTGCGTATCGTCCACGTGGGCAAGAACGGCAGCCAGAATGTCAGTGGCAAGGCCGACTATCCCGTCTCGTTCGTCTACATCAAATCTACCGAGGGCATCAGCGTGCGCAATAGGTATTATGTTAATGATTATGCGCAGGCGCGCAAGCACGGCATCCGCACGGGGGCTTACCACTTCTGGTCGGTTCGTACCACTGGCGCTGCTCAGGCCAAGTTTTTTATTCGCAACACGCTGTTTCGCAGCGGCGACCTGCCACCCGTACTCGATATCGAGCCCAGCAAGTCGCAAATCGCTCAGATGGGTGGCCCCGAGGCCTTGTTCCGCCATATCCGCACGTGGCTATCGATGGTAGAACAATATACGCATGTAAAGCCCATCCTCTACGTCAACCAGTTGTTCGTAAACAATTACCTCAAGGATCAGCCCGACCTGAAGCGCAACTATCGCGTGTGGATAGCCCGCTATAGCGAGTATAAGCCCGATGTAAGGCTTACGTATTGGCAACTCTGTCCCGATGGTCGCGTGGCTGGTATTCATGGCGATGTCGACATCAATGTGTTTAATGGCTACCAAAAGCAGTTCGACGATTTTATCACTAACGAAACCATCCCATAAAGAAATATGAAGACGCTACTGATACTGGTAGGTAAAACTACCGACAAGCATTTCCAGGCTGGCATAAGCGATTACTGCGAGCGCATCGGTCATTATATGCCCTTCGAGCTTGTTACCATTCCCGAGCTCAAAAACACCAAGAGCCTTACGGAAGAGCAGCAGAAGACGGCCGAGGGCGAATTGATTCTAAAGCAGTTGCAGCCCAGCGACACCGTGGTATTGCTCGATGAGCACGGGCGCGAGTATCGCAGTATCGAATTTGCGCGATGGCTTGAGCAAAAGCGCAATACCGCCCGCCGTCTTGTCTTCATCGTCGGCGGTCCCTATGGCTTTTCACCTGCTGTCTATGCCCGCGCCAACGAGCAACTGTCGCTCTCAAAAATGACGTTCTCCCATCAGATGATACGCCTCGTCTTTACCGAACAGATCTATCGCGCCTGTACCATCATCAAGGGCGAGCCTTATCACCACGAATAAGCCCACTTAAGCTAATGTAAATCAAGAAATTGGGGGGTATGGTGCCAATGTTTACACCTCTTTTATTATTAGTATTATAATACTTTATAACTTTGCATCGAAAATTTGATAAAAGGATAATATTTAATGTAATAATCAGTATGAAAAAATTAATGATGATCGCTGCCATGATGGTAGCTTCGCTGAGTGCAAGCGCTCAAAACGACGATTTGAAGAACGAGATTGGTGTTTACTATGGTTTCGGTTCTGCTTCCACCGTTGTATCGACTATTGCTACAAGTTTGACAGCATTCAGCAGTGGCGACCAGCGTGGTTTCTGGGGCCCTATAGGTCTTGAATACTACTATCATGTTTCGCCTGTTGTGGGTGTAGGTGCGATGGCTTCTATTGCCGGTTGTAAATGGGGCAATGATGGTGAGCAAAAGACCAAATACATAACTGTAATGCCAGCTGTTAAGTTCAACTGGTTGCGCAAGAACCATTTCGGCATGTATTCAGGATTAGCCGCCGGTTTGATATTTACCTCAATAAGCAGCAGTAAAGGCAATACAAGTGGCGACTCTTCTGCAACAAACTTCATGGCCCAGATAACGGCTCTTGGTGCAGAATTCGGTGGCCAGCAGCTGCGCGGTTTCGCAGAACTCGGCTTTGGTGAGCGCGGTGTGCTTACAGTCGGTCTGCGTTATAAGTTCTAAGTCTATAAGATCATCTATCATTATAAAGGAGCATCCATCGCTGGGTGCTCTTTTTTTCTTGTCTCGATCTCAGGGCATAGCTTTTCGTTGAAAGAATCGGCCAGTTCGCTGAAAGATAGGCCAAAGGGGTTAAACTTTTCTGCGCCACAATCGTCATTTAAGTAGTTGCAACAAACAACATGAGTATTAACAATTAAACATTTAAGGAATATGAAACAGATGATTATCGCAATCGCAGCAGCCGTAATGTTCAGTTCGGCAGCTATGGCCCAGAATCAAGAAAAAGGTATGAAGAAAGAGGAAATGGTAAAGCACCGCACAGAGAAGATGGTGAAGGATTACGACCTCAACGAGAAGCAGGCAGCCCAGTTGCTGGAGCTCAACACCAAGTATGCCGATAACATGCACTTTGGCCGACCTCACCACGGTCATCACGGCCCTCACGGCATGAAGGGCGAGCGCCCAGAGCCACCAAAGGGTGATATGAAGGATAAGCGTCCAGAACCTCCTACAGAGGAGATGAAGGCTGAGATGGAGAAGAAGCGCGCTGAGATGGAGAAAAATATGAAGGCTTACGATGGAGAACTCCAGAAAATCCTCACGCCCGATCAGTATAAGCTGTATCAGCACGACATGAAGAAGCATCGCAAAGGTGGCCCTCGTCCCGAGCGCAAACCCGAGCAGTAAATATCAAATAATCCCCCGCCAACTACGGCGAGGGATTACTTTTTTATCCATTCAGAAAGCTAATCGGTAGGCAGTGTGATCTACGATATGCTGAAAATACTGCTGGCCATTATTCCTATCAAGCAGTTGTCGGGATATAGCTACGTCAGCACCTTCTGGCGATTACTCGCTGCTTTAATTCCTTTCATCATCTTGTGTCTTTTATTGGCTTTTGCCGGAATCATCATTATAGCTTACAGTATCGACTAAAAGCCCCGTAGCGCGATTTCTACGGGGCTTTATTGGATAGTTTTTCATATCCTTATGGCGATCGCGCATCTTACTTAACAACTACTTTTTTGCCGTCTATGATGTAAACGCCCTTATCGGCCTGCTGAACCTTTCGGCCAAGAAGGTCGTATATGGTGCCGTCGGCTTCGCGCTGTTTTTTCACTTCGCTGATACCTGTCGGCGTGATTAGCGTAGCAGTAAAGCTAATGGCGCCTGTTTCTGATTGTTCCGCAATGTTGTTAAGGGTAAGGCCCGTGGGCTTGGTACTGGTATCGGTATAGAAATAGTAATTGGGCAACTGCAGCTCGTCGGAGAGCGTTTTTACGGAGCCAGTACCAGGGAAGGGAGCAGCAGCCATACTTTCAAGCCATTGTTTATTGCTATAGGTGCCTAAGTCCGTTAAGAATTTACTGAGAAGCGTGCCACTGGCAGGCACTACTGCAAATCCGGGATGGCCAGCCTTATTATTGGGTCTATCGGTCATACTAACACTGCTATAGGGATAGTTTACATGATATACCAACAACCCATGACCTTCGGCTTTTATGTTGAGCCCACGCTGCTGGATATTCTCCATGATAATGTATTCACGATCGTTATCGCCATTCGTCAGCTTATAGGCCTTGCCGCCCTCTATCAGTGGCAGTATATCGCTTATCTCACTAGTATTGCCATTACCTATTATTTTTGTAAAGTCTTCTAGCTCGATCCACCCCATCACCTCCTGTTCCCATGCCGTATATGCACATGGTTTAAAGCCGTTATCATTCCAGAGACCATAATCCATAATGCTCCATGATTCCATCTCCTGATCGTTAACGTATGCACTCTTTACCGTGGGATAAAGGTCGGGCAAACCCAAGCAGTGAGAAAACTCGTGGATGAATACCCCCGTGCCATTGATATAATCAGGACGTTGCGGATGGAATAACTCCGAACAGCAGTTAAAGTAGTTGATAGGCCAATTATCGGAGGATTTTATATTTAGAAAGCCTGCACGCGCCCAGATGGTACTATCAATGGCGCTCTGATTCTCTCCGAAGCCAGCAAAGATAACGCACACCAATTCGACTTTACCATCCTTATCGTTATCGTAGACACTCATGTCGCTTACCAAATCCTTAACCTGATAGATGGCATCCTTACAGAAACCTGTGAAACGATCGTCTTTTCCATCACTTTCATCGCCTCCATAATATTTCACGCCATTAGGCAGGGTAACTGGCCCCACGATATCAAACTGAGGTGAGAACTTGCCCTGACTACAGATTTCGAAATACTTGCGTACACTGGTGGAATTCCTATTATTATGATTGCCCATATCCTTTATTTCGTCGCCATTCAGAAACTGTTCGAAAGCCTGCACGGGATTGTTAACTGTGAATTTCACATCCTGAAACTCCGCTAAGATGGTTAATACATGCGGACTTCCAGAATGTGGCAGATACCCACCCTTTATGATACCCAAACCGCGAGATTCTGCCCGCGACTGTATACCCTTGGCATAAAACATGTCGCGCCGCATGGCTTGCCAGCTGACGGCCATTAGCTCTTTACTGCTACGATATGCAGGTTCATGGGCTAGCTCGGCAGTAGCTCTCAGCACGCCTTGCTCGTCGATTTCTGCCACGCAGTAGCCTTTCTCGGTGGCTACAACAATGGTGCCGTCGGTGGTGGCTGTCCAGTGGTGGTATTCGTCACCAAACTGCTCGATGGTGAGCGTTGTACCGTCGGCCTGCTTTACGGTAAAACAGCCTCGTAATGCTGGTGCGGCCTTCATCTCTAAAGCCACAGCCAGCAATCCGCAACTAATAGCAAATAATATCAGTTTTTTCATATCTTAATAAAACTTCACAATCTCATCCAGAGGCTTTCGCTCTGGGCGATTAGGTTCTTCAGCCCTGTAGCCGAGGGAGATAACGGCCATAATGGTCTCGCTCTCAGGGATGGCAAACAGCTCTCTCAGCTTGTCAGCTTCACGCATACCCATAATGAGCGTGTCGAAACCCATCGCCCTTGCTTTCAGAATCAGGTAGCAGTTGCTCAGGCCGTTGTCGTAGGCTCCCCAGCCATCGCCTACCTCATTGGTTTGATTGCCCTGGAAGAAACCCGACTTTCCACGCTCAAAGGTTGATACGATAAGCACTGGGGCGTCTTTGATACGATCTTTGTTACCACCAACCATATCCTGAACAGCAGCCAGTTTCTCTTCGCTGATAGCCACATAATATTTGGTGGGCTGCTGATTAGCCCATGATGGCGCTTCCTGTGTAGCCGTGATCAGTTCGCGTACCTCGGCCTCTGAGATTTTCTTTGAGGCATCGTAGTTACGTACACTTCTGCGTGAGGTTAAAACTTCGTCGAACGACGTTGATGAAGCTACTTGCTGATTGCCGTTATAGCAACTTGTCAATGTTAACACTGCAATGGCAGCACCGAATAATACTTTCTTTGTCATAATTCTAAATTTTATATTGTTAAGACCGTTAGTGAAAATTGGGTCAAATCGATAATATGCGGGCAAAGATACAAAAAAATGCGTAAAAAAACAAATTAATTCGGAATATTATTTGTATCTTTGCAGCGAGATTAAACAATACATTATAATTTTAAACTACGACAACAAAGTATGAAAGATTTTAATTATTATGCACCCACTGAGGTTGTATTTGGTAAGCAGTCAGAAGAGCAAGTAGCTCTCATGGTTAAGAAATATGGTGGCACTAAGGTGCTGGTACATTATGGCGGGCAGAGTGCTGTTCGCTCTGGTTTGCTATCAAAAGTGTGCTCACTTCTTGGCGAGGCTGGTATCCCATACGTTCAGCTGGGTGGCGTAGTGCCCAATCCCCGTTTGTCGTTGGCTCAGCAAGGTATCGAATTATGCCGTAAAGAAAGTGTCGACTTTATCCTCGCTGTAGGTGGTGGCAGCGTGATTGACTCATCGAAATGTATTGCCTATGGTGTGCCTTTTGAGGGTAATGTGTGGGATATCTATCTGGGTAAAGCCGAACCCAAGGAGATGCTGCCTGTAGCCTCTGTGCTCACCATTCCGGCAGCTGGTAGTGAGATAAGCGAAGCCAGTGTGATAACCAACGAGGATGGCGACGTAAAGCTGGGCTATTCTAATAACATGAGCCGTCCCAAGTTTGCCATTATGAATCCTGAGCGCACGTTTACCCTGCCTCCATATCAAACGGCTGCGGGTGTAACCGATATGATGATGCACACTATGGAGCGCTATTTCTCGAAGGACGATGATATGGACTTTACCACCGATTTGGCTGAGGCCGCATTGCGAAACATCAAGCAGGCCGTATTCCAGGTGCTTAAGAATCCTGAAGATTATCGCTACCGTGCCCAGATTATGTGGGGCGGAAGCCTGATGCACAATGGCCTTACGGGATGTGGTATCAGCGACGATTGGGCTACCCATCAGCTAGAGCACGAGCTCAGTGGCATGTTCGACGTAACCCATGGTGCTGGTCTTGCTGCTATCTGGCCTAGTTGGGCGCGCTATGTTATGCACGAAAATTTGAGCCGCTTTGTGCGTTTTGCTGTTAACGTGATGGATGTGCCCAACGATTTCACCGATCCCGAGGGTACTGCCCTAAAAGGTATCGAGGCTATGGAACGCTTCTACCACGCTATCGGTATGCCAATCAATATCAAAGAGCTGATAGGCAAGGATATTACCGACGAGGAAATCAAGGAGATGACACGCAAATGCAGTCGCGATTACACAAGCACCTGTGGCTGTTTGAAGGTGCTCTCAGCCCCAGATATGAAAGCTATCTATCGCATGGCTCGCTAATAAAAAAAAGCTGAGGGAGAAATCCTTCAGCTTTTTTATTCCTGAGGTGCCTGGCGGATTCGAACCGCCGTGGACGGTTTTGCAGACCGTAGACTAAGCCACTCATCCAAGGCACCTTAGTTTTTAAATGCGGGTGCAAAGGTAGCTATTATTTTCGACACTGCCAAATGTTTTCGCGATTTTTTCGCTTATTCTTGCAATTTTTCGCTAATGCACAGCCTTTACAAGCCTCATTTTCGTCTGTCAACGCCTGATACACACGATAGGCGGCATAGCCTACGACTACGGCAAGAATCGCTACTACAGCATACGTCTGCCACATCGCTACTGGCTATTCTTCTCCATCGAAAAGACTACCTATCTCAGCAATTTCGTCATCGTCGAACCACTTGGAGAGGCGACTCTTGGCCTGCTCTACGATATCGGGGTCGACACCCGTCCACACCTTCTTCAGCACAAAGAGCAGCACGGCGAGGTCATCGGTAAGTCCTGCGATGGGGATGGCATCGGGCACTACATCGAGCGGACTGATCATATAGCCCAGGGCACCAATGATGATGGCCTTGTCGCTCTTACTTACCTTGTCGCTCTGCAAGGTATAGTACAGAATAAGCGCAGCATAAACCAGTTTGGCACCAGCGCGCTTGGCAATACGGGTAATCTTGTCAGCAAAATCTTTCTGAGAGAATTTGCTCGCATAGTTCATAAAATCGGGTAATTCCATAATCTGTTCGTTGGTTTAATGGTTATTCTATAGCTTCGTTAGCTTACGCAACAAAACTTTATTTACTCTCTGAATACGCTTGCCACGCTTTTCGATGTCTTCGCGTACATTATTTATATTATTAAAGAGGTCGCTGAAAGCGTTCAAAACGGGGTTGGGTTGTCCTTCGTCCTCGGCAGCGTTCGGATTTGTTACAATACGAATGCCTTCGTGCTCGATGTGAACATCAACATCAGTGCCCGTCATCATAGGGTCGCCATCGTAGTGTATCGCCCCTTCTTTCTTGCGATGGATATGCAGATGCTTGGTGCGGAAGGTTTTAATCTTCGAATTGTTGCCCAGCGTTTTCATAAACAGGTCGGCAGCAATCTGTGGTGCATCGAGCACGTCGAAAGGCTCCATGATAATCACGTCCATCTCCCCATCCTTCATCGTAGCACCTGGTGCGATATAGGCATTATTGCCATATTGCGAGGCATTGGCACATGCGATCAGGAACGCTTTGTATCGCGTAGCGCCTGATTCGTCTTCTACCTCATAAGTTTCTGGCTTATATTTCAATCCCTCCTTGAGCACATTTTCCACGTAGGTGATAGGTCCACGCTTGCCTGCCTCTGCAAATTTCAGCGAGATAAACGCATCGAAGCCCATGCCGCAGGTGCAGAAGAAAGGCAGTTCGTTGATAACGCCATAATCAAAACGCTCAATCTTACAACTGTTAATCACCTCGATGGCTTTCTTTATGTCGAGCGGGAGGCACAAGTGGCGCGCCAGTCCGTTGCCCGAGCCACAAGGGATAATGGCCAGTGCCGTAGGGGTATGAACGAGCGAGCGTGCCACCTCGTTTACGGTGCCATCGCCCCCTACCGCCACCACTACGTCGGTACCTGCTTTACTCTCTTCGCGGGCTATCTCTGCCGCATGGCCAGCATACTCTGTAAACACAATGCGAGGCTCAAACAGGTCATGGTCGAGTGTTTTTTCGATCAGCTCGGGTATCTCCTCCTTAGAGTGCGTGCCCGATATAGGGTTCAATATAAATGTGATTTTCTTCTTTTTCGTCATATTTCGAGTGCAAATTTACAAAAATCCATCGAATTTTGCGTTCTTTCATACTTAAAAAAAGAAAATATCATCATTTCTTATGATTTTCTTGCACGTTTTCCTAAAAAATGTGTAACTTTGCAGCCTGAATATAAAATAAAATAGAAAACTATACCAATTAGGAATGGGACAGTTACAAGAAAAATACAAGCTTTATCGTGAGCCACAGAAGTACATGGAGGCTGACGTGTATCCTTATTTCCGTGCTATAGAGGGCAAGCAGGGTACAGAGGTTGAAATGGGTGGCCACAAGGTGCTGATGTTCGGCTCAAATGCTTACACGGGTCTTCCTGGTGATCTGCGTATCATCGATGCAGCCAAGCGTGCGCTCGATAAGTACGGCTCAGGTTGTGCAGGTAGCCGATTCCTTAACGGAACGCTCGATCTGCACGTAAAACTCGAAAAAGAAATTGCAGAGTTTATAGGAAAAGAAGATTGCCTTTGTTTCTCTACTGGTTTTTCTGTAAACCAGGGCGTACTGGCAATGGTTGTTGGCAAGGACGACTATATCATCTGCGACGATCGCGACCACGCTTCTATCGTAGACGGACGCCGTTTGTCGTTTGCCAAGCAGCTGCATTACAAGCATAATGATATGGAGGATCTTGAGCGCGTGCTCCAGAAACTGCCTCAGGAGGCTATCAAGCTGATTGTGGTAGACGGTGTATTCTCGATGGAGGGCGATTTGGCCAAATTGCCAGAGATTGTAGAGCTCAAGCACAAGTATAATTGCTCGATCATGGTAGACGAGGCCCACGGTATCGGTGTATTCGGTAAGCAGGGTCGTGGTGTTTGCGATCATTTCGGTTTGACCGACGAGGTAGACCTTATTATGGGTACCTTCTCTAAGTCGCTCGCATCTATCGGTGGTTTCATCGCTTCGGATTGGGATACCATCAACTTCCTGCGCCACACTTGTCGTACCTATATTTTCTCGGCTTCGAACACACCAGCAGCTACAGCTGCTGCAATGGAAGCGCTCCACATTATTCAGAACGAGCCCGAGCGCATTCAGGCTCTTTGGGATGTTACCAACTATGCACTGAAGCGTTTCCGCGAGGAAGGCTTTGAGATTGGTGATACCGAGAGTCCTATCATTCCACTGTATGTGCGCGATGCTGAAAAGACCTTCTTGGTAACATCATTAGCCTTTAAGGCTGGTGTATTTATCAACCCCGTTATTCCACCCGCATGTGCTCCTCAGGACACGCTCGTTCGTTACGCCCTGATGGCTACACATACCAAGGAACAGGTGGATCGCTCGGTGGTAGCACTCAAGAAAATCTTTGTGGAACAGGGAATTATTAAGTAATTCGAAGTTTTTTCTAAAATAATTGCGGAAAAATTTGCAAGGGTCGCAGAAAATACGTACCTTTGCAGCGCTTTTAAGAAAAGCACCCGCAAAACGAGGTGTAGCGCAGTTGGTAGCGTTCCTGGTTTGGGACCAGGCTGTCGCAGGTTCGAGTCCTGTCACCTCGACCAAAGTAAAGAAAAGCCGCAAGCTCATTAAGAGTTGCGGCTTTTTTATTTTATCCGAATGATTCGAATTCCTGTATGGGATGGATGCTTTTGCAGGTATTGGTAAAGCGTCATTGGTTCAAGCACTACTTTCTTATGAAGCATCGAGGCGTTGAGCAAATGGAGCCCATCCTTCTGCCACACAGCAAACCCCAGATGGGCGATATCGAATCCTGCCTTTTTGCAAGTAATAGCAATGATATCGCCATCTTTTATCGTCTGGCGCAAGAGTTGGGTATTCTTCACATCGCTCTTGGGGATGTATCGGAACTGTTGCCCACTGACAGCCTGCTCCATCTCTCGGATGATGCTGACGAATTCAGGATGACTTTTCAAGGCATCGTAGCTCTGAGGATGCTGACTCATATACCCCAAGTTAATTTTCTGAATGGAAGAGAATGGCGGTACGGGCGATTGCACTTCGCTCACGATACCAGCCTTGGTATTCTCGGTAATCCACTCGGTAAAGTAATGGATACGACTGGTGTAATCCTTGATAATACCACGACGATAGCGCATATCGATGAGAGCATGCTTAAAGTCGAAATACGAGAGGGTGCGACGCTGGGTACAGAGCGTGAGGGCTACTACATTTTCTACCAGCGTGGTACAATCCAGTTGGCGCGTGTTGATTACCAGCTGCTCAGGATCGTTGCCTTCGAGGGTATGTGCCACGTATGGACGCCCCAAAAATTTCTTGGCAAAGAAGAGGGGCAGACAAGTGCCAGCTGGTTGGTGAGCACCCTCTTGCAGCAATTGACAAATCGTAACGCTATCCACGAGTTGTTGCTTTACTTGAGCACTAGCCAACTGCACATTTACAGACAGCAGCGCCATCGCTATATATATATATAGGTGTCGAATCATGTTTTTTGTTTTCGATATTTCTTTTTGAGTACAAAGTTGTAGCCAATGTAGGCATTAAACGAGCCAAAGATATTATTGGCAGAGAAGCGCGACGTGTGGTAATGGTTTGTGCGCAGAATAGCACTCGCACCCACATACCAGCGGGTATTATTGTAAACGAGTCCGAAACGGCCGATACCATCGAGGTAAACCTTGCCGAAATCGAATCCGTGCTTCTCGTCGGCCACCTTACCCATACTAGTCTTATAACATGCAGCCAACTGTCCGCTAGCACAGAAGAGCCAATTCTTAGCAAACACCCAGTTGTAAGCATAACCGCCAGAAACAATGAAGTCGTTGTACTTAATATCCTTGAACATCATACCGCTATCGAGGTCGACTGTGATACCTCCACCCATGCGCTCATTGAGAGCTTGCTCGAGTTCGTCGTAGTCCATATCGAGCGTATTGTGAGTGTAGCCAGCACCAGCGAGCCAAGAACCACAACTGATTTTCTGACAGGTAGACTGAGAGAAGGCTGCGGGATATGAGAATCGTCCGTGATTAAAAATGTAATAGGCACTAACGCCTGTGATTCCCACATTCACACCAGCAAAAGGCAGGCCTTCGAACAGACGGCCATCGATACCGTAGCCCAGCTTCACATCACGAATCTTATAATCGTTGCCCGTTCGGCGGTAGAACACATCGACGCCAACCTGCGAGGAATAGATACTGATATCAAATTCCTTACGAAGTCCACTCTGGTTAAAACCGATATTCTTAATATCAAAGGTGTAACCGAAAAAGAACCAACGCCAACCGAAATAAGGACCTATCTTAGTTTGACTATCAGGAGCCAGACGAATGGACTGGCCGTTGCTGCTAAGGGTGAAACTCTCAAAAGTGCGGGTAACCTGAGCCATCACAGTAAACTCGTAGTGGTTAGGCTCGATGTATTCATCCTGTAATCGGTCGAAGCCACGGATAGTCTCTCGGATAATACCTATCTCGCGCGTCTTCTTCAGGGTGTCGGTATGAAGCGAATCCTGCGCAAAGAGCATTGTGCATGATAGCAACAGAACGAACAACAGGCACCCTCTTTTCATGGCCGGATTTAGAATTTACCCAAAATACGATCCATTGCCCAGTTGACGGGTGTGGCCGAAACGCTGGTGCAAGTACAGATGCCCAAGCCCTGCAGATGTTCGATAACCGACTTAATCAGCGGATATTGTACATAAGGAGGATTCGGCACCGTAATCTGCTCATCGCCCTGACTGGTTTGCAATCTGATAGGCTTATAATCGAACACGCTGAAACTAACTTGTCCTTCATTGCCGATAATCTCGATACAATCCTCGCGGGCACTCTCATGAGCCACATAGCACCAAGAACCTGAACCGGGCAGACCATTCTCAAAACGGAAACAGGCACTGACAGAATCCTCGGCTGCGTAAAGGCCGCCACGATTGGCACAGATACCACGTGCCTCAAGGATAACACCAAACATATCCTGCAACAAATCGAGCTGATGGGGCGCCATATCGTAGAAATAGCCTCCTCCTGCTATCTCGGGCTGCAATCGCCAAGGCAGAGGCGTACCATTCTTTATCGCATCGGCATCAGCAGTTCGCAAAGGTTCGGTATAGCGTATCTGGACATTGAGGATTTTACCAATCTGACCGCTATTAACGATATCCTTAACCTTCTGGAAATAAGGAAGATAACGGCGGTAATAAGCCACAAAACAGGGAATACCCGTTTGTTCTGAGATGCGATTGATGCGGGCACAATCGTCGTAGCTGGCAGCTAAAGGTTTTTCTACGTAGACTGGTTTGCCAGCCTTCATCGCCATAATGGCATAAGTAGCATGGCTGGAGGGAGGCGTGCAGATATAAACAGCATTCACATCGGGATCGTCGATAAGTTCCTGGGCATCGGTATACCATTTCTTGATATCATGCGTAACGGCATAAGTACGCGCATGTTGTTCTGTACGACTCATCACAGCCTCTACACTAGAACCTTCGACCTCGCTGAAGGCAGGACCACTTTTCTTTTCTGTTACTTCACCACAGCCGATGAATCCCCACTTTAATTGCTTCATATCATAAAATTTTGCTGCAAAGATACGAATTATAAATTAAAAAGTAGTAACTTTGCAAGCGAAAATGAACAAGACAATGGAAAAAGAAGAAAAAGATATCCTGAAGAAGATACGGAGCAGCAGAGCGTGTATTAGCGATGGCTACCAATTGTTTACGGGAAACTTTCGTAAGCTATTTCGTATGACATGGCCTGTGGCATTAGGGTTTGCCGTGATTTCGGCCATCGCATCAGCACTACCGGTATTGCTTTCCCCCACCCTTGTGTGGCCAGCTTTGGCTCTGGAAGCGCTGGCTGTGATTGTTTATCTGTATCTTTCGAATCGTATTTTGCACAAGCGCAGTTTCTTGGAGAAAACAGAGAAAGCAAGTGCGGCAGGATGGATGCGCCATCTGGGAATGGTGTTGCTGGTGGGTATTGTGTGCCTATTTATCGTGGCGATCCTGACGCTGTTTACCTCGCTGCCCTCCATTATTATGATGGCAGCTAACTGGGAATCGCAGATGGGTGTGATGAATGGCGACCCGCTGGGTATGCCAAGTTACGTGATGTGGCTTTCGATAGGCGCCTTTTTATTGGCAGGTTTCTTGCAAGCCTATATATGGTTGACTACCATCTGCCCGATGTATCTTGCCAAGACCAGCATCGTATTACAAGAACAAGAACGTAAAGCACTATACAACGAAAAATCATGAAGAGAATACTATTTATAGATCGTGACGGAACGCTGATTCAGGAACCTGCCGACGAGCAGATAGACGCTTTCGAGAAATTGCAGTTTGTACCAGGCGTATTTCGTAATCTGGCGTTTATCCGCGAGAAGCTAGACTTTGAATTTGTGATGGTAAGCAACCAAGACGGTCTGGGTACAGAGGCTTTTCCAGAGAATACGTTTTGGCCTGTTCACAACTTTATCCTGCAAACACTCGAGGGCGAAGGCATCACTTTCGACGAGATACTGATTGACCCTCACTTTCCAGAGGACAATGCCCTTACCCGCAAGCCGAATACAGGACTGGTGGAGAAGTATATGAATAACCCTGAGTACGACATCGCCAATTCATACGTAATCGGTGATCGCGAAACAGATAGAACCTTTGCTCGAAACATTGGTTGTAAATCTTTGATTCTGAGCGATGAAGGTATTACATGGAACAAAATTGCCGAATTACTTTTTGCTGGCGAAAGAATCGCAGAAGTTAGTCGTAAGACCAAAGAAACGGATATCCATATCAAGGTGAATCTGGACGGTACAGGCAAGTGTGACATCTCCACAGGACTGGGTTTCTTTGACCACATGCTTGAACAGATAGGCAAACACGGCATGATGGACTTGACGATTCATACGAAAGGCGATTTAGAAGTAGACGAGCACCATACTATCGAGGATACAGCCATCGCTCTTGGCGAGTGTATCTTATCAGCCTTAGGCGATAAGCGAGGCATTGAGCGCTATGGTTATTGTCTGCCTATGGACGACTGTTTGTGTAGTGTTGCACTCGATTTTGGAGGAAGACCTTGGCTAGTTTGGGATGCAGACTTCAAGCGCGAGAAGATTGGCGAGATGCCAACAGAAATGTTTTTGCACTTTTTCAAGAGTCTAAGTGATGCCGCCAAGATGAATCTGAACATCAAGGCAGAAGGCCAGAATGAGCACCACAAGATTGAAGGTATTTTCAAGGCTTTGGCTCGTTCGTTGAAAATGGCTGTAAAGCGCGATATTTACCACTACGAACTGCCATCTACAAAAGGAATGTTATAGCTTTTTAAGCGAAAATATATCAGATTTTATTCGTAACTTTGCACCCCAATTATTATAAATAGGTAAAAGGAAGAGATGATAACAGTTACAAATCTGCAGATACAGTTTGGAAAGAAGGTTCTCTATAAAGATGTGAACCTGAAGTTTACGAGTGGCAATATTTATGGTATTATCGGTGCTAACGGTGCTGGTAAGTCAACCCTGCTTCGGGCGATCAGTGGAGAGCTGGAGCCTAACAAAGGATCGATAGAGATGTTGCCTGGCGAGCGCATGAGTGTGCTTGAGCAGGACCACTTCAAATATGATGCTTTCACGGTAATGGATACCGTGCTGATGGGACATAAGCCCATGTGGGAGAATATGAAAGAGCGCGAGGCCCTCTATTCTAAGCCAGAAATGACTGAGGAAGACGGCAATCGTGCTGCAGAACTCGAAATGGCCTTTGCCGAGATGAACGGCTACGAGGCTGAGAGCGAAGCTGCACAATTGTTACAGAATCTGGGCGTGAAAGAGACAGAGCACTACAAGCAGATGGCGGAGATTTCGAATAATGAAAAGGTTCGTGTGATGCTAGCAAAGGCACTGTTCGGACATCCTGACAACCTGTTGCTCGACGAGCCTACCAACGACCTCGACCTCGATACAGTACAGTGGTTGGAGGAATATCTCTCAAACTTGGAGCAATGTGTGCTGGTCGTTTCCCATGACCGTCACTTCCTCGATGCGGTATCTACACAGACTGTAGATATCGACTTTGGTAAGGTAACCCTCTTCTCGGGTAACTATTCGTTCTGGTACGAAAGTTCACAGTTGGCACTTCGCCAGGCTCAGAACCAGAAGATGAAAGCCGAGGAGAAAAAGAAGCAGTTGGAGGAATTCATCAGAAGATTCTCTGCCAACGTGGCCAAGTCAAAGCAGACTACCTCGCGCAAGAAGATGCTGGAGAAACTGAACGTAGAGGAGATAACCCCCTCAACACGTAAGTATCCTGGTATTATCTTCTCGATGGAGCGCGAGCCTGGTACTCAGATTTTGGAAGTTGAGGGTCTGAAAGCTGTCGATGCTGATGGAACAGTGCTCTTCGACAACGTAAACTTCACCATTGAGAAAGGACAGAAGACGGTATTCCTGAGTCATAATCCCAAGGCTATGACAGCTCTGTTTGAGATTATCAATGGTAATCGCGAGGCAGAGGCTGGAACCTTCAAATGGGGTGTGACCATCACAACGGCCTATCTCCCACTCGATAATACGGAATTCTTTCAGAGCGAGATGAATCTTGTAGACTGGCTCTCTCAATGGGGACCAGGCAACGAGGTAACAATGAAATCGTTCCTAGGCAGAATGCTCTTTAAGGAAGAGGATGTTTTGAAACATGTAAATGTGCTCAGTGGAGGTGAGAAGATGCGCTGTATGATTGCACGTATGCAATTAAAGAACGCCAACTGCCTGATTCTGGATACACCTACGAACCATCTGGATCTTGAGAGTATTCAGGCTTTCAACAATAATTTGATTCAGTTTAAGGGTAATATTCTGTTTGCCTCACACGACCATGAGTTTATCAACACCGTGGCCGATCGTATTATTGAATTGACGCCAAAGGGTACCATCGATAAGTTGATGACCTACGATGATTATATCTACGATGAGGCCATCAAGGAGAAGAAAGCAGAACTGTATGCCTAATGGCACAGAATTTGCATGGAGGAAAACAGAACATTTAAACAACAGCAATTATGACAGAGAAAGATATTGAAATTCAAGACGAGGAGACTTTGAACGAGGCTCCTACCGATGAAACTGACAATCAGGCAGAAGAAGCTAATGCTGCTGAATCATCCGAAGAATCAGGAGAATCAGAAGAAAAAGATCCTCTGGAGAAGGCTCAGGACGAAATCGCCGAATTGAAAGATAAGTGGCTACGTTCAGTGGCAGAGTTCGAGAACTACCGCAAGCGCACTTTGAAAGAGCGTGCAGAACTGATTCTGAATGGTGGTGAGAAGGTGATTACAGCCATCCTGCCTATCCTTGACGATATGGAGCGCGCCATCGAAAATGGTGCAAAGACTGACGATCCAGAAGTGTTGCGTGAAGGTATGGCGTTAATTCATCAAAAGTTCATGAAGACTTTGGAATCGCAAGGCGTGAACAAGATCGAGACAAAAGATGCCGACTTTGATACGGATGTACACGAAGCCGTAGCAATGGTTCCAGGTATGGGCGACGATAAGAAAGGTAAGGTTATCGACTGTCTGCAAGAGGGATATAAACTGAACGACAAAGTAATCCGCCACGCGAAAGTGGCCGTAGGACAATAAACAATGGCACAAAAAAGAGACTATTACGAGGTGCTGGGCGTGGAGAAGAACGCCTCTGAAGACGAGATTAAGAAAGCGTATCGTAAGATAGCCATTAAGTACCACCCAGACCGCAATCCTGGTGACAAAGAGGCTGAAGAGAAATTCAAGGAGGCAGCAGAAGCATATAACGTGTTGCACGATCCTAAGACTCGTCAGCAATACGACCAGTTTGGATTCGACGGTCCAAGCATGGGTGGCGGATTTGGAGGCTTCGGAGGTTTCGGTGGCACATCTATGAACATGGATGACATCTTCTCAATGTTTGGCGATATCTTTGGAGGTCATGGCTTTGGTGGTTTTGGAGGTGGTAGTTCACGTCGTCCGCAACAGCATAGAGGTAGCGATCTGCGCTTGAAGGTAAAGCTAACACTTGAGGAAATCAACTCGGGAGTAACCAAGAAATTCAAAGTTCGTAAAGATATCCATTGTCCTCACTGTAACGGTTCTGGTGCTGAAGCTGGTAGCGGCAAGGAAACTTGTCAGACCTGTCATGGTTCTGGCGTGATTACCCACACCACACAGAGTATCTTCGGTATGATGCAACAACAGAGCGTTTGTCCTGTTTGTGGTGGTGAAGGTGAAGTTATCAAGAACAAATGTAAAGAGTGTGGTGGTACTGGCGTTCAGAAAGGCGAGGAAGTGGTAGAAATCAAGATTCCAGCTGGTGTAGCGGAAGGTATGGTTGTAAATGTGCCTGGCAAAGGTAATGCTGGAAAGCACAACGGGCTTAACGGTGATATTCAGGTATTTATCGAAGAAGAACCACATAATACTTTTGTTCGTGATGGCAATGATTTGATTTATAACCTGCTACTCGACTTCCCTACAGCTGCACTTGGTGGTGAGATTGAGATTCCTACCATTGAAGGTACTAAATTAAAGGTAAAACTGGAGAATGGTACGCAACCTGGTAAGACACTCCGCTTAAGAGGAAAAGGATTGCCAGCTGTTCAAGGCTATGGTAATGGTAAGGGTGATTTGGTGGTAAACATTAGTGTTTATGTGCCTAAGACTTTGAGCCGCGAAGAGAAGCAGGCTATCGAACAGTTCAAAGGCAGCGATAACTTCAAGGGTGATAAACAGACCCGTGACTCTATCTTCCAGCGTTTCAAAAACTATTTCAATTAATATATTAAGAAGGTATGACCTACCAAGAGACGTGTGAATATCTGTATAACCAGATGCCCATGTTTGAAACTCAGGGCGCTATCGGTTACAAGGAAGGCCTTGATAACAGTTTAGCGCTTGATGAGCATTTCGGACATCCACATACCAAATACCGTACGATTCATGTAGCTGGTACGAATGGAAAAGGTTCGTGTGCACACACGTTATCAGCTATTTTGCAAATGTGCGGCTATCGTGTAGGTCTTTATACTTCCCCCCATTTGATAGATTTCAGCGAGCGCATTCGTGTAAACGGCATACCTATCTCAGAAGAATATGTGGTGGACTTTGTGGCCAATGAGAAGCAATTCTTTGAGCCGTTATACCCCACTTTTTTTGAGGTAACAACAGCTTTGGCTTTTAAATATTTTGCAGATAAAAAGGTTGATATCGCTGTTATCGAAGTAGGTATGGGAGGCAGATTGGATTGTACCAATATCATCACCCCTATTCTATCGGTAATAACTAACATCGGTCTTGACCATCAGCAATATCTGGGAAGTTCTATCGAGCAAATCGCGATGGAGAAAGCTGGCATCATCAAGCCTGGTGTTCCTGTTGTGATAGGTGAAACAACCCCTGAAACCCGTATGGTATTCGAAATGATGGCGGGAGAAGCAAATGCCCCTATCACCTTTGCAGAAAACGATCCCGAGATTATCTCAGTACGCCAGGTCAGTAAATATCAAGAATACACCACAAAGAACTTTGGCGTTATCCGTGGTGACTTGTGTGGCAATTACCAGGAGAAGAACACCAACACGATTCTCTGTGCAGTTAAGCAGTTGGAGAATCTGGGATATATGGTACCCGCTACTTGTGATCAAAACACAACTTGTAAGAATCGCGAAGTTAGAGAAGCTTTCAAAAACGTATGCGGTTTGACAGGATTGATGGGACGCTGGATGAAAGTTGCAGATGTGCCCCTGACCATCTGTGACACGGGGCATAATGTACCAGGCTGGGAGTATCTTACAAAACAGCTGCAGGCAATGGAGTGTGGCCATCTACATATCGTGTTTGGTATGGTTGAAGACAAAGACGTAGAAGGTGTGCTTTCAATCCTGCCTAAGGATGCTACCTATTATTTCACCAAAGCCGATAATCATCGTGCAATGTCAGAGAACGTTTTGCAACTTTATGCCCAGGGGCTGGGACTTAAAGGCGAGGCTTATCCCGACGTGATGACTGCCTATCAAATAGCCAGAGATGCGGCAGAAAATAACGACTTGGTGTTCATTGGAGGTAGCAGTTATGTGGTCGCAGACTTCCTAAAAAACCGTATTTAGGCTTTTTTAATACATAAGAAACATTTTTTTCGTTGTTTTGTTGTGCAGTTTGATTTATTTTTTGTTACTTTGCAAAAAATATATTTTTTAACTAAAAACAAGCAATATGGCAAACACAACAGAAACAGTGAATCTGTGTGGTCTGAAGAGGGAGAATTTCCAGACCACTATTAATGGTAAGAAAACCGATTTGTACATTCTCAGAAACCGTAAAGGTTATGAAGTAGCAATCTCTAATTATGGCGGTGCTATTTGTGCCATTATGGTACCTGACAAAGACGGTAAAGTAGCTAACGTCATTCAAGGACACGACAGCATCGAGCAGCTTACAAGCGGCAACGAGCCATTCTTGTCAACGCTGATTGGCCGTTGGGGTAATCGTATCTGCAAAGGTCAGTTTACACTGAATGGCAAAGATTATCAGCTGGCTCTTAACGATGGTCCTAACCACTTGCACGGTGGTCCTACTGGCTTCCACGCCAAAGTTTGGGACGCACGTCAGATGGGCCCACGCTCGCTGGCTTTGCATCGTATTTCTTCTTATGGAGAAGAGGGCTTTACAGGCGAACTTGATGTAACTGTAGAGTTTACATTTACTGACTTGAATGAACTTGTGATTGAGTATTTGGCCACCACAAACAAGAAGACCATCGTGAACTTGACTCACCATGCTTTCTTTAGTCTGGCTGGTACTGCAGATCCAACGCCAACTATCGAGGATCAGATTTGTGAGATCAATGCCGATTTCTATCTGCCAACAGATGCTACCGCAATCCCAACTGGTGAGATTCTGAAGGTAGAAGGCACACCGTTCGACTTCCGTACACCAAAGCCTTTCGGAAAGGACATTAATGCAGATCATGAGCAGATTAAGTTTGGTCATGGCTTTGATCACAACTATGTGCTGAACAAGCGCGAGGAAGGCGAACTGAGTTTTGCTGCTAAGGTAACTGAACCAAAGAGCGGACGTACAATGGAAGTATTTACAACAGAGCCAGGTATGCAGCTTTACACTGGTAACTTCCTGAACGGCTACAAGGGCGCTAATGGTTGTACATTCCCCTGTCGCTCAGCCGTTTGCTTCGAGGCTCAGCACTTCCCAGATACACCAAATCGTCCTTACTTCCCAAGTGTTGTGCTGAACCCAGGTCAGCGCTATAAGCAGAAGACTATCTACCGTTTTGGTGTAGTTGAGTAATTAACGCAAATAATATAACGAACGTATGACTGAAACAAATAAAAATGGCAAACTGATTGCCATTATTACAATGTGCTTCATCTTCGCGATGATTAGCTTTGTAACCAACATGGGCGCCCCTATTTGGGGTTTTGAATATCCCTTTGCCAAAGCTTGGGGTAACCTGATGAACTTTGCAGCTTACCTGTTTATGGGTATTCCTGCAGGTAAGATGTTGACAAAATATGGATACAAGAAGACTGCTTTGATAGCGCTTATCGTAGGTATCGTAGGTCTGGTATTCCAGTATTTGTCAAGTCTCGTTGGTGCAGGTTCTTATGTATTCACGTACGACAGTATTCCTGTAGCCCTCAACCTGATTATCTATCTGCTGGGTGCTTTCATCTGCGGTTTCTGCGTATGTATGCTGAACACCGTTGTAAACCCAATGCTGAACCTTCTCGGAGGTGGTGGTAACAAGGGTAACCAGCTGATTCAGATTGGTGGTACACTTAACTCGTTGACAGGTACACTCACACCGTTGCTGGCAGGTATTTTGGTTGGTACTGTAACAAAGGACACCAGCATGGGTGATGTGGCTCCTCTGCTCTTCATCGGTATGGCTGTATTTGCTGTTTCATTTGTGATTATCAGCCGTGTAACTATCCCAGAGCCTACTCTTGGCAAGGTAGAGCCAAAGTACGAGCGCAGTCCTCTGGCTTTCCGTCATTGTATGCTAGGCGTAGTTGCCATCTTCTTCTACGTAGGTATCGAGATTGGTATCCCCATGGAGCTGAACTTCTATGTAACAAAGTTGCCTTTTGAGGGTGCTGCCGCTATCGGTGGATCATTAGCAGCTGCCTATTGGCTCCTGATGATGATTGGCCGTGCTTGCTCAAGTGCTATCTCTGGTAAGGTTTCAACCAAGTCTCAGTTGTCAGCAGCGAGTGCAGTTGCTATCATCCTGCTTCTGATTGCCATCTTCATGCCCGAAAGCGTAACTATTTCATTCAGTGGACACGATGTTCCTGCAAAGGCATTCCTGATTCCAGCCTGTGGTCTCTGCACATCTGTTATGTGGGGAGGTATCTTCAACCTCTCTGTTGAAGGTCTGGGTAAATACACTGAGGCAGCTTCAGGTATCTTCATGACAATGGTTGTGGGTGGTGGTATCATGCCACTTATTCAGGAGGCTATGGCTAATTCTGGTGGTGAGATTTTCAGCTACTGGCTCGTCATCGGCATGCTGGCATACATTCTGTTCTATGCCCTCATCGGCAGCAAGAATGTAAATACCGATATTAAAGTTGACTAAAATCAGTAAATCGTAAATTAGTAAATCGTAAATCATTATGATGGATGTAGAATTTGTAAGAAGTCGCTTCATCAAGCACTTTGATGGAAAAACCGGTAATGTATATGCTTCTCCAGGCCGTATCAATCTGATTGGTGAGCACACCGATTATAATGGTGGGTTCGTATTCCCTGGTGCAGTAGATAAAGGCGTTATGGCAGAAATGCGTGCCAATGGTACAGAAGATACTGTAATGGCTTATGCTATCGACTTGAAGGATCGTGTTGATTTCAAGTTGAGCGATCCTGCAGGTCCTCGTGCTAGCTGGGCTCGTTACATCTATGGTATCTCTCTGGAGATGAAGAAGTTGGGCGTACCTGTTAAAGGGTTTAATATCGCATTTGCAGGCGATGTTCCCCTGGGTGCTGGTATGTCTTCTTCTGCTGCTATGGAGAGTTGCTTTGCTTGCGGTTTGAATGATATCTTTGGCGAGAACAAAGTATCTCAGTGGGATATGGTTCTGGCAGGACAGGCTACAGAGCATAACTACTGCGGTGTTAATTGCGGTATTATGGACCAGTTTGCTTCTGTCTTTGGTAAGGCAGGATGCCTGATGCGTCTTGATTGCCGTAGCCGTGAGTTTGAGTATTTCCCATTCAAACCAGACGGCTATCGCTTGGTACTTCTCGACTCTGTTGTAAAGCACCAGCTTGCAGGATCACCTTATAATGATCGTCGTAACTCATGTGAGAATGTTGTGAAGCATATCGCAGCTAAGCATCCAGAGGGCAAATTCGAAACCCTTCGCGATTGCACATGGGAGCAACTCGACGAAGTTCGTGCAGAAGTTGGCGAGGAAGATTACAAGCGTGCAAAGTTTGTTCTGGGTGAGAAAGATCGTGTGCTAGCAGTATGCGACGCTCTGAATGAAGGCGATTACGAAAAGGTTGGCGAATTGATGTATCAGACACATGAAGGTTTATCAAAGGATTACGAAGTATCATGCGAGGAACTTGACTATCTGAACGATATTGCAAAGGAGAATGGTGTTACTGGTAGCCGTATTATGGGTGGCGGTTTTGGTGGCTGCACCATCAATCTGGTTAGAAATGATCTCTACAAGAAGTTTGTAGGAGATGCTAAGCAGAAGTTCAATGCAAAATATGGTCATGAGCCAAAAGTTTACGATGTTGTCATAGGCGACGGTTCACGCAAGATTTGCTAATTATGACTTGCTATAAACACGCTTTTTGTGTTTATAAAAGTTAAATAAGAGCGGTGAGGTGTAAATAAAACACTTTACCGCTATTTTTTTCTCTATTTTGTTTGTTATTTCAAAAAATAATTGTAATTTTACACCCAAAATACAATTTATTAAGATTCTAACAAACTCAAAACAATTAATGATGAAAACATTAAAAGGATTTTTGATGTGCGTTGGTGCATCAGCACTGATGCTCTCAGCCTGTTCTGAAAAAAAGCAGGCTCCACAGCTAACGGCTTCTGGTTTAGATGCAGCCAAGTTCGACACTACCATTCAATCTAAGCCCGTAAAGCTCTACACTTTAAAAAACCAGAATGGAATGGAAGTATGCATTACCAATTATGGTGGTCGTATTGTTTCTCTCTGTGTTCCCGACAAAGAAGGTAAACTGGTGGATGTTGTATTAGGCTTTGATAACATCGCCCAGTATGCTGATACCATTAACACACCTTCTGATTACGGTTCAAGCGTAGGTCGTTATGCAAACCGCATTAAGAACGGTCAATTCGTTCTCGGAGCAGATACTATTCAGCTGAAGAAGAACGATGGTCCTAACTGTCTGCATGGTGGTGGAAACACTGGATGGATGCATCAGGTATACGATGCAGAGCAGATAGGCGATTCAATCCTTCGACTGACGATTGTTGCTGCTAACGGTGAAAATGGTTTCCCTGGCAAGGTGATGGCAGTTACTACTTATAAGGTTACAGCTGACAACATCCTTGATATGACTTGGGAAGCTGAAACAGATAAGCCTACTATCATTAATCAGACCAACCACAATTATTACAATTTGAGCGGCGACTTTACACAGCCTGGTTATGATCAGGTACTCTATGTAAATGCTGACAACTTTACCCCAAGCGACAAATTGTATATTCCTACAGGTGAAATCAAGTCTGTAGAGGGGACTCCAATGGATTTCCGTACCCCACACGCTATTGGCGACAGCATCCAGTCAGAATTCGACCAGATTCAGAATGCCACTGGTTACGACCATAATTTCTGCCTGAATACATTCAAGGATGGCAAGGGCGACGATACTCAGGTATGTGCAAGTCTCTACTCTCCCAAGACAGGTATCTTGATGGAGATGTTTACCAACGAGCCAGGTGTACAGGTATATAGTGGTAACTTCCAGGGCATAGGTCCTGACAAGGATATTGCCCGCAAGCATGGTATCACCTACCCCAAGCACGTCAGCGTTTGTCTGGAGAGTCAGAAATATCCGGATTCTCCCAACCATCCGGATTGGGTACAGCCCACGCTGAACCCTGGCGAGAAATACTACAGTCATGCAGCCTATAAATTTTCAATCAAATAATTACTAATAAAACAACTAAACAATGAATTGGAATTCAAATGAATTTATCTGGCTCGATTGGGTGATTCTTGCAATCGGTCTGGTAGGTGTAGTGGCAGCTGTCTGGTATGCCATTTGGAAAGACAAGAAAGCTCAGCAGGGCGAAGACTCATCTGCGTACCTCTTTGGTAAAGGTGAGCCTTGGTATGTAATCGGTATGGCAATCTTTGCCGCCAACATCGGATCGGAGCACCTCGTAGGTCTGGCCGGTACGGGTGCTAAGGATGGTGTAGGTATGGCCCACTGGGAGATGCAGGGATGGATGATCCTGATTCTCGGATGGCTCTTTGTACCTTTCTATCAGCTGCTCATCAATAAGATGGGTAAGATTATCACCATGCCCGACTTCCTGAAGTTCCGCTACACTCAGCGCACAGGTTCATGGCTATCTATTATTACCCTTGTTGCCTACGTGCTCACAAAGGTATCTGTTACAGCTTTTACTGGTGGTATTTTCTTCAAGTATCTCCTTGGCATTCCTTTCTGGTATGGAGCCATCGGACTGATTGCCATCACGGCAATATTCACCGTATTTGGAGGTATGAAGGGTGTGATGACATTGTCGTCGATCCAGACACCTATTCTTATTATAGGCTCGTTCCTTGTACTCTTCCTTGGTCTCTCCGCTCTTGGCGATGGCAGCATCACTCAGGGTTGGAGTAACATGATGGCTGCTTGTAACGCCGCTCACGAAGGATTTGGAACAACACACATGTTCCACACTGATCCGGGCGACCCGATGTATCCGCAGTTCCCTGGTTATGTAGTGTTCCTCGGTGCCTCTATTATCGGTTTCTGGTACTGGTGTACCGACCAGCATATCGTTCAGCGTGTACTCGGTCAGGTACCAGGTGAGGACAATAAGGTTGTGATGGCTCGCGCTCGTCGTGGTACCATCGCTGCAGGTTTCTTTAAGATTCTCCCCTGCTTCATGTTCCTCATTCCCGGTATGATTGCCTACGCGCTCTCTCTGAAAACAGGTAGCGGTATCGAGATGGATATCACGAACCATGAGTCAACCGACGGTGCTTTTGCTATGATGGTGAAGAACATTCTGCCTGCTGGTGTCAAGGGTATTGTAACCATCGGATTTGTATGTGCGCTTGTTGCTTCGTTGGCTGCTTTCTTCAATAGTTGTGCTACCCTCTTTACAGAGGACTTCTACAAACCTATGAAGAAAGGCATGAGCGAGGCCCACTATGTATTCGTAGGTCGTATGGCAACAGTTGTTGTTGTGCTTTTAGGTCTGGCATGGATGCCTATCATGATGAACATGGGCAACCTCTATAGCTACTTGCAAGATATCCAGTCGCTTGCGATGGTAGCAGTGTTCACACTGGGTATCTTCTCTAAGAAGATCACGCCTAAGGCTGGTGAATGGGGTCTGATTGGCGGTTTCCTGATTGGTATGGTCCGTCTGATTACCAATGTAATTACCGACTCAGGAAAGGCCGCCATGGATGGTGCTTTCTGGGATGCCACCTCATGGTTCTGGCAGACTAACTGGCTCATCTTCGAGTGCTGGCTGCTTGTAGTTATTATCATCTTGATGATAGTTGTCAGCTGCTTTACACCTGCCCCCTCAAAGGAACAGGTGGATGCTATCACCTTTACTCCCGAGTTCAAGAAGAGCATTCGTGAAAGCTGGGGCTTATGGGATATCGTTGGCACATTAGTAGTTGTTGGCCTTGTAAGCTGCTTCTACGCATACTTCTGGTAAACATATAAAAAGATGACGAAATTTTATGGTGAACACTCCAAAGTCTGGCTGTCAGTAGACTGTATCATTTTCGGTTTCGAGAATGGCAGGCTAAAGATACTGATTGGCAAGCGGAAGATGGATCCAGGTCGTGGCGAATGGAGCCTCTACGGAGGCTTCGTAGCCGCAGACGAGGGTGTAGACGATGCTGCTGCAAGAACCTTGTATGAGCTGACAGGATTGAGGAATGTCTATATGCGACAAATAGGTGCCTTTGGTAAGGTAGATCGCGATCCAGGCGAGCGTGTGGTTTCTATCGCCTATTATGCGTTGATAAATGTGGCCGATTATGATGAAACACTCCGTATGGAGCATGGTTTAGAGTGGATAGATGTTGAAAAAGTGCCCAAACTTTATTCCGATCATAATGAAATGGTTCGCAAAGCACGTAAGATGATGCAGCAGAAATTGGCTCATGAGCCTGTAGGCTTCCGTCTGTTGCCAAACCTGTTTACACTTACACAACTTCAGAAACTCTACGAAGCTGTAAATGGTGAAGAGCTCGATAAACGTAATTTCCGTAAACGTATCAAGGAGATGGACTTTATCGAAAAAACAGAACTTATCGATAAAACAGGTTCTAAGCGAGGAGCATACCTATATCGTTTCAACAAACGAGTTTATAATGAAGATCCTAACTTCAAACTTTAAAATTATACAATTATGCTAGAAGAATTAAAAGAAAAAGTATTCAAAGCTAATCTCGACCTTGTTAAGCAGAACCTCGTTATCTTCACATGGGGAAATGTGTCAGGTATCGATCGCGAAAAGGGATTGGTTGTCATCAAACCTTCAGGCGTAGATTACGATGTGATGAAGGCTTCTGATATGGTAGTTGTCGATCTCAATACAGGTGAGGTTATTGATGGTGAGTTGAATCCATCTTCCGACACCCCAACCCACCTTGTATTATATAAGGCATTCCCCAATATTCAGGGCGTGGTTCACACCCACTCTACTTATGCCACAGCCTTTGCTCAGGCAGGTCGCGATATCCCCAACATCGGTACCACACATGCCGACTACTTCTACAAGGATATCCCTTGCACTCGCGATATGACCGAGGCTGAGGTAAAGGGCAACTACGAGTTGGAAACAGGTAATGTGATTGTTGACGAAATTCTGAATATCCGCAAGATCAATCCTGATCACACACCTGCGGTATTGGTTAAGAACCACGGACCATTCTCATGGGGAACCTCTCCCGATAATGCCGTTTATAATGCTAAGGTGATGGAGCAGTGCGCTAAGATGGCATTTGTAGCCTTCTCGGTTAATCCTAACCTCACGATGAACCCATTGCTCGTTGAGAAGCATTATATGCGCAAGCATGGTCCCAATGCATATTATGGACAAAAAGGACAGAAACATTAATTTATAACTAAAAACAATTAAAAAATGAAAGCATTTGATAACTTTGAGATTTGGTGGGTAACTGGTGCACAGCTTCTTTACGGAGGCGATGCTGTAGTTGCAGTTGATGGACACTCTAAGGAAATGGTTGACGGTCTGAACAAGAGCGGCAATATCCCCGTTAAGATTGTATATAAAGGTACAGCCAACAGTTCTAAGGAAGTTGAGCAGGTGATGCTTGCTGCCAATAATGACGAGAAGTGCGTAGGTATCATTACTTGGATGCACACATTCTCTCCCGCTAAGATGTGGATCAAGGGTCTGCAGCAGCTGCAGAAGCCCCTTTGCCATTTCCATACACAGTACAATGCCGAAATCCCCTGGGGCGATATCGACATGGACTTCATGAACCTGAACCAGAGTGCTCACGGCGACATTGAGTTCGGACATATCTGCACACGTATGCGTGTCGCTCGCAAGGTGGTTTGCGGTTATTGGAAGGACGAGAAGGCTCAGAAGCAGATTGCTGTTTGGGCTCGTGTAGCTGCAGGTGTAGCTGATGCTCATAACGTTCGTTGCTTGATGTTCGGTATGAACATGAACAACGTAGCCGTTACCGATGGCGACCGTGTTGAATTCGAGCAGCGTCTGGGCTATCATGTAGACTACTATCCCGTAAGCTCACTGATGGAATACTTCAAGAAAGTTACCGATAAGGAAGCTGATGAGCTCGTTGAGGAGTACAAGAAGCTCTACACCATAAAGATCGACGAGAGTGGCGAGCAGGTTTACTGGGAGAAGGTAAAGAATGCTGCTAAAGCAGAGATTGCGCTTCGTCGCGTGCTGAAGGATGAGGGCGCAACTGCTTTCACCACTAACTTCGACGACCTGGGCGATGCTAATATCGACGATCCTAACTTCTGCGGATTCGATCAGATTCCTGGTCTGGCTTCACAACGCCTGATGCAGGAGGGTTATGGTTTCGGTGCCGAGGGCGACTGGAAGACAGCTTGTCTCTATCGTACCCTTTGGGTTATCCAGCAGGGCATGCCTATTGGTTGCTCATTCCTTGAGGACTACACTCTCAACTTCGCTGGCGACAAGAGTTCTTGCCTGCAGAGCCACATGCTCGAGGTTTGTCCGCTGATTGCTACTGATAAGCCAAAGCTCGAGGTTCACTTCCTTGGTATCGGTATCCGTAAGCAGCAGACTGCCCGCTTGGTATTCACCTCTAAGACTGGTGCCGGTATCAAGGCAACTGTTGTTGATCTTGGCAACCGTTTCCGTCTCATCTCTCAGGAGGTTGAGTGCATCGAGCCACAGCCAATGCCTAAGCTCCCTGTAGCCTCTGCTCTGTGGGTTCCCCAGCCTTCATTCGAGATTGGTGCTGCAGCATGGATTCTCGCAGGTGGTACGCACCACAGTGCCTTCTCTTACGACATCAACGAAGAGTACTGGGAGGACTTTGCTGAGATGACTGGCATCGAGTATGTCCGCATCAACAAGCAAACCAATATCGCTGACTTCCAGCAGACGCTCCGCAACAACGAGGTTTATTACATGCTGAACAAAGCACTCCGATGATATAATTGACAATTGATAATTGATAATTGATAATTATGAATGCTAAGCAAACTATAGAAGCAGGTAAAGCCATTCTCGGTATCGAGTTTGGCTCTACCCGCATCAAGGCAGTCCTCATTGACGAGGAAAATAAGCCCATCGCACAGGGTTCACACGAGTGGGAAAATCAGTTGGTAGACGGTCTCTGGACCTATTCTATCGAAGCCATCTGGTATGGCTTGCAGGATTGCTATGCCGAGCTCCGCAAGGATGTTCAGAAGCAGTACGACTGCGAGATTGAGTCGTTGGCAGCCATTGGCTTCAGTGCTATGATGCACGGCTATATGGCATTCAACGAGAATCAGGAGATCCTCGTGCCTTTCCGCACCTGGCGTAACACCAATACAGGTAAGGCTGCAGCAGAGCTGAGCAAGCTCTTCAACTACAACATTCCTCTCCGTTGGAGTATTTCTCACCTCTATGAGGCCATCCTCGACAACGAGGAGCACGTGAGCGATATCAAGTACCTCACTACCCTCGCTGGTTATGTTCACTGGCAGGTTACCGGTCAGTTCGTGCTTGGTGTAGGCGATGCTTCAGGTATGATTCCTGTTGATCCTGCCACTAAGACCTACGATGCCACAATGGTAAAGAAGTTCGATGAGCTTATCGCGCCAAAGGGCTTCTCTTGGAAGTTGCTCGACATTCTGCCAAAGAGCCTGAATGCAGGCGAGAATGCAGGCTTCCTGACTCCAGAGGGTGCTAAGAAACTCGACGTTAGCGGACATCTGAAAGCTGGTATCCCCGTTTGTCCTCCTGAAGGTGATGCAGGTACAGGTATGGTGGCTACCAATGCCGTTAAGCAGCGTACTGGTAACGTCAGCGCAGGTACCTCTTCATTCTCTATGATTGTATTGGAGAAGCCTCTGAGCAAACCTTACGAGATGATCGATATGGTAACCACACCTGATGGCTCACTTGTAGCGATGGTTCACTGCAACAACTGCACCAGCGATATCAACGCATGGGTAGGTCTCTTTAAGGAATATCAGCAACTGCTTGGTATAAAGGTTGATATGAATGAGCTCTATGGTAAGCTTTTCAATCAGGCACTCGAGGGCGATGCCGATTGCGGTGGTCTGATGGCTTACAATTATGTTTCAGGCGAGCCTGTAACTGGTCTTGCTGAGGGTCGCCCCATGTTTATTCGCACCGCTGGCGATAAGTTCAACCTCGCCAACTTTATGCGCGCTCACCTCTATGGTGCCATCGGTGTGCTGAAGATTGGTAACGACATTCTTTTCAAAGAAGAGATGATTCGTGTAGACCGCATCACTGGTCATGGTGGTTACTTCAAGACACCTGGCGTAGGTCAGCGCATGTTGGCTGCTGCCCTCAACTCACCTATCTCTGTGATGGAGACTGCTGGCGAAGGTGGTGCCTGGGGTATTGCCCTGTTGGCTGGCTATGTGGTTAATAACCCCAGCAAGCTCAGTCTTGCCGACTATCTCGAGCAGGTTGTCTTTGCAGGCAACACTGGTGTTAGCATCGCACCTACAGCCGAGGATGTAGCAGGCTTCGAAAAGTATATCGAAAACTACAAGCGCTGCTTGCCTATCGAGCAGGCTGCTGTCGACAATAAGAAATAAGAAGTAATTCGCTGTCGATAACCCTATAAATCAAATCCCCAAGACCCGTAAGAGCCTTGGGGATTCTTCTTAGTAGTAGTTATTATTAGAAGAAAATAGTTGATAGCGCGTAAGCCACGAGGGTTGATACGGTAACCGAAATCAAACCAGGCATCATGAATGAGTGGTTCAGCAAATACTTACCGATCACGGTTGTACCCGATCGGTCGAAGTTCACTGTGGCGATATCCGAAGGATAGTTCGGGATGAAGAAGTAGCCATAAACAGCAGGCAGCACACCCAGAAGAACCGGACCAGGGATACCTAAATTATATGCTAATGGCAACATGGCTACCACCACAGCTCCCTGAGAGTTGATAAGCACAGAAACCAAGAAGAACACAAACGCAATACTCCAAGGATACTCTCTTACAATACCAGCCAGCATATCCTGCATTTCATCCATGTAGTTCGAGAAATAAGTGTCTGCAAGCCATGCGATACCATAGATAGCTACAACAGCCACCATACCAGACTGCCATACCGGACCAGCAACAGCCTTCTTAGGCTGAGCCTTACAGAAGATAATCATCAATGCTGCAGCAGAAATCATCACAATCTGGATAACCAAGTTCATCTTCAGGGCTATCGAACCTTTCTCTGTTAAGCCAGACGCTACAACACCAGCTTTTGCGAGTGCAGCTGCAGAAACCTTAGTTCCGCCTACAATCATCACGTCACCAGCACCCTTAACCACTTTCACAGTCGTGTAAGAAGGCAACAGCTGTGGCAGGGCAGCGAACAATACGATCACAGCCAGTGCAGCAAGGAAGATAAATACGGCATTCTTTGCCGACTGTGGAATCTCTTTATCGAGTGTGGTAGCACCACCACCATAAATATAATCACGCTGAACGGGATCGGCTATCTTTCTCTGGAACTCAGGATCCTTGTCAAGGTCAAGACCACGACGATAAGAAGCAGCTGCAGCAGCGAGCAGACCGCAAACGCAAGCAGGAATAGATACCATCAACACGCGTGGAATGGTAATGTCGAAGCCATTGGCATTCGAGATAGAAACGAAAGCCACAACGGCAGCAGCGATAGGTGAACAGGTGATACCTACCTGCGAGGCGATAGAAGCCACACCGCAAGGACGCTCCGGACGAATACCCTTCTTCAGGGCGATATCACAGATGATAGGCATCAGTGTGTAAACCACGTGACCAGTACCTACAAGCACTGTCAGGAAGAAGGTTGTCAGTGGTGCCAGGAATGTAATGCGGTCTGGATGCTTTCTCAGCAACTTCTCTGCAATCTGGATCAACCAGTCCATACCACCCGAAGCCTGCATGATACCAGCACAGGTTACGGCTGCGATGATGATGTAAATTACATCCGTTGGAGGAGAACCAGGTTTCATACCAAAACCAAACACCAGCAGCGCTAGTCCGATACCAGAAATAGCACCAAGGGCAAGCGAACCATAACGTGAACCTACCCACAACGCTCCAAGAACAATGAGGAGCTGAAGAAACATTAATACCATAAGCCTTTAAGTTTTTAGTTTAAATTCGATAGCTATATTGCCGCAAAGATAACAAATAAATTTTAAAATGTATCACTTTTATCGAAAAAAATGCTTTTCAACTATCAAAAATTTGCAACTTTTGTATTTTTTCTGTAACTTTGTACCCTATATCACACAAATCATTAATCAAAATGAAGAAAATATTTATTGCAATTCTCTCGATGGCTTTTGCTGTTTCAGCATCAGCTGCCGACAATGTGAAGGCCACGATCCACGCTGATAAGGCAGGTGCCAAAATCAACAAAGAGATCTACGGACAGTTTTCTGAGCACCTGGGCTCTTGTATCTATGGTGGTCTCTGGGTAGGCGAAAACTCGCAGATTCCTAACATCAACGGTTATCGTAAGGATGTGTTCGAAGCGCTGAAAGCCTTGAAGGTACCCGTGCTCCGCTGGCCAGGTGGCTGCTTTGCTGACGATTACCACTGGATGGATGGTATCGGCCCTAAGAGTCAGCGCCCCTCTCTGCGTAATAACAACTGGGGAGGTACCATCGAGGATAACTCTTTTGGTACTCACGAGTTCCTTAACCTCTGTGAGATGCTCGATTGCGAACCCTATATCAGTGGTAATGTCGGCTCTGGTACTGTAAAGGAGATGGCCCAGTGGGTAGAGTATATGACGAGCGATGGCGATACCCCGATGGCACGTCTGCGCCGACAGAATGGTCGCGAAAAAGCTTGGCATGTAAAGTACTTCGGTATTGGTAACGAGGCTTGGGGCTGTGGTGGCAACATGTCGCCCGAATACTACAGCGACGAGTTCCGTAAGTTCAACACCTACTTGCGCGATCAGGGTGATAACCACCTCTACCGTATCGCTTCTGGTGCCAGCGATTACGATTACGACTGGACTAAGGTTTGTATGGATAAGATCGGTGGGCGCATGCAGGGTATCTCCTTACATTATTATACATGTACGGGATGGGATGGTCCTAAAGGCTCAGCCATCAACTTCGATAACGACCAGTATTACTGGGCACTTGGCAAGTGTTTGGAGATTGAGGAAGTCATCAAGAAGCACAAAGCTATCATGGATGAAAAAGACCCCAAAGGCAAGATTGGTCTGCTCGTTGATGAGTGGGGCACATGGTGGGACGAAGAGCCCGGCACCATCGCAGGTCATCTGTATCAGCAGAATGCCTTGCGCGATGCTTTCGTTGCAGCCCTCTCGCTCAATGTATTCCACAAGTACACCGATCGCGTGAAGATGGCCAATATCGCTCAGATAGTCAATGTACTTCAATCTATGATTCTCACTGATCAGGAGGGCACAGGCCACATGGTTCTTACCCCTACCTATCATGTCTTCGAGATGTACACCCCATTCCAGGAGGCCACCTATCTCCCACTCGACCTTGAGAGTGAAACCATACAGTGCAGCAAGGAGTACTTCAAGGAGAAAGCCAAGACTGCTGATAACACCACGCGCCCATGCCCACTGCTCTCAGCTTCTGCTGCTAAGACGGTAGATGGCAGTCTCGTACTGGCTGTTACCAATGTAAGCCTCGATAAGGATCAGACCATCGATTTCGATATTCAGGGCTTTGCCGCCAAGCAGGTAGCTGGTCGTATCCTTACCTCTAAGAATGTGGCCGACTATAACGACTTCAATAGCCCGAATGTAGTAGCGCCTAAGGAATATAAAGATGCCAAACTAAAGAAGGGCATCCTCACCCTTAAGGTTCCTGCAAAATCCATCATCGTTCTCACGATTAAGTAAACAAATACTCACCCTGCCCATCATCTGTGGGCGGGGTGTATCATTTCATGTATGAGACACAAAAAGAAAATTCAGACTATTCTCACAGCAACTTTTGGACTCCTATTGCTCACTTCGTGCAATGGGGAAAAGCGTAAGGCTGCGCACGATGCAGCAGCATATAAGACCCTTGTGGTAACTCGAAAGAACATAACCCTAGAACGACACTACAGTTCACATCTTACAGGTCGTCAGATCGTAGAGATTCGTCCACAGGTATCGGGCAATATCACCCGTATCTGTATCAATGAGGGCGAAATGGTTCATAAGGGACAGACGCTATTCATTATCGACCAAGTTCCTTTTCGTGCAGCCCTCGAAGTGGCTATCGCTGCCCGTAAAAGCGCAGAGGCCCGTCTGGCTACGGCACGTATGAACTACGAAAACGAGAGCCGACTTCTGGAAAGTCAAGTGGTAGGCGATGTGTCGGTACAAACCATGCGCAATGCACTGTCAGAGGCCGAAGCAGCTCTGGCACAGGCTAAGGCACAGGAAGTGAACGCCCGCAATAATCTGAGCTATACCGAGGTGAAAAGTCCCGTCAGCGGTGTAGCATCTATGATTCCATGGCATGTAGGCGCACTCGTAAGCAGCAACATCAGCGAGCCGTTGGTTACTGTAGCCGATGATTCTGAAATGTATGCTTATTTCAGCATCAGCGAGAATCAGGTACTCGACCTCATCAGCCAATATGGTTCAGTTAAAACCTTTATCGAAAAGGCACCAGCCGTTAATCTGATACTAAACAACGGACAGGCTTACGATCAGTCAGGCAGCATCAGTGCTGTCAGTGGTACCGTCGATGCCCAAACGGGTGCTGTCACCCTGCGTGCCACATTCCCTAACGAGAGCCACCTGCTGCATAATGGCGGCAATGCGACGGTAGTTGTACCTACCCACCGCAACGACTGCATTGTGATTCCGCAGGAAGCCACCTACGAACTGCAAAACCGCATGTTCGTTTATCGTATCGTCAATGGCAAGACAAAAGCTACAGCCATCACCCTGTATCCCCAGCACAACGGTAAGGAGTATATCGTTGAGCAGGGCATCAGTCAGGGTGATACCATCATTGCCGAAGGCGCTGGACTACTGAAAGAAGGCATTGAAATAAAATAAAAACGACCACGATGAACGTAAGAACTTTCATTGACCGTCCTATTCTTGCAGGAGTGATTTCTGTACTGATGATGCTCGTAGGTATCATCGGCCTGAGTCGACTGGCTCTGGAGCAGTTCCCTGAGATTGCCCCGCCTACTGTCCGTGTGATGGCCAGCTATACCGGTGCCAATGCCGAGACTGTACAGAAGAGCGTCATCGTACCACTTGAAGAGGCCATCAATGGCGTAGAGGGTATGATGTATATGACCTCTTCAGCATCCAACAACGGCTCAGCCTCGATAGGTATCTTCTTCCGTCAGGGTACCGACCCCAACATGGCGATGGTAAACGTGCAGAACCGTACTGCTACCGTACAGGGTCGCCTGCCAAGCGATGTGGTAAAGGGAGGACTCACAGTCAGAAAGCGACAGACCTCAAACATCAAGCAAATCGGTGTCTACAGTCCCGATTCCACTTTCGACCGTTCGTTCCTGGCCAACTACACCAAAATCAATATCGAACCCCGCCTGAGTCGTATTCCTGGTGTGGGCGAAGTAAACGTAATGGGAGCCGACTACTCCATGCGCATCTGGCTCGACCCGCTGAAGATGGCACAATATGGCCTGACACCAGCCGACGTGATAAAAATTCTCGACGAACAGAACGTCGAGGTGGCAACAGGTACGTTGGGTGCCGAGAGTCAGAACACGTTCCAGTACGTACTGAAATACCGAGGCCGCTACGAGGAGGAACAAGAGTATGAAAACCTCGTCATCCGTTCGCTGCCCGATGGCAATGTGCTGCGTATCGGTGATATTGCCCGTGTAGAACTGGGCTCGCAGAACTATAATATAATAGGTGAAACAAACGGCAGTCCTGGCATCAACATCAGCATCAACCAGATAGCAGGCTCCAACGCCAACGAGATTATCAAGCAGATCGATGCCGAAGTAGAAGAGATACGCCACTCGCTGCCACCAGGCATCGTCATCGAGGATATTGAGTCGAAAAAGGATTTCCTCGATGCCTCTATCGCTAATGTGGTAGAGACCCTGTTCGAGGCACTGATATTGGTTATTTTGGTAGTGTGGCTGTTCCTAGGCAGTTGGCGCGCCACCATCATCCCCGCCATCGCCATCATCGTGTCGCTCATTGCCACGCTGGCAGTTATCTATGCCATCGGCTTCTCACTGAATATGCTCACGCTCTTCGCCCTCGTGCTGGTGATCGGTACTGTGGTCGACGATGCCATCGTAGTAGTCGAGGCCGTACAGGCGAAGCTGGATACGACATCAGATAGAAGTGACATGAGTCGCACGACCGAAGAGGCGATGCACAATATCACCTCAGCCCTTATCACCACCACACTGGTGTTTATGGCCGTATTCGTACCCGTCTGCTTTATCGGTGGCGTCACAGGTACATTCTATACCCAGTTCGGACTCACCATGGCCATTGCCGTTGCCATCTCTCTGTTCAATGCCCTGACGCTCTCTCCTGCCCTCTCGGCTATCATTATGCGCGATGCGAAGCTGAACAAGTTCCAGGCATTTTTCAATTCTCAGTTCACAATTCTCAATTCAAAATATAGGGGGTCTGTCACTGGCATCATCGGCCGTAAGCGTCTTGCTGCCGTCTTGGTTGTCGCTGCGATCGTAGCCCTTGGCTGGATGATGCGCACCACGAAGACAGGTCTTGTGCCCAACGAGGACATGGGTACCATCTTCATCAACGTACAGGCATCGCCAGGCAGCAGCCTGCAACAGACCTACCATATCCTGAAGGAGGTAGAAGAACGTATCAAAGACCTGCCACAGCTACGTATCTACTCGCTCATTGCCGGATCTAGTAACAACTGGGAGCAGTCATCGTCGAACGGCAACTTTACATTGAAGCTGAAGAAGTGGAACGAACGAAAAGGCAAGGGCGATGACGACCAAAGCATCGTGCAGGAAATCTATCGACGCACAGCCGACATCGCCAACGCCAAGATTCAGGTGAACACCCAGAATATGCTACCCGGATTCGGACGTATCAACGGCTTCGAACTCCACGTACAAGACAAGCACGGTGGCACTGTCGAAGACCTGCTCGTCTATACAAACAAGCTCATCGCAGCCCTGAACGAACGTCCTGAGATTAGTCGCGCCTACACCAACTTCTCGATGAAGTACCCGCAGTACCGTGTAGAAGTCGATGCCGCCCTCTGTAAGCGTCGCGGCGTATCACCAACCGATGTGCTCTCCGCCCTGAGTGGCTATGTAGGCGGTATCTATGCTTCAAACTTCGTGCGCTTTACCAAGCTCTACCGCGTCATGGTACAGGCCTCACCCGAGTACCGACTCGACACCGAATCGCTCAACAATATCTTTGTGCGTAATAGTCAGGGAGAGATGTCACCCATCGGCCAATACCTCACGCTGACCCGTATCTACGGTTCCGAGACGCTTTCACGCTTCAATCTGTTCCCGTCGATACAGGTGGGAGGTACAGCAGCCGACGGCTATAGCAGCGGACAGGCCATCAATGCCATCCATGAGGTAGCTGCCGAGGTATTGCCCGAAGGCTACGGCTACGAGTTTGGCGGCATGACGCGCGAAGAAGCTTCGGCACAAAATACCACGGCCATCGTCTTCATCATCTGCATCGTGTTTATCTATCTCATTCTCTGTGCCCTCTACGAAAGCCTCTTTATTCCCTTGGCAGTCATCCTCAGTGTACCCTTCGGACTGGCAGGCTCTTTCCTCTTCGCCTGGATATGGGGCCTTGAAAACAATATCTACATGCAGACGGGACTTATCATGCTGATAGGACTACTCTCCAAGACGGCCATCCTGCTTACCGAGTATGCCTCTACGCGCCGTCGTCAGGGCATGGGTATCGTCGAGGCAGCCCTCGATGCTGCCGCCGTTCGACTGCGCCCCATCCTCATGACGTCGCTTACCATGGTATTCGGACTGCTGCCGTTAGCCCTCGCCACTGGTGTAGGTGCCAATGGCAATCATTCGCTCGGTGTAGGAACAATCGGTGGTATGGTGATCGGTACCATTGCCCTGCTCTTCATCGTCCCCGTACTCTTCGTCATCTTCCAGACTATCGAAGAACGTTTTCTGAAAAAACGCACGGCAGTGTAAGCAACTGATAATAAAGGGTACGTGCCAATCGCTCGTGCCCTTTATCATTGGGGTGCAGGCGGTCATTCTCAGCACTCTTAAAGTACTGCGCGTATTCATCCATCAGGGGGTAAAGTCCGCTCATAGCCCTCCAGTCAATCACGGGCAGCGCCCAAATCTGGCCAGCCTGCTTTACCGATTCTACGTAGGCATCCACATATTCGCCACACTGATTGGTATAGTCCTCCGTAGGCTGCCAGTTCTTATCATTGGCATAAAAGCCCGCACGGTGAATAGGCGTCAGCAGCACGATCTGTTTGGTGGGATACATACGCTTCACCTTGTTAAGAGCGATGTTGATACGTCCACGATACGTACTGTCGGTCATTACCGGGTAACGATGCAAACGGTCTACGGGATGCTTCTGCTCATGTATACCAGCTACTACCTTTTCAGGTTTCTGGCTAAACCAGTCGCCAATGGGCACACCTGCATTGTAATCGTTGGTACCTATAAAAATTATAATGGCATCAATGCTGTCGCCATGCTCCTCGTAGCACTTATCTGCCTGTCGTGGAATATCGTTCCACTGGCGACCGCTCACACCGTAAACGTATGGCGTGATACCCAACCAGTCGGCCAGAAATCCCCAATATTTTATTTTCGAGCCACTATTACGCGGGTCGGTAATCGAGTCGCCAAAATAAGCCACGCGCTTACCCTGCCAGGGGTGAATAAAAACCGTTTGCGACAAGCCCTTCAAGGCAAAAGCAGCACAAAAAAGCACTGACATCATTCGTAGTTGTAGATTCATCTTACTATACATAGTTATAAACACATTTTAATGCTGCAAATGTACGAAATATCGAGCAATCCTCCAAAAATAACCTAATTATATTTGCATTTTCCAAAGATTTTGTTTACTTTTGCACCCGATAAATAAAATCTTTTACATAGGAAAACGACATCGTAATTCTCCATATCGAGGGGCTTTTCGAACAACTGAGTGATTTAGAGTTTTGACAGAATCGAACTCATCGCTCTTAGAAAGAGTACCTAAATTATGCTCCGAACTATTGTTTAAGAACGATTTTATATCAGAATAGTAGCAATATCACGGCATATTTATGACTAAGAAAGAAACCGTAAAGTAGATTGTGCAGATTATTGCATCAGTAGCGACTGCTATTCTGACAGCGCTGGGTGCTACTAGCTGCATGAGTATCTAGCCCCATGGAAGAAGGATGAAAAAAGAAAAGCGACATCACAATGTGGTGTCGTTTTTTTATATTTGCGACAAGTTTTGGGGCGAAAAATGCTCTTTGTCGCATTTGGAGGTTGTTGTCGCAAGTAGTTGAGGAAGAATTTAGGTTATTTCTTGGAATTGTGTGAAAAGAGCCTTACCTTTGCATCATGAAACAAAGCGTTGTTTTCGAATTAGTCTTTTCATACTGAGTTTTTAGTTAGTTGTTTATTGTTTAGGTTTTAGTTATTGTTTTGATTAATTGGTTAGTTAATAATGATTGGTAAAGGCTTGCGGGATGCAAGCCTTTACTGTGTTACTCCAATTTACCACCGCCACCCTTCTGTGGGTTGCTGTCGAGGGCTTGTTGGTTGGTATTGAGCCAGTTGCCCCAGCCCGTCAGTTTGTGGAAGTCGCACTTCTCGTAGCCCTCGTTAAAGTTGTTCAGCGGTTTTAGCTGTGGAGCAATCGTCTTGTAGTCTAAGGTGTAGAAGTATTGTCTCAACAGACATACACTCAGCGTGTAGTGGTCGAGATGCTCTTTGCTTTTGTTCACGTCGCGGTAGTGAATGAAAGCCTCCTTGAAGGCATTGTCAAGCGTGGCGGAGATAGCTTTAAACTCGGCGTCGTCGGTATCCTTAGCCAGCAGCTGGGCATAGTTGGCTATGTCGAAGAAGGGGTTGACGAATTCGTTTTTAAACTCATCGATAGGATCGACGCGATAGACGCTTTTGGTGGCACGGTCGATGGCCTCCTTCTGTGTGGGATAGAGTGCCAGAAGACGGTCGCACAGCTGCTTGGCAGCATCGATGATAGGCTCGAACTTGTCTGTGCGAATCAACTTGTAGTCGCCGTTGGCGTAATCATTATTAGCTTCGTCTGCATAGCTGTTCTGCCATACAGGTGTACAGCGTTCGAACATCAGTCCGCCAGCCTTCACGGGATCGCCTGTTTCTACGAGTCCGCGAACAAACTCTGTCATCAGCTCGCCGTTGCTGCTCAGCGCGTGGGCCGATGCAAAGATATAGTCGGCAAAGTTGTATGCTTGGGTCAATGTCTCCATATTGCCCATATAGCAGTTGTGGAACATCAGCGTGTTAAACTTCTTGATACCCGCAGCCTGCATAGCATCATGCATCTGGTACATGTCCATCCACTCGCCATCTACCCACTCGTCGGTCATCACACCACGGGTTGCACGAGCCTGCTGAACCTCGTACTTGCCTGGCACGTCGAGCATGGGATCAAAGGCATACCATCGGTCGAAGCCTTGTAAGTGAAGTCGATCTTCTCGCAAGCTACGGCATTGTCACCAATGAGGTAATAGATGCGGGTAGCGCCCGTTCCGTCGGTCTTGAACTCAGTGTTCTGCCATGTCTTGCCGTAATTCCACTTGGCAAAGGTCATACCCGACACATCGGAGAACCAGTTGCCCACAATCTTTAGGCTACTCGCAGGATTTGCAGGGCTTACAGGATTGTCAGAGCCTATACATGATGAGAACACATTCAAGCCGCAGATAAGGATGGCGGTGAGCATCCCAAATAATACCTTTTGCATATCGTTTATTTTTTGCCGAACAATTCGTCGAGCGTGGTGTAGAAAGCGGGATCTTCACCTATGTACGTCTTATAGATTTTACCTTCGGGATCGATGATAATCTTTGTAGGGAAGCCCGCGATACCATATTCATTTAATAATGTAGACTCCTTTGGACAATAGACGTGCAGCCAAGGCAGTTCGTACTCCAGAACAGCGGCCTTCCATTTGGCCTCGGTATCTCTACAGTCGATGCCCAGAATCTCAAACACATCAGGATACTTGGTATAGTACTCTTTCATCTGGGGGAAACCTTTGATACACCATCCGCACCACGAACCCCAGAAGTCGAGAATAACATACTTTCCACGCAGGGAGGAAAGCGAAAGGGGATTGCCTCCGAGATCGTTGAGGGTAAACTCGGGAGCTTCGACGCCCTCTGCCTGCTCATTTGCAGCCCAAACACTCATGGTGAAGACTGCGAGCGCAATGCTCAGAAATAATCTTTTCATAATTATAAAAATTTAGTTATTGTGTGCAAATATAAGCAATTAATTTTATCTCTCCAAATAAAACAGCAAAAAATTTTAAATCACAAAAATTTGGTCAGGTCGAAAATTTGCATTACCTTTGTCGGACAAAACCAAAATATGAATATGAAAAAGAAACTATTGACACTCGCGCTGGCGCTATTCGGGATGGCCATAACAATGGTGGCACAAAGCGAAGTGCATTACCTTAAAGGTAAGATGAATGGCAAAATAGCCTTCGAACTGATGTATGAGGTGAAAACGGTAAGCAGCAACGATATTCGCACGGCGGGCTATATGTACTACCCTAAAGCCAAGAATCCCGCCCCTATCCTGATTGCGGGCAATCGCGAACAACTGGAGGAATATCAGCCAGACGGTGAGATAACAGGAAAATTAGACCTATCATATAATAAGGTGAATGACGGCTACCAATTTAAATCGGGCACGTGGACGAATCCGAATACGGGTCGCAAACTGCCCTTGACGAACGTAGAGGAACTAAACGGCCAAAATCCCAGCTGGTACCCCGGAAAGCCTAAGACGCTCTCGGCTCCCAAGCGCGAGGACTACAGCTTTAAGTATCACTTTACCGACGAAGACGAATACACCAAGAACATTATCGTAGAGATGTATGCCAACGACGAGAAGCTGGAGGAAACAAAAATATTACTGAACGGACCCGTAAGCGAAGAAATGGAAAAGGAGCTCACATGGATAGAAGAGACCGACATAAACTTTGACGGTATTCCCGACCTGATGATTTATACCGGCATAACAACTCATGCGCAGAGCATGCACAACGCTTACGTATGGAATCCCACTACCCTGCAATTCTATTACTCAGAGGGCTTTGAGAGCTTGGTGGAGCCTGATTTCGACACGGAAAACAAGGAAATAAGAACAGTGGTGCGCGAAGGCTACGAATACGCGTACTTCGAAGTGTATAAGTGGAAAAACGGCAAGTTGAAACAAATCTCATCGAAGCGGGAAAAGCTTTTCGATGATGAAGAGTAATACGGGCGCAAAGGTTTTCGTAGATTTTTAGAGATTTGAGCGAGAAAGATTTGGCCGTTTCAGAAATAATTTATACCTTTGCAGTCACAAATTTAAAAAGGTTAAACTAAAAACAATATTTAAAAATGAAACCACTAAACAAACAGTTCGCTCCAAAGAGCGTGATGCCTGAAAAGGTGATTCAGTTCGGTGAGGGTAATTTCCTCCGTGCATTCGTAGATTGGATTATCTGGAATATGGACCAGAAGACCGATTTTAACGGTAGCGTAGTAGTCGTACAGCCTATCGAAAGAGGTATGGTAGACTGGCTCAACGCCCAGGATTGCCTTTACCACGTAAACCTGCAGGGCCGCGAGAACGGTAAGCCCGTAAACACCCTGGAGCGTATCGACGTGATTAGTCGCGCACTGAATCCTTACACACAGAACGCTGCTTTCATGGCACTGGCCGATCAGCCCGAAATCCGCTTCGTGATTTCTAACACCACTGAGGCTGGTATCGCTTTCGATCCTGCCTGCAAGCTGGAGGATGCCCCCGCTTCTTCTTATCCCGGCAAGCTGGTACAGCTGCTCTATCGTCGCTATCAGACATTTAACGGCGACAAAACCAAGGGTTTGATCATCTTCCCATGTGAGCTGATCTTCCTGAACGGACACGTGCTGAAGGATTGCATCTATAAGTATATCGAGCTGTGGAACCTAGGCGACGACTTCAAGAAATGGTTCGAGGAGGCTTGCGGCGTTTACGCTACCCTCGTAGACCGTATCGTACCGGGATTCCCACGCAATGAGATTAAGGAGATTCAGGAGAAGGTTTGCTATCGCGACAACCTCGTGGTACAGGCTGAGACCTTCCACCTCTGGGTCATCGAGGCACCAAAGGAGGTAGCACAGGAGTTCCCCGCCGACAAGGCTGGTCTGCACGTGCTCTTCGTACCTTCAGAGGAGCCATACCACAAGCGTAAGGTAACCCTGCTGAACGGTCCTCACACCGTACTGAGCCCTGTAGCATATCTGAGTGGCGTGAACATCGTGCGCGATGCTTGCAACCACGAGGTAATCTCAAAGTATATCCACAAGGTACAGTTCGACGAGCTGATGCAGACACTCGACCTGCCAATGGAAGAGCTGGAGAAGTTTGCCGGCGACGTACTGGAGCGCTTCGACAATCCATACGTAGACCATCAGGTAACCAGCATTATGCTGAACTCATTCCCCAAGTTCCAGGCACGCGACCTGCCCGGTGTAAAGATCTACTTGGAGCGCAAGGGCGAGCTGCCTAAGGGCCTGGTATTCGGACTGGCTGCCATCATTACCTATTATAAGGGTGGCAAGAGAGCCGACGGTGCAGAGATCGTTCCTAACGACGACCAGAAGATCCTGCTGAAGGAGCTCTGGGCTACTGGCGACACTCAGAAGGTGGCCGACGGTGTACTGGGTGCTGAGTTTATCTGGCAGGAGGATCTGAATAAGATTCCTGGACTGAACGCACTGATTAAGCAAGACCTCGACCTCATACAGAGCGTAGGTATGCTTGAGGCAGTAAAGAGCATCCTCTAGTTGATAGATTATAGTTTATAGATTATAGTTGAAAGATTCGATAGAGATCAAAGGGGCGAGGGTCAATAATCTGAAAAGTGTTGACGTAAACATTCCCCGAAACCAATTCGTAGTAATTGCCGGAGTCAGTGGCTCCGGCAAATCTTCGTTAGCGTTCGACACACTCTATGCCGAGGGCCAAAGAAGATACGTGGAAAGCTTGTCGAGCTATGCCCGTCAGTTCCTGGGCAGGATGAACAAGCCCGAGTGTGACTTTATTCGTGGCATACCCCCTGCAATCGCTATCGAACAGAAAGTAATATCGCGCAATCCGCGTTCTACCGTAGGCACCAGCACGGAGATATATGAATATCTCCGATTGCTTTACGCGCGCATAGGCCGCACCTACTCGCCCGTAAGCGGACAAGAGGTTAAGAAGCACTCCACAGAGGATGTGGTACAGAAAGTTCTCGAGTATTCGAAAGGCACGCGCTATGTGGTGATGGCACCCGTACATATCCACGAAGGTCGTACGCTTGAGCAACAGTTGAAGGCGTATGTTCTGGAGGGCTACGCGAGAATTTTCGTAGGCGGCGAATTCGTAAGGATAGACGATTTCCTTTCGAGGAATGTGGAAGGTGGAATGAGGAATGAGGATAGTCTGTACCTTGTAATAGACCGTCTGAGCGTTGATGATTCGAAGGATGCGATCGCGCGCCTGGTAGATTCTGCTGAAACAGCTTTTTTCGAGGGACATGGTGAACTGAGACTGATGTTCCCGCCATCGAACATCTGCTATGATTTCTCGATGAAGTTCGAGGCCGACGGCATCACCTTCGAAGAACCCAGCGACCAACTGTTTTCATTTAACTCGCCTGCAGGCGCTTGTCCTGAGTGTCAGGGCTTCGGGCGCATCATGGGTATCGACGAGAAACTTGTGATTCCCAATTCCACGCTATCGGTATATGACGGGTGCGTGGTGTGCTGGCACGGCCCCAAGATGGGCGAATGGAAAGACTGGTTCTGCAGGCATGCGGCTAACGACGACTTCCCCATCTTTGAGCCTTACATGAACCTGACACAGCAACAGAAAGACTGGCTGTGGCACGGATTGCCATCGGACAAGGGCGAGAAGGAAAAACCTTGTATCGACTTCTTCTTCGACATGGTGAAGGAGAACCAGTACAAGATACAATATCGCGTGATGCTGGCGAGGTATAGGGGCAAGACCACCTGTCCGAAGTGTCACGGCACGCGCCTGAAGCCAGAAGCTGACTATGTAAAGATAGGCGGGCGCAGCATTACCGATTTGGTGCAGATGCCCGTTATCAGACTAAAGCAATGGTTCGACCGTCTGGAGCTCTCGGAGCAAGACCAAGAGATAGGACACCGATTGCTGACTGAAATCACTAGCAGACTGCAGTTCCTGCTCGATGTGGGCTTGGGCTATCTGACACTGAACCGCTTGTCGAACACGCTCTCGGGCGGTGAGAGTCAGCGTATCAATCTTTGTACCTCGCTGGGTAGTTCGCTCGTGGGGTCGCTCTATATTCTCGACGAGCCCAGTATCGGACTGCATGCGCGCGATACGGAGCGACTGATTCATGTGCTGAAAGAACTGCAGAGTCTGGGCAACACGGTGGTGGTAGTAGAGCACGACGAAGAGATAATGCGTGCTGCTGACCACCTGATAGATATCGGCCCTGATGCCGGCAGACTGGGCGGTGAGATCGTTTTCGACGGAAATGCCAAGGAGATAAGGAGAGAAGGAGTAAGGAGTAAAGGAATAAAGGAGATATTGGAGAAATGGCCGAGGAGTTATACGGTGAAATATCTCTTAGGCGAGGAAGAAATACCCGTGCCCAAAAGTCGCAGACCCTGGAATATGCACATCGACATCAAAGGGGCGCGCATGAACAATCTGCGAGGCATCGACGTAGAGATACCACTTAATGTAATGACGGTGGTAACGGGTGTGTCGGGCTCGGGCAAGTCAAGCTTGATAAAGGGTATTCTCTACCCATCGCTAAAGCGCCATCTGGGCGAAGTGTTTGATGCTCCGGGCGAGTATCTGGGTATCAAGGGCGATATCGATGCCATTAAGCACGTGGAGTTTGTAGACCAGAACCCCATCGGAAAATCGACACGCTCTAATCCGGCTACTTACGTCAAGGCCTACGATGCCATTCGCGAACTCTATGCTCAGCAGCCTTTGTCGCAACAGATGGGCTTCTCGCCACAGTATTTCTCGTTTAATACAGAAGGCGGGCGTTGCGAGGAGTGTAAAGGTGCGGGCGTGATTACCGTAGAGATGCAGTTTATGGCCGACTTGGTACTGGAGTGCGAGGCTTGTCATGGCCATCGCTTCAAACACGATATCCTCGACGTAAAATTCCACGAGAAGAATATTGACGAGGTGCTGAACATGACCATCTCGGAAGCCATCGAGTTCTTTGGGAAGTATCATGAGGACGTAATCGTAAAGCGCCTGCAGACCCTTGAGGATGTGGGCTTGGGCTATATCAAACTGGGACAAAACTCGTCGTCGCTATCGGGAGGTGAGAACCAGCGCGTAAAGCTGGCCTATTTCATAGGTCGCGAACAGCAGGAACCTACCCTCTTTATCTTCGACGAGCCAACCACGGGATTGCACTTCCATGACATCAGCAAACTATTGCATGCCTTCAACGCCCTGATAGAACGAGGGCATACCATTCTGGTCATCGAGCACAATATGGAGGTGATTAAATGTGCCGACCACGTGATAGACCTAGGGCCAGATGGCGGTGATAAAGGAGGCGCACTGGTGGTAGCGGGCACACCCGAAGAAGTCGCGAAATGCAAAGAAAGTCTAACGGGAAAATTCCTAAAAGATAAATTGAAATAAGAAATTGAAACATTGTCAACTATCCATTCGATTACTCATCTTAACCACACTCCTTCTGGGTATGGTTACGCAATCTTTTTCGAAGGAGCAGAAGACAAAACACCCCATCCTACAACGTATCAGCGAATATCAGAAGTTACACGATCCACAAATCGATTCGATATCGGATAATGTTTACGCCAAGTTCCGCTTTAATGTGGAAAAGCGCAATGTATCGATGTGGTTTATTCCCTCGCTATACGTGATGGCGAAAGGGCCAAGGGAGTATCTCCGAGAGTCGTACTCGAAGGTTGATTTCGAGGATGCCCACCATTACGAGATTAATAGTCAGGTGGTAGCGGGTACGATTCATCACAACCGCAGGGCAATGCCTACCCTACTCGATTACCTGACGCCACACATCTACGACATAGCCCTTTACGACGGTCACATGCTGTCGCCATTCAACAGGCACAACCATCGATACTACCGCTATACGGAGAAAGAGAATGCCGACGGAACCACGCGACTGGAATTCCGCCCGAAACTCTACAACACGCAATTGGTGAATGGTTTTGCCATCATCGAAACAGAGACAGGTCGTATTATCAGAACCACCCTGAACGGTGAATACGACATGATAAGATTCCGCACGGAAATTCAGCAAGGACTGGAAGGCGCACGCTCACTGATGCCAGCGAAATGTACCACCGTAAGTACCTTTAAATTCTTTGGCAATCGCATTTCGTCGTATTTTGATGCCAGCTATAACTGCGATCTCACCCTGCCTGATACGATGCAGATTGTGCATAGCAGAAGCAAGATGGATTCCATACGTCCGGTACCACTCGACGAGAAAGATAAGGACATCTACAGGGCGTATGATGAAAGCGAGATAGAAGACTCGATACGATACGAGGAAAAGAAAAAGCACCCGAATATGCTGAAGAAAATATTCTGGGACACCATTGGCGATAACCTCGTAACACCAATCAGTTCGGAGTCGGATGTGGCTTACTTCCGTCTCTCGCCTATCATCAATCCGCTCTATTTGAGCTATAGCCATAGTCGTGGCTTCCGTTATAAGATGAAACTGCGCTCGCGACTCACCTTCTCGCCACACAGATATCTGACGCTGAACCCCACGCTGGGTTACAACTTTAAGCTAAAGGAGTTCTATTATACGATTCCCCTGCGTATGACCTATAACCCGAAGCGTAACGGTTATGCAGAAATCATTTATGGTAACGACAACCGCATTACCAACACGAGCGTGATGGACCGCATACACGAGATTTACGGCGACAGTGTAAACCTGGATGATAAAAACCTCGACCTGTTTAGCGATAAATATTTGCGAGTGTTTAATAACATCATGCTATTCGACTGGCTCGACATTGAAACGGGTGTTGTTTTCCACAACCGCACGGCGCTGAATAAGGATGTGATGGTATCCTTCGATATGCCCACAAAGTATCGCAGCTTTGCACCCATGTTAGCACTGAATTTTTCGCCCTGGCTCGATAAGGGACCTACGATTTCCATCGATTACGAGCGAGGCATCAAGGGTGTCTGGGGCTCTGATCTGGATTATGAGCGATGGGAGATTGATGCCCAGTGGAAAAAACGCATCCCGGGTTTGAGAGTACTGAATCTGCGAGCAGGTACAGGTTTCTATACCCGCAAGCAGAATAATATATTCCTAGACTATGCCCACTTCCGTGATGAAAATCTGCCGCATGGATGGGACGATTACTGGAGCGGCGATTTCCAATTGTTGCGTAGTCGTATCTACAACCAGAGCAATTATTATATAAGAGGTAATGCATCTTACGAATCGCCCATGATTCTGGCAACGTGGATTCCCTATTTGGGTAAGTTTATCGAGAAAGAGCGATTCTACATCAGCAGTGTACTATTGGAGCGTTCGCACCCCTATTATGAATTAGGTTATGCTTTTACCAATCGCTACATGTCGGTAGGTATCTTTGCAGGCTTTAATAATGTGAAATACGACGGGGTTAGTGTAGAGTTTGAATTTGAACTGTTTAGAAGATGGTAACGATGGCAAAACCCCTCACGGTGTATAAGGCGAGTGCTGGAAGCGGTAAGACCTTCACCCTCGCCGTAGAATATATCAGTCTGCTCGTGGAGAATCCGCTGAGCTATAAAAACACGCTTGCCGTAACCTTTACGAACAAGGCCACCGAGGAGATGAAAATGAGAATCCTGAGTCAGTTGTATGGCATCTGGCAACAGCTACCCGACTCTCAAGACTACCTCGATGCCGTAGCGAAGAAGACGAAACTCGACCCCGCACTGATCGCCCAGCGTGCCGGTATCGCTTTACAGAATCTTTTGGGCAACTATAATTTTTTTCGCGTAGAAACCATCGACACCTTCTTTCAGAGTATTCTCCGCAACATGGCGCGAGAACTGGAACTGACCACGAACCTGAAGATAGGCCTCAACGATACGCAGGTGATGGAGATGGCCGTAGACCAGTTGATAGCCGACCTGACGACACAGGACGTGATGCTGCAGTGGATTCTGAAATACATCATGGAGAATATCTCAGATGATCGCAGCTGGAACGTGATTTCACAAATCAAGAACTTCGGACGAACACTCTTTAAAGACGACTATAAGGCCGTAAGCAAAGCCCTCGAAGCAAAGATGCAGGAGAAGGGCTTCTTCGAGGCTTATACCACCCATTTGCGCGAGCTGAGACATGCGGCAGAAGAGCAGATGAAACATATCGGTGATGAATTCTTTAGTATCCTAGAGCGTGAAGGACTGACGGTCGATGATCTCGCCAATAAGCAACGAGGCATTGCAAGTTTCTTTAAGAAACTGCAAAACGGCACCTTCGACGCAAGTATCGAAAACAAAACCGTAGCCGATTGCTTGAGCACACCTGAGAAATGGTATCCGAAGACGAGTGCACATAGCGAACTGATTCATTCGCTTGCTATTGGTGAGCTAGGCGATTTGTTACGATTAGCTGTCGCCTCGCGTCCACAGCAATGGAAGCTGTTTAAATCAGCCGATCTCACACTGAAGCACTTGAACCAATTGCGCCTGCTGGGGAGTATCGAGCGTAAGGTACGCCAACTGAACGAAGATGCCAATCGTTTCTTGCTGAGCGATACCCAGCAATTGCTCCATTCGCTGATTGGTGAGAGCGATTCGCCCTTTATCTTCGAGAAAATAGGTACGCAATTGGAGCACGTGATGATCGATGAGTTTCAGGATACCAGTACCGTGCAATGGAAAAACTTCAAGGTATTGCTGAATGAGGCCATGAGTCATGAGGGCAGTACCAATCTGATTGTAGGCGACGTAAAGCAGAGCATCTATCGCTGGCGTGCTGGCGACTGGCGATTGCTCAACGATATCGAGCAACAGTTTCATCCTGAGCAAATAGAAACGCAACCACTCAGCACCAACTATCGTTCGATGCCCAACGTGATTCGTTTTAATAACCGGTTCTTTGTGCATGCAGCTAATCTGGAATATCTGGAACAACTGGAACTGAACACGCAAGAGGCAGAACAACTGAAGCGCGCCTATGCAGACGTGGAACAGAAGATACCAGCAAACAAGAAGGATGGTGGCTACGTAAAGATAGAATTGCTACCCAGCGAGGATTACCAGGCACAAGTGTTTGAGCACATGGCCGATACCATCGCCATGCTGCTTGATAACGGTGTGCGCCAGCAGGATATCGCAATCTTAGTACGCGTGAATGCAAGCATCCCGCTGATCGCCCAATATTTTATGGAGCAGATGCCAGAGGTGCGCATCGTATCGGATGAAGCCTTCCGACTAGATGCTTCGAATGCCGTAAACCTGATGATTCTGGCGCTGAAGCTATTGGTAAATCCTGAAGACCAACTGACGAAGGCGGCCATTGTGAAGACCTACGTATGCGACGTAAAGCAGCAAAAGATAAGCGACAACGAACTGTTCTTGGCAACAACCAATCTCGACGACCTTTTGCCAAAGGACTTTACCCAGCATACAAGCGAACTCTTTACCCTACCCCTTTACGACCTCGCAGAGCGCCTCTATGCCATCTTCGAGCTAGAGAAACTTAACGATCAGAGTGCCTACGTTTGCGCCTTCTACGACCATCTGCAGAACTATGTAAACGATAATACATCAGATATCAATGCTTTCCTCCAGGAATGGGACGAGAATCTCTGCAGCAAGACCATCCAGAGCGATGAAGCTGAGGGCGTGCGCATCTTCTCTATCCACAAATCGAAGGGTTTGGAGTACGACCACGTCATCATCCCCTTCTGCGACTGGAAACTCGAAAAGGCGTATGGCAATATCCTATGGTGTAATCCCAGTGAGGCTCCCTTTAACGATTTGCCCATCGCACCTATCGACTACGTGCAAAACCAGATGATGGGTACTATCTATGAACAAGATTACGTGCACGAACATCTGCAGAACACAGTAGATAATTTGAATCTGCTCTACGTAGCGTTTACACGAGCCTGCAAGAGTCTATTTGTTATTGGTAAGCGCAATGCAGGAGGAACGCGCTCTGCACGCATCGAACAATGTTTGCCGCTGGTGAAGGATGATGAATACATACACGAAGCACAGCTTTCGGGTATCAATGAAGAAGATGAGCCCATCGTATTTGAATATGGTTCGTTGGTATCGCCTGCTTCTGATAAAACCAAGCGTCAGAGCCAGAATCCTTTCTTGCAAAAGGCCGAACCCATACAAGTACATGTGGCGACCTTTAGCAACAAGACAGACTTTAAGCAGAGTAACCGTAGTCGAGATTTCGTGGAGGGCGACGATGAAGAGAATCAGCAACGAAGAAACTATATCCAGACGGGTAGCGTATTGCATGAGGTCTTCTCTACCATCCGAACAGTGGATGATATCCCCGAGGCCTTGCGCAAGCTGCAACTGGAGGGTGTGCTTTATGATGAGCATATTACCAGTGAGCGTGTGAGTGAGATGCTTCGCAAGCGTCTTTCGCATCCGATGGTGGCTAAGTGGTTCTCGCCCAGATGGACGCTCTTCAATGAGTGTACCATTCTCTCGATAGAAGACGGACACCTGAAGGAACGTCGCCCAGATCGTGTGATGACTGATGGCAACGAGTGGATTATCGTAGATTTTAAGTTTGGTTCGCCTAAGCCCGAATACACAGAACAAGTAAAGGAGTATATGGCGCTGCTTTCAACCATGGGCCACCAACATGTAAAGGGCTACCTCTGGTACGTATATAGTAATAGGATTGAAGAGATTAAACATTAAAGATTAAACATTATATGGCCGCTTTTCTTGAACATGTAGCAGAAGATTTATTGAAGCGATTCGGAGAGAATCTCTCACGTGTAGCTGTGGTGTTTCCCAATAAGCGTGCCGCTTTGTTTCTCAACGATTATTTGGCGCGCCAAGCTGGAAAACCTATCTGGAGTCCAGCTTATATCACCATCAGTCAACTCTTCCGTAGTCACTCTCAGCGCCAAGTGGCCGACCCTATCTTGTTGGTGTGTCTCTTGCATCAGTGCTTTACGGAATGTACGGGTTTCGAAGAAACTTTAGACCACTTCTACGGTTGGGGCCAACTCCTGCTTTCCGACTTCGACGACCTGGATAAAAACATGGGACCAGCGGATAAGGTTTTCGCCAATCTGCGCGATATTCACGAGCTCGACGATGTTTCGTATCTTACTGAAGAACAGCGCGAAATGATACAACGCTTCTTTAGTAACTTCAGTGCTGACCACAACTCGGAACTCAAGGAGCGGTTCCTGCGTTTATGGAGTAAGATGGGTGATATTTATCATCTGTTTAATACCCAGCTGGCAGAACAGCATCTGGCTTACGAGGGTGCCCTGTATCGCGAGGTGGCGACGAACGAAGACCTCGATTTCCTGTACGATCATTATGTGTTTATCGGCTTTAATTTGCTACAGAAAGTAGAGCAAGTGCTCTTTGCCCGCCTAGATCAGATGGGCAAGGCGGTGTTCTATCAAGATACGGATGAGATTCCACCACAGACGGTATCGTTTGTATCCGCACCTACGGAGAATATTCAGGCACGCTATATCAGCGAGTGGCTGGATGCTAAGCGTATCAGCGATGGGCGGCGCACGGCCATCGTACTCTGCAATGAGGGCTTGCTACAGGCAGTGATACATTGTTTGCCTGATAGTGTGGATAAGGTAAATGTCACCACAGGCTATCCGTTGCTGCAAACCTCTGTGGCCTCGTTCGTGGCACAGTTGGTAAACCTTCAGGTAAATGGCTATTCTGCCAAGACAAATGGTTTCCGTAAGCGTTGGCTCAATATCGTAGCCCGACATCCCTACGCGCCCTATCTGCCTGATGATTATGCCGCTATGCATTATACAGAAAACGGTGCCTTACTAAGATGGTTGCTTGTGATCATCCGCACCTTGGGCACGTCGCTCAGCAATAGTAGCGATGCCCTTCAGGCTGAGAGTTTTTTCCGCATCTATACCTTATTAAATAGATTGAGCGATTTGGTGGATAGTGGTGTGCTGAATGTCGACAAGATTACCTTGCAGCGCTTGCTCTCGCAACTGATACAATCCACAAGTATTCCCTTCCACGGGGAGCCTGCTGAGGGTATTCAGATTATGGGTGTTCTCGAAACCCGCAACCTCGACTTCGATCATGTGTTGTTGCTTTCTTGTAACGAGGGCAATATGCCACGTGGCGTGAACGATACCTCGTTTATCCCCTACGCCATCCGTAAGGCCTACGGACTAACGACTGTGGATCATAAGGTAGCCGTTTACGAGCATTATTTCCATCGCTTGTTACAGCGTGCCAAGGATGTGACCATCGTTTACAACAATTCTACCAACGATGGACAAACGGGCGAGATGTCGCGCTTTATGCTACAGTTGATGGCCTCTGGGAAACAACCCATTGGTTACTATACGCTAAAGGCTGGGCAACAGCCCCTTTTGCACAAGCCAGAACCTATCGCCAAAACTCCAACGGTGATGGCAATACTCAAAGAACGCTTTTCTTTGAAGAGAGGGGGTATCAGTCCTACAGCCCTCGCTACCTATCTGCGTTGTCAGCTGCGTTTCTATTATCATTATGTGAGCAATCTGGTAGAGCCCGATGATACAGACGATGAACTTATCGACAATCGCGTGTTTGGCAACATCTTCCACAAGGCGGCAGAGATTATTTATACCCAACTGAAAGAGCTTACTGGCAACAATATCACCAGTAGTGCCATCAATAGTCTCCTGGAAAGTGATGTTGAGATACAACGTGCCGTAGACGAGGCCTTCCGCGAAGCGTATGTCCACCCCGTCATCGATGGTTTACAACTTATCAATCGCGAGGTGATCATCAAGTATGTGCGCCTGCTTTTGGAAACAGATCGCCAGCATACCCCCTTTAGTATCATGCTTCTTGAGGGGTACGTCGACATGCCCTGGGGTGATACGAAGATAGGCGGTTATATCGACCGTCTGGATCGCATGGCATCAGGCATTCGTGTGATTGACTACAAGACGGGCACACGCTTGCAGAAGAGATTGCCCGATGTAGAGGCCATTTTCGACCCTCGCAATGTGACTGGCCATAGCGATTACTATCTGCAAGCCTTTATCTATAGCTACATCGTGCGTCAACAACACGATTGTGCTGTAAGTCCACAGTTGCTGTTTATACAGCATGCCGGTGCCAATGATTACAATCCCACCCTCACGCTGGGAAATCAACCTGTAGAGGATATTGCAGACGTTGCAAAACAATTCATCGAGCTACTTCAAAAGCTGCTCGATGAAATATGCCATCCAGAAGGTAGTTTCATACCTACCGACGATGCGGATCGCTGTCGTAGTTGTCCTTACGCAAAACTATGCAGGTGATTACCTATTCTTATTGTGCGCAAACCAATTGTGCGTAAACTGGTACATCAACAAAGCTGCTACGATGAGGGCAAAGGCCACCATCAAAGCCTGTTGCGGACGCTCATAGAAGAAGGCTACACCCAGACCAATGCCCAAGGCCATACCACTCTCCCAACCCAGCATAAAGGTGCTTTGCGAGGTACCACGCTGACAATGTCGGCTTAGTTTGATAAAAAACAACAGGAATCTTGATCCCAGCACACCAGCACCAAAGCCGATAAACGTAGGCGCTGCATAATGCACAATATCCTGAGAGCCATCAGCAATGCTGAGCCCATCACAATCAAGCCAGATACACTCTCACTCTTCACCTCTGCATCGCGAAACACGAAACGCTGTGCCAATATCGCCAGCAAAAATCCCACCATCATCATCGAGTAGAAAAGCGGTTTCAGTGGTGTAGCTAATACCAAGCCAACAGCAGTCATAATCAGCATGAGGTTGATAAACAGCGGAAAACCGTGAGGCAGGAAAAATCTGTCAAGACTTACCATCGGTATATCATCCTGTGGCGCACGGAAGGGGAAATTGATACACATGACCAGTATCAGTGAGACGGTAGCACAAGCAACGGCCACAAGCAATACCATATCGAAATCGAAAAAAACACATAGCAACATTGCAGCCAGCGGACCAAGCGACAAGGCAAAGCGCCCAAACCACGATGCCGAGTGATTAGCCTCAGTACGCTGAAAACTCTCACAGGTATCGATGACCAGTGTCGATGCCAGCACCATCTGAGCCAGTCCGAAAGCCGCACCAAGCACAAAGCGCTGCAGTATCATGACAAGCACATCGGCAAACCAACAGAACGCAGTATCGTAATAATAGGTGCCAAGCAGCGTTACAATCATAACGACAACAGCCCAATGGTAGACGCTGTTACGACGATAGCGCTGTACCAGATAGGACACAAACGCCCCCATCGTCCATAGTCCTACGCCAAATGCCCCCATTGCCAGTCCGCTTTGCTCAGCTGTAAAGCCCTGACTCTCCATCAGCCACGTTGGCATAACGGGTATCAGAATATAGACCGACATCGTCAGCAGCAAGTTGGCTATGGCCATCAGCCAGAAGTCGCTATGCCATAATCTGATATGTACAGGCGTATTTTGCGAATTCATTTAAATGAGGTTCTCTAAGTAATTAAAATCCATGCCCTTATAGTCGGATATCTGCACATCCGATAGCGGAGCAATAGCCTCAGCAGGATTCGTGGTTGATAGTCCTACCACCTTCATACCAGCAGCCCTGCCCGAGCGCAAGCCGTTAAAACTGTCTTCAAACACAATACATGCCTTAGGTTCGGCACCGAATCTTGCTGCAGCCTTCAGATAACAATCGGGATCGGGTTTGCTGCGCTCAAAGTCCTCTGATGTCAGTACAGCATCAAACAGCGTCATGAAATCAGGATGCTGGCGATAAACACTTTCCATCTTGGGTATGTTGCTGCTTGTCACCACAGCCGTTTTCACGCCATGTGCCTTCAGGTCAGTTATCAGTGCCAACAATCCGTCAATAAAGTCGTAATGCATCTGTTGCTCGTAAGCATCC